>JBBCHM010000002.1:301155-602311 GCA_037200045.1 Rhizomicrobium sp.
GCGTGGCAAGATCGAACGCGCCGCTGGTGGCGAGTGTGAAGCTGCCGCCGCCATCCGGCGCATGGGCGTCGATGGTGCCGCCGAAATCGACGGTGCCTTTGTCGGCAAGCAGTTCCAGCGTGCCGGCGATGCCCTTGCCGCCGCCGACCGAGACGGTCGTGCCCGTGCCCAGGTCAATATCGCCGTTCAGTGCCTTCAGCGTGACCCGGCCGCCCGGCGCATCCTGGGTTACCGGATCGACGGCGTCGCCAAACACCTGGGAATAGCCCGGTGCCTGAACCGTGGCGCCATTGGCCAGCGTGATGCCGGTGGCGGAGGTTATGGCGACCGTGCCGGCCGTGGCGTTGACGGTGCTGCCGGAGATCGCGACCGACTCGCCGTTGATCGTGATGGACGCACCCGGAATGCCGGTAGTGGCTGGTATCGCCGCCGCACCCGCATTGTCGATCGTGACAGCATTGGTCGAGGAGAAGGCAAGATCGGGAATCGTGGCGTTGACGCCGGCGGCAAGCGGGACCGCGCTGTCGCCGATATAGGGCGTGCGCAGCGTCAGCGCCGCGTTGCCGGTATCCAGCAGGCTGCCGCTGCCTTGCGCGAAGATGCCCTTCTGCGCCGACAGGGTGACGCCGCCGCCGAAGAAATTCGTCAGCGCGCTCTGCGCCGGCGCGCTCAGCGAGACCTGTGCATTGACGGGAATCTGAACCGAGGTCGCGGTTCCGGTGGCGTAGGTGCCCGCCGCATTGCTGCCGCCGCTGTTGGTTCCGCTGAACACGAATCGATAGCCGTCGGGGAAGACATAGCTGCCCGCCGGAAGAATTGTCCCGCCATTGCCGAGCGTCACGGTCGTGCCGTTGGCCAGTGCGCCGTCGGCGCCCCCGGGCAGGATGATCCCGGTGCCGGCCGCGATGGCCAAGGTGGTTCCGGCCGGGACTGTAACCCGGGTCGGTACCGTCAGGACGTCAGTCACGGTGGTGGATCCGGCAAGCGGCAAGGCTGTGCCGGCAGGCAAGATGAACGTCGTGTCGGCCGCGAGGGTGACGGGGACATTGGTGGTGAGGACCGACGCCTTGGTCGCCAGGGCGCCGTCGGTGAACAGGATCTGGCTCGCATTGATCGCGAGTGTGCCGTCGGCGGCCGAACAATCGTTGCAGACCGCGCCGGCGGCGCTGACATTGCCCAGGCTCACCGTATCGGCGTTTATGACGACGGCGCCGCCACGGCCGGCCATCGCGCCGGCATCGAAGCGGACGGAGCCGAAATCATAGGTGCCGTCGGCGAAGTCGATACTGGATTGCGAGCGGAAGGTGAGTTGCGCCCCGCTCTGCTCCAGCAGCGTTTCGAGCGCACCGGTAACCGCCAGACCGTCAAAGGTCGCCGGATCGAAGCCCAGGCCGATGCGCGGAGCGCCGATCGCGACGAACTTCGCGCCGGAGATGATCAGCGATGGCGACAGGTTGTTGGCGCCGCTGGAATCAAACATCACGGCATTGCCGCTGAGTGTGGCAGCGCCGACAGTCAGGCTGGCGGCGTTCGTGTTGTTGACGCGTGCGACCAGCCGCTCGGGCCCGTTGGCCACGCGCAGTAGTGCGCCGGTTCCGGTGGCACCGCCGATCGCCGCCGAACCGATCTGGTAGGCGCCCGTACGGGTGTCCGACAGGGTGCCCCTGGCGGTGATAACCGCGCCGTCAGCGACCGTCACGTTCGACGTGGCGGCGAGCAGGATTTCTCCGGCGGACAGCGGCGTCGTGGCGTCGTTCTGGACGAGGATATCGTGCGCCGTGACGTTGAGGGTGGTGCTGCCGTCCGGATTGTCGCTGCGGGTGCCGCCGATCAGCAGGCTGTCGGCGTTGAGGTTGGTCAGGCTGCTCGCGGTAATCCGCAAGGTGCCGTCGGCGGGCGCATCCTGCGGCAGGCTGGGCAGAATGGCGAAGCTGCTGCCGCCGATGTCGACCTGCGCCCCACGCCCGCCGGTGCCCGCCGCGGTGGATAGAACACTATCGACCAGCAGAGACGCGCCCGGATTGATCACGAGCCTGCCTGCATCGACGGGAAGCTGCGGTGTCGTCACGCCGCCATGCGCGGCGAGCGCCGCGAAATAGCTGTTGCCCGTGGTCTGGGCGATATTCGATTCCTTGGCGACGACCGCCTGCGACTGCACTGTGAACAGGGCGACCTGCGACGAGCGCGCGCCTGACAGCGCATCGCCGAAATAGCCGGCGACTTCCAGGCTTCCGTCGGTCAGCTTCGAATTGGTGCCCGGAACGACGCTTTTGGCGCCGGTCTCCTGCACCACCCGCATGCCGCCGGGCAGCAGGGCGTATTGCGCCGGCAGCAAGGTGTACCAGCCCGCCGCCAGGCCGTTGCCGCCGCTCAGATAAACGCGGCTGCCGACGCCGGAGACGGAGGAGAGGCTGCCGTAATTGGCCGAATAGATCGGATCGTTGGCGGCTACCGGCGCGCTCGAGAGGCCGGGCACGATCGCGTAAATCTGGCGGTGGTCGGGATATTGATAACCGTTGTTGCCGGTGAACTCGTCGGGATTGCGCTGATCGAGCACGTCGCGCGATCCGCCCGTGCCGGGCACGAACTCATAGGCGAAGACGTCGCCGCCGCCGCTGAGATCGACCGTCGCGCCGCTCTGGATGTCGACCGCGGCGCCGGCAAGTGCCAGCAGCTTGGCGGGCGGCGCGGTCAGCGGATCGGCATCGGTAGGCGTGAAATACCATTCGGTCTGGTCGGTGGTAGTGCCGTAGGGAATGACCAGCCCGTTGGCCGAAACCGCGGTGATGCTGCCATCCGTCAGGGTGACGGTCTGCGTCGCGGGGGCAAACCCCGTCACGGCGGCCGTCGTGCCCAGCGTCAGGGTGCCGAGCGGCACGCGCAGCACGCCGCCCTGCACGATATTGGCGGCTTCCACCGTCAGGTTGCCGCCGGCCGAGTAAGGTGTGGCGGGTGTGGCGGCGCCACTGCGGCCGAACGCGATCGTGCCACCAGCCTTGGTCGAGGAGATGACAAAGCTCGATCCGGTGGTGGGATAGATTTGCGCGGCGTTGATCGTCAGGTCGCCATTGACGGCGAGCGCGCCCTGCAAGGTGAGAGTCGGCGTGATGATGGTGATGCCGGGAAAGCCGTTTTCCCATGGCTGCACGCCGATCAGGCGCACATCGCCGCTGGCATTCAGCGTCGCGCTGGCGACGGACTGGTCGAACAGAACGTCGCCGGTGATGTCGATCGCCTGGGCGTTGAAGACGACGCTTCCGGTCCCAGGCGTTCCCTGGGCGGGATTGATGATCCCGTCGATGTTGCTGATGAACGAAACATAGGGCGCGTCGATTTCCAGACGGCCGCCGGCCTTGACCGTGGGCAACAGATTGTCGCCGGGCGTCACCCCGATGGGCGGGGGCGTATTACCGGCATAAAGACGATTCTGGAGAAAGAATCCGCGGCCCAGATCGACCGTGACATCGCCGCTGGAACTGACGCTGCCCGTCGCGACCAGCGTGTCGAAGCCGGCAGCGGCGATCATGTCGGCCGACACCAGCCCCGCCGTCGGCAAGTCGGGATCGTGCTGCACCAGAACCGGATCGGTCAGGGCCAGCGTGCCGCCTTCGGCTTCGGCAGAACCGCCATGGGCGAGAATCGTCGCGCCCGTCAGGGTCGCGCCGGCACCGGCGGACAGCGTTCCTGCCGAGCTCCAGACCGGCGTCGGGGCATAATTGGAAACATTCGCGGACGGCAACTGGTTTGCGACCGGCAGGTCATACACGTCGGACGCGCCGGAAAGATTCAGCATAGCGCTCGGCGCAACGATCATATCGAGGCCGGCTTGCGCGATATCGAGCCCGCTAAATGTGACACTGCCCGAGGAACTGGCAGCCGTCAAAAGGCTTGCATAGGCCGACAGCATCTGGGGCCGGAAGATCTGTTGCCCCGGCAGCGCGATATTCGGATCAGTCGAGAGCGAGCCGCCATCGACCATACGGCCGGTGACGATCGGCGCACCGGTCTTGGGATCGAGCGCATAAGGATTGCGGATGCTGGTGCCGGACAGGTCCGTCACGCTGCCGGGCGCCAGCACGACGCCCTGATCGGCATCGAGATCGCCGAGCAAATAGATCGCATATTGCAGAAAGTCGTTTCCGACGCCGGCCAATTGCGCATTGGTCACACTGCTCGAATAGGTGCTTGCCGCATTTTCGTCGATGCTGCCGTCCGGATTGACGGAGAAGATGTCGGACAGCGCGTGGATCCCCAGCGCCGTGTCATGCAGGGTTCCGTTGTATCCGAGATAGACCCCCGGCAGGACTTCCTGCTGGACGATATTGCCGCCCGCGATGCGGATAGTGCCCTCGTTGAGCAGTTTCGACACGGTGAGCGTCGCGCCCGCCGCGCCGGTAATGCTGCCGCCCTGAGCTACTTCCAGTTCGAGAAGACCGCCAAGCGTCAGATTGACCGGCCTGCTGTCCCAAGCGTTGCCTGGAACAGACGGTGTCAGCACCGAGAACAGGTCGCCGCCCGACGCGAGACCGCGCAGGGCGCTGGTCTGGCCGGCATCCAGAACGCTCGGCAGCATCGACTGCGTCAGTGCCAGCGTCTGGCCCGCGCCGACCGTCAATGTCTGGGTCGCCAGGATAGCGTCGGTGCCGCCCAGATCGTTGACGAACGGATTGGCGAAAATATCTGTCTTGTAGGAGGTGATCTTGTAGTTCGCGAAGCCCGCCGTGGAGAAGAAGTCGAGCGGCAGTTCGGTGGCGCTGGTGGTGGTGTCGCTGCCGAAGGCGATCTCCGGCGTGGTCAGGGTGAAGGTGCCGCCGCCGGCAAAGCCCTGGGCGTGAATCGCGGACGGGTCAATCTCCACGCGCGAATTGATCTGATCCGGGTTGATCGGAATATAGGGGTTGTTACCAAAACCGCCGGAATTGGTGAGGCCGTGGACACGGAAGCCGCTGGCGCCGGCATTGGTTCCAGGCGATGTGAGTTGGAAGTAGCTGGTCTCGTCATACAGGCTGAGGTCACCGCCATGCGCCGAAAGATCGAGCGCCCCCAGTTGGCCGACATAGCCGCCGCCGGAGACATCGACTGACGACCCGGCATTGATGTAGATGCTGCCGGAAAGGTCTGTCACCGTGGTCGGCGTTATGGCGCTACCCGTCGTGGTGATCAGCAGCGAGGCTACCCGCGGCGCCGCATAGATCGAGATCGATCCGCCGTCGAGCCAGGCAGACCCTTGCAGAGCCGCGTCGCTCGCCCCGTAATCATTGACCCAAAGCCCGCGCGTCGACAGCGTGCCGTTGACGACGACATCGAAGGAACCGACCGTTGCCGGTGCTTTCGAAAACACCGAACCGCCGAGCGAGATCTGCCGGCTGTCGAATGTCTCGAGCGCGATATGCCCGGACGGTACGGAGACCGTGCCGTCCACCGTGATGGTACGGCCGGCCAGCACATCGAACACGCCGCCGGGATTGAGCGCCACATCGGCCTTGGCAGTCACCGTCACCGCGCCGCTGGTATGCAGGGAAACCTGCGAAAGTCCGGAGGCGGACAATGTCGCGTCCGACAGGTCGATGGTCGAAAGCTGTGCGATCGAAGGGACGGACGCCGGATCGCGCGTGGTGATTTTCATCGTGCCGTCGGGCGCTGTCACGATCGACTGGCCGAACGCAAGGTCGGCGGCCACGGCCTGGTGATCGGAGGCCGCTTCCACCACGATATCCGCTCCGCCGACATAGGGGGCCGTGGCACTCGATACGCCTGGTGGGTACGCGCTCAGAGCCTGGAAGTAGAGGAAGCCGCCCGCGGGAAGCTGGGAGTTGGCCCCCTGCATCAAGCGCTCATCGCCATACACAGCGCTGGTGCCGGTCCCGGCCTGGCCGGCCAGTATCTGCTGCGGGCCCGCATAGGCGCCGGCATAGATCGTGCCGTCGAACATCGCCGCCGAAGCCTTGATCGTCAGCGAACCGGCGTCGCGGCCTTCGTTGAAGGTCGGCACCGCTTTCTGGCCGTTGCCGAACGGATCGGCGAAGGTTTCCGTCACGCCCCAATGGGCATGGTCGACAACGCCGCCGGTATAAATCCCCACATAGGTATCGGTGAGATTGGCGGCGCCAATATCGACGATCCGGCCGTCCGAGGTGATGAGCTGAGTCGTCTTGACCATGCCGCCCTGATAGGTGACCCAACCGCCGGAAATATCGATGGTCGCGCCCGCCTTCACGATCACATCGGGTATGACGGTCCCGGTGTTCGAATATCCGGCGGCGCCGATGGTCACATTGCCGCCGGTGGTCATCAGTTCCGAAGCGCTGACGCCGACTTGCTGCTCGTAGCTCTTAGCGTCGATCAGCGGCGAGCCGATCCAGGCGACGCCATCGTCCCGCACGCCGGACAGGCGCGGATCGACCGTGACCGTGGCGCCGTTGAGGAAGCTGTCCTTGTAGGCGGGGCTGTCGGCGAGTTCGTTGTTCTTCAGCGGACCGATCTGAATCTGGTTGCGCGACGCCGGAACCAGCACGTCCTTCAAGCCCGCCACGTCGATCGTCGCGCCGGAATCGATGAAAACCCGTGAGTTCAGACCGATGCCATTGCCTATGCCCGCCGGGCTCGCCACATCGGAAGTGTCGCCCGGCACTTGCCCTATGTCGACATCGGCCGATGGCGCATAGAGGAGCGAATTGGATTCGATGTTGATCGATGAAAAGATGCTCGAGTTCGCGTTGAGCGAGCTACCCAGATTTCCGATGATGACTTCCGATGGCTTGAAATCCGCCAGCGACGTGGGGTCCTGCGGCACCGTTCCCGCATTGTCGTCCGGCGTGATGGCAATGAGGCTGGTGGGAGCGATGTCGATATAGGAGCCGGAAACCTGAATCGCGCCGTTGCGCGCCACGCTGGTGGTGGCGAACAGGCCGCCCTGGTTGACCGTCGCGCTTTGGACGATCTTGACGCCGTCGGTGCTCGCGGAGCCCAGAAAGATCGAGCCGCGATCGCTTTGGATGATGCCGCCCGTATCGTTTTGCGCCAATGTGAATGCGCTCAAACCGAGCTCCGGAACTGCAATCAGGCCGCGAATGCCCGGCTCGGCGCTGCCGGCCGCGCCGGTCGCTTCCGTCAGAATCAGCGCGTCGCCGGCGGCCAGGATGACTTGGCCGTCGGTAGCGGAAAGCGTGCCGGCATTTTCCACCGCCGGGCCGGTCAGAAGGATATAGCCGCCATCGCCGCTGGTGATCTGGGCGCCGGCTTGTACCGTCACCTTGCCCGTGCCCTGAACGCTCCCGACGCTGCTCGTGGCGATACCAGAGAAGGTCCCGGCGGTATTGGGAATAGCAAGGGTGTCGCCATAGCCGAGCAGGCCATCGGCCAGGAATTCCTGGTCGCGGTTGGCGATCGTACTTGGCCCGGCCACTCCATTGGCGTTCAGGGACCGGCCGACCTCGAGCGTCGAGGCGATCAGCGAATTGGTGTTGATCTGGCTGGTGCCGCCGAAAATGATGCCGTTCTGGTTGATGATCAGGACCGTGCCGTCGGACTTGATCGCGCCAAGTATCTGGCTCGGCGCCGCGCCGGCGCCGACCACGCGGTTGAGCGCGACCCAGTCGGCATTGCCCTGCTGATCGTAGGTGAGCGTCGTGTCCTTGCCGACGTTGAAGGACTTCCAGGACAGGATGGCGCGACTCGCCGTCTGCTTGATGTTCACATCGACATGACCGCTCGCTTCCGTCGACTGGGTTGGTGCATTGGCGCCATCCCAAGTGCTGGTGCCGGTCGTGTCCTGCGCCGCCGGAATCGGATTGTCGACGACCTGAAGGCCGCCTACGGCCAGACCGTTCGGTACGGTGCTCGGCGCTGAACCCGCCAGTGAACGCGCCGCGCTTTGCGCCGACTGCATCGCCTGAAGCGCCTGCGTGGTGCGCAGCAGCGAGTCTTGCGCGCGAGTCGCCGCGGCTGCCGACTGCTGCGACGCGGCAGTGGCCGCGGCCGCGGCGGCGGCCGGAGCTGGCAGAACATTGCCACGCAAGATATCGCCGGCTTGTGCGGAGGTCGCCGTCATGAGCGAAAGGATGCTGACACTGGCGAGCAACAAGGCACGGCGCGCGTTGCGGGCCGACTTCGTCTTTGATGAAAGCGCGCTCACGAACGGATCCTCTTCAATCTCACGAAAAACGCCGGACAAGCCGGCACTTGGCAACGCTATGCAGACGCGGCGCGGCTTTCATTCATGTCCGGCATCACGTCCACGGGCGCCGGCGAGCCCTCATTTGCCGCAAGACCGGCCACCGCCTCACGCAGATATCGCAGGAGATCCTGGACGAGGCGGTCCCAAAGCAGGACCTGAGCGTGAAGATGGCTCATCGTCACGCCACCCAGGACGGAGATGTCCATGTCGAGCATGATCACGTCGCCGGCCAGATACAGGCGCGCATAACGCTTCGACGCGTTCCAGCGATTGACGATCGAAAGCGGCAGGGTGCCCTGAACCTGCAAGGCCGCGAAAATATTCGCAGCCGCAAACGTCGGCGTGTCTCCGGAAAGCGGATCGGCAAGCCGCACATGGAAGGCCAGCCCGCCGGTGGACGAGCGGACCAGCCTTGCGCCATCGGTGTCGGTCACGATCTCCGCCCGATATCCCGCCCGCTGGAAGAGGTCGCGTATCGCATCCGCGTCGAGCGAATGGACCAGCTTGTCGAGGGCACGCTCATCCGCGCTCATGGTTTCACCTTGTTGTCACGCAGTTTGTCGGCGTCGTCCTGCATCAAATTCTGTAGTTCCACGCGCTCGAGGCCGAGAAACGGTTCGTGCGAGGCCAGAGCGTCGCTCATGTCCTCGTCGCCATAACGGCGCAGTATCTCGGTCGCGATGTCGAACAGCTTCTGGTTCTTGGCCTCGCACGCCGTCGCGCTTTTCTTGGCGACGTCGAGATCGGTCGCGAGCTGCGCACGCGCGCCCTCGGCAGCGCGCGCGGTCTCGGCTGCCGTGTTGTAGGCCGCCTGCCATCTGGCCGCGGTCTGGTTCTGGCCCGCCAATCGGCGGTTAAATTCGGCGGCCGCCCGCGCATAGGCCGCGCCGGCGTCGCTGGTCCGTTCGCCGCTTCCGCCCTCCGAGCGCAGTTTGGCGGCGTCCTGCTGTGCGGCCGCGAGCTTGGCCTGAAGCGATGCGATCTGTTCCTGGGCGTCGCTCAATTGCGCCGTGACGCCGCGCAGGGCATCGCGCAGCCGGGCTTCGGTCGCGTCGTCCGCCCCCGCAGGCGCGGTAGCGAACACGATCAGGACACAGAACGCCGCGAGGTATTTCGTTGCGCGCGTCATCAGAACCTCGTCCCGATATCGAATTGGACGATGTCCACGGCATATGGCGGACCGGCGATGCTGTCGGCGCTCAACCAGCGGACGCTTGTGTAGACGTTGGAGGACAGCGCCAGACTGCCGCCGACGATGTAGCCCTGAAGGTTCGTGCCGCCGAGGCCGAAATCGGAATCCGTCAGGCCGTCGATGACGGCGTCGGATTCGAGATGCTTATAACCGATGTTGACATTCCAGTCCCAGGCATGGGCTAGCGTCGGCGCGCCGAACGTGCTGCGGACGAAATAGCCGGTGTCGCCACCGGCGAAGGGACCGATCGTTCCGCCGGCCGGAATGCTGCCGCGGTTGTTGACCGCAACAGCCGCGATCCCGCTCTTCTGAAACGCCAGATTCTTGACGCCCTCGGCATCGATCAGGATGTGGAAAGGATCGAAATGCGCGATATCGAGCCGGCCGGTCACCGCAAGCTCGTGATAGCCAGTGGCGAGGCCATAATATTGGAACTGATCGATCGTGCCGAAATCGTTGGCGGCGGTCGGTACGATCAGTCTGAGCGGCATATAAGTATTGCCACGCTGCGCGAAGGACGGACGCGTATCGTCGGTATCGCAGGCATCAGCCGCGTTGACGATCGTGCAGGGACTGGAGAGGTGTCCCCGCACATTGTCGAAGTCGTAGTAGGCGACACCGAATTGCAGATCGGAGGCGCGGCCGAACTTCCAGTCGAAGCCGACCTGGCCCGCGAACATATATTTATCGTCGCTTTTGAACTTCGCCGGCTGGTTCGAAGCGAAATTTAGATCGGTGTTGAACACCGCGAATGCGCCGATAGTCGCAAAGGGCGAGAACCTGCCGATCGCGAACTTCTCGTGCATTGCCACGCCGTCGAAATTGAGATCGTCGTCGTAGATGAGATCGGTCGAGAGAAACGGATTCTCGAAACGGCCGACCGTGGCGGACAGTGTCTGTTCCTCCGTATCGACGGGCGCGAATTTGATCCAGGCGCGGTCGAGCCAGATCGAATATTTGCTGAAATCGCCGCCCGAAGCGCCGAGGCTCTGGTTGGTCGAGACCGGCGAATTGCTGTCGCCCGTCGCGATGCGCACGCCGGCGGAGAAATCCTCGCCGAGATCGGCGTCCAGCGCCAGGCGGGCGCGCAGCCGGAAGCGGTTGCGGTTCTGGTCGACATTCAGCTCCGGCGGGAAATTGGGATTGCTGATGGCCGATACGTCGAACGGATTGCCGGTGTTGATGGCATTGAAATTCGGGAAGCTGCCCGTGTTGTCGTTGCCGTGCGGAAACAGATCACCTTCGTAGCGGGTGCGGATGTCGCCCGACAGGCGGATGTTGTGGATCCAGCCCGGCACGGCATCGGGCGCGGCCCAATGACCGGCGCGCGCCTCGGCCATCACCTTGTCGCGGACATTGTCCTCGATTTGTTTGCGCACGATCTCCGGTACATAGGTGACGTGGACCGCGCCGTCCGCCGGCGGAACCGTCGCGACGGAAGATGGCGCGGCGGCGGCAGCAGAGGGTCCTACTGCCGCCGCCGCAACCGACGAAGCCGGAGGCCGGGCAGATGCGGCTTCGTCATTGGCTTGCTTGATGAGCGCGTCGGCATCCTGACGGGAGATGATCCCGCGCTTCACCAGCAGATTGACAAGATTGATGGTCGAATTGGTCGATGCCCCGCCGCTGGCGGACGCGGCCTGCACCGGTGTCATCGAGACGGCCAGAGCAAGCGCCGCGACGCCGCATAACAAGGCGGCAACAATCGGCTTGGTCTTGCTACAGGAGAGCGACTTGGCATTGGACATCGAATTCAATTCCCCTTGAAATGTTCGCGGCCGCGTCAGCCGGGTCTTTGCGCGACGTTGCGCATCACGATGGGCATGGGCATGTCTTTGGGCGGCGGCTCGCGCAGCGTGAGACCGACGAAGACGTCGTTCTCGAGGGCCCGATCTAGCTCCGGATCGCCGGTGGAGGAACTGAGGCGCAC
This sequence comes from Rhizomicrobium sp., assembly GCA_037200045.1. Lineage (NCBI taxonomy): Bacteria > Pseudomonadati > Pseudomonadota > Alphaproteobacteria > Micropepsales > Micropepsaceae > Rhizomicrobium > Rhizomicrobium sp. The sequence continues at coordinate 312,454 of JBBCHM010000002.1, forward strand.
GCGCTGGATATGGCCCTCGGAATCCGCCCAGATGCTGATCTGAACGCTGAACCTGGAGCGCCGCGTCTTGGGATTGTTGCGCAGGGCCTCGGAAATCTGCTCCTGCACGATGCTGGCGTACCAGCCCCAGCGGCTGCCGCCGCCGCCATCCAGGATACCATTGCCGCCGGGCGATCCGCCGAGATTGAAGCTGTCGCCCGGGCCGACCGCGGTGGTGTCCAGACCCAAGGGCCCCTTGGCCGGCGTGTTGGGCTTGGTCGTATCGACATGCTCCTGCTTGATTTCCGGCGTGATCATCTTGGGCTGGGTGATCATTTTCGGTTCGGGCAAGGGCTGCTGCTGCGGCGGAGGGGCCGGCGGCGGCGGCACGATCTTCACCATCGTGAATTCCGTCACCTTGCGCACCGGCTGGTCGCTGCTCCCGAGGAAGTAGCCCGCAACGCCAAGGACGAGCACGACCGCCGCGGCCGCGATGAAAGCGGAGCGATGCCGGCGGAACAGCCCCCCTTCGTCCTCCACATAAATCTCAGCCATCGCGCGCCGCTCCCATCATTTCGTCAGCGGCTTGGTCGCGAGCCCGACCTGGGTGATGTTGAGACGCCCGAGCAGGTCGAGCACATCCATCACGGTCTGGTATTGCGTCTGGCCATCACCCTTGATCACGACGGGAAAGTCCGGCGTCAGCGCTTTTTGCTGGATCAGACGCTGTTCCAGCTCCGGCAACGTGACGGGCACGGTGTCGAGGAAGATCTTGCCGTCATTGGTGATCGAGATCGCCTTGGTCTTGTTCTCGGTCAGGCTGGGCTGGGCGCTGGCGCGCGGCAGGTTGACCTTCATGCCCTGCACCGATGCCGTGGTCATGATGATGAAGATGATCAGCAGCACATAGGCGAGGTCCAACATCGGCGTGATGTTGATGTCGTCATAGGGCTTGTTTTCGGGCTGGAGCTGCATCTCAGCCGCCCGCCTGGCCGCTGTAGAACTCGGCCATCTTCGTCGTGAACTCGTCGACGAAGACCTGCATGTCGCTGGTCAGGTCGCGGATGCGCGAAGTGAGATAGTTGTAGCCAAACAGCGCCGGTATCGCGACGATGAGGCCGGCGACCGTCGCCACCAGCGCCGCTGCGATACCGGGCGCGATGGCGTTGACGTTCACGTCGCCCGAAGCGGCGATCGACGCGAAGGTGATCATCACGCCGATCACCGTGCCGAGCAGGCCGAGGAACGGTCCGCCGGAGATCGCGATGGTGAGCAGCACCATCTGGCGATTGAGCCTCTGGATCTCGCGCACCAATCCGCTGTCGAGCGCGGCGCGGATCGCCGCGATGGATTGGGCGGAGAGCGTCCGCGAGCGCACGCCCGCGAAGCGGCGGCGCAGTTCCTCCGCCCCGACATGGTAGATGCGATAGAGCGACGAATTTCGGACCATGTTCTTGTCCGCCGCCGTCACCTTGCCGCTGAGCCCCGCGATCGCTTCGGCACCGCCCTGGTCGAGCACGGTGAGATCGGCGGCGACTTCGCGGAAGCTCGTGAGGAAATGACCGTTGGCTCTGGCGAGTTTCGAGAGATAGGAGGCCTTGTCGACCATCACCACCCAACTCAGCGCCGCCATGACCATCAGGATGCCGATCACCACCCAGCCGTCGAGCGTCACGGATTTCAGGATCACCGTGAGATAGCCGGACATCCAGCTCGCGCTTTCCTCGTCCACGCTCGAGGTGAGGAACTTGCCGTTGTCGCCGCCCTGCCCGACTGCCGCAACCTTGATGAACCCTGCCGGATGCGCCGTCCTGGAGATTTCCAGTTCGTCCATCTCACCGACGAACCCACCTGTTGGGGCTGCAGTAGGCGGCGTGCTGGACTGATCGGTCGCCGCGGGCTGCGCCGGCGCCGCAGTGTCGCCGCCGATCACGGCGGCGCCAGCGAGCGCCGGAATGCCGACAGCCAGCCCGCCGGCCTGTGCGCCGTCGACGAATAGCGTGATCCGCGGACCGGACGCGACGACCGCGATATGGTGCCAGCCATTGGGCGGCAGCGCCGCGTTGGGCGCGCTGCGCTGCGTGCCGGCCGCGCTCGTCACCGCGACGAAGGGAGCGCCATTATCGACGCCGATCAGGAAGGCATTCGCGCCATCCCTGCGGCTGAACAGGATCGCGCCAGGCTGCGGCGCGCCCGTCTTGATCCAGGCCGACCAGGTCAGCGCCTGACCGTCCGCCCAGGACAGCGACTGCGATGCCGGCAGATGAAGCAGGGTCTGACCATCGAGCCGCAGGCCGCCCGCGATCAGCGACCCGTCGACCGCTATGCCCGCGCCCTGCGCATTGTTCGCCCATTGCGTGAAGTCGCGCGCCGGACCGCCCTTCTCACCGAAATGGTAGACGAGGACCGTGTCGGGGTCGTAGCTGCCCTTGGCGTCGTCGGCCGCAGACGCTTTGGCGTTGCCATAATAGAGATAGACGCTGGTCTGGGCGCCCGGCTTCAGATCGGGCACGCTCACCCAGACGAAAGCCTCGCCGAGTAGGCTGTCGAACTTCTCAACATGGAATTTGAGCGGCGTCGCGTCGTCGCCGGCGACGAAGCGGATGTCGCTGCCGTCCGGCTTGACCTTGTCGAACTTGAAATTGCCAGCATGCAGCCGCACTAGGACCGGCGTGGTGCCGATCGGACCGTCGATATTGGCGCCGGCGGCGCTGGTATCGAGCGTGATCTTCTCGCGGTCCGACCAGTCGCCATTCCACCAGGCGTAAGCGGGTGTCGGCACCGCCGCCAGGAGTAAGGTCACTCCCAGCGTCAGGATAGCCAGAAACTTGTTTCGCACTCGCTGCATGACCGCCCCAACCCGAATGTGTGTTTCAAACATTTGTCTTCGATGCTCCCGGCCCAAGCCGCCCATGGACTTCAAAAATCGACCCAGGCGCGCAGGCTCAATCGCGTCTGCCCGGCTTTCGTGGAGGTTTGCGTGATGAGCGGCACACCGGCGTCCACCGAACCGTTGAGGTGATGGAACAACTCGAACCGCGTGCCGCCGCCGACGCTCAGCAGCGGGAAAAACGCCTTCTGATCCGGCAGCGGCTGGTTGATCGTCAGCATGCCGCCATCGGTGAAGCCGTAGATTCGCCAGTCGCTGATGAAGAACTTGTCGCCGGTCTTTCCGAAGAGGCCCGGCAGATAGGGACTTCTGAGCTCGAACGTGCCGAGGCCGCCATTGTCACCGAGCGTTTCGGATTCGAGATAGCCGCGTACCGTGTCTAGGCCGCCGCCGCTCAACTCCTCGGCGCTCACCAGCGGCTCGTCGGACAATTGACCCTGAACCTTCACATAAGCCTGAAAGCCGAGGGGCAGATCCTGCGCACGCGACAAGTCGGCACGGAAATAGATGAAATCGCCGGACGCCTTGAAGCGTTTGGTGTCGAACGCCACCGGATCGCTGCCGAGCCCGCGTAAGTGGAACGTGACGCTCGTATCCAGCTGCGTCAGCGCACCGTCCTGCGCCCACGTCGCGCTGTAGGCCGCCGTCAGCGGATAATAGGTGATCGGTGCTTGAACGGTCTGGCCGCCCAGCGTCACGCCCTGGTCGAAATGCTTGTAGTCGAAGCCGAGGCTCAGCGTATGGAAGAAGCCATCCTCGTAGGGCAGCGTAAAGATCGCGCGTGCGCCGGCGATCTCGCCGCGGCCCGCGACATTGATGTCGCCGATCGTCGAGACGTCGCTGTCCTGTTTGACGCCGTAGGCCAGCAGGCTGAGCCAGCTGATCCCGGGAATGCGCGCCAGATAGGACAGGGAATAGACTTCGGCGTCCGACGGACGCTCCGGCGCGACCTGATAGGTGAAACTCAGTGAATGACCGAGCTGCCACAGATTGTCGTAGTGCACCGTCGCGTTCAGGCGCGTGTGCGTCGTATCAGAACTGTAGCGATTGTTAATTTCGAGGTTCGCGTGCAGCGGCAGCGTGTCATCGACATTGAGATCGACATCGACGGTGCCGGGCGTTTCGCCGGCGCGCAGCGCGGGCGTCACGCGGCGGTCGGGCTGCTGGTTGAGCGCGACGATGTCCCGCTGCACGTCGTTGAAATTGGGCGTGGTGCCTTCGGCGAGCGAGGGCGCGTCCTGTCGGATCGCGTCGGGGAGAAAATAACGGGCGCCGTTGACGCGCAGCCGGCCGACAGTGCCTTCGACAACCTTGAGCGTAACAACGCCGCCGCTGACGCGCTGCGGTGGCACTTGGACCGCGACGGTCTGATAGCCTTTCGCCTTGTAGACGGCCTCCAACGCGGCGCGGGCTTTTTCGACATCGTCGGTCGTGCGGCCGGGCCCCAGAAAGGGATAGACCGCAGTTTCGACATCGTCCTGCGGCAGCAAATGCTCGCCTTCGATGCGATATTCGTTGATGTCCAGATGCAGCGGCGCCGACGGAGCCGCAGGCGGCTGAGGCGGCGTCGGTTGTGCAGGGGCCGGTACGGGACTGGACGCAGGCACAGCGCTTTGAGCGGCAACAGCGTCGCCGGCAAACCCGCACGCAATCGCCGACCCCATCAGCACGGCGATTGATACGCCTCGCCTACGCACAACAATCGCCACCGCCCTACCCTCAATCCGACAGACATCGTTCGCAGCCGCTGCTCTTTTGCGGACGCGTCAAAACCAACCCCGACAGGCAACTGCAATTCTGCGGGCCGAAATTTCGCCCGCACATTCCCTTAACGATGTGGAGGACACATCAACGACGACGAATGCATTCGCGAACGCGTCGAACGCCCTCTCGACCGGCCTCTCATTCCTAATGACAAGCAGGCGCGATCAAACGCGAAGGTCGGAATCGTGAATTTTTTGCGTCAGCTAACCAGAACGATGCCGGCCGGCAGTTCCGTGATTTGAGCGCCGAGCTTTTGCAGCTGGGCAAAGACGCCATCGATGTGATTGATCTGCAAAATGCCGTTGAATGTCCGGCGCGCCAATTGCTGATTGACGAGGACGATCCGGCCCGGGCGGTAGCGATTAACCACGTCGAGCATCTGCGCCAGCGGCTGATCGCGAAAAATCAGCAAGCCCCTGCGCCATGCCGTTGCGGCCTCTGCATCCGAAGCGGTGCCGGCGCCCAACGCATCGGTGGTATAGGTCAGTTGCTGCCCCGATCGAATTTGCGTGGCGCGTTCGCGTTGCGCGATTTCGACCGTGCCCGTTACGCAAGTCACGCAGACGGTATCGCCATCGCTACGCACGTCGAAATTCGCCTGCGTGGCGGTCGCTTTTCCGGTTCCCGCAACGACCGTGAAGGCGTTCGACGGCGGGAGGTTTGCCGTGAAGGCTGCTTCGCCGGAGATCAGTTCGACCCGCGGCTTGATCTGCGCTGAACGCACGGCGATGCTGGTTTGCGTGTTCAATTCCAGCAAGAGGCCCGTCGTCAACATGACTTGGCGCCGTTCCCCCTTGCCGGTCCGATAATCGGCGGACAATTCCGCGAGCGACGGCCACAGGCCCAATTGCGGTCCGGCAAAAAATGCGCCGGCGACCGAGGCCGCAATCGCTCCCCCCAGCAAAGCGCGACGGCCGACGAGTCTATTGGAATGCGGGATGTGCGTGCCGGCCGCCGTTTGCGGCATCAGGGCGAGTTCTCGCCCAGCGGCCCGCAACGCCAATCTCAGTCTGAGGGCCTCGTTGAACGCCGCGACATGGGCGGGACTGCGAGCCTGCCAGCGCATCAGCGCATCGGCATCGGCCTCGGTTGCCGCGCCGGATGTCAGCCGCACGATCCACTCCAGGCTTTCGCCCATCAGCGGATCGAGCACAGCCTTGTTATCGGCGGGATCGCTCATGCCTGGTCAAATTCCCCCCGTCTTCCCTGGCGCGTGCGTCGCAACAGGACTGTTGGTGCACAAGCGACCGAAACCTCTACTCATAAGGACAACGCAGGCCGGCCATTAGCGAATATTTTATTGCCGTTTGAGCCGCAAGAGACAGTGTTCGAGGGCGTCTTTGAGCTCGATCTGGACCGTCCGCACGGTAATCCCGAAGCGCCGTGCGATCTCCTGGTGCGAAATCTCGTCCATCCAGGAGGCGATGAAGATCTCCCGGCGGCGAGCGGGCAGCTCGTTAAGGGCGCGCTTCAGCACCTCGATTTCGGAGCGTGCTTCGGCGGCTCTCGCGGGGCCCGGTGCCTCGTCGGCGATTTCCAGCAGCATATCGGTTTCGGAAACGCTCAACCGCCGGCTCTCGGAAACCCTGCGATTGGCCGCGATGTTGAGGGCCATGCGCAAAAGATAGGCTTTCGGACTGCGCACCGGCCCGATTTCAGTACCGCTTTCCAGGCGCAAGAACGTGTCTTGCAATGCTTCCCGCGCAAGCTCCGAGGAGCCCAGCCGACGGGTCAGCCATTGCGCGAAATCCTCATAGCCGGCCAGGAGGAGATTGCGCAACGCAGCCCTATTCGACTCTGCCACTGCGTACCCCACCAGGTCCAACATCCCGAAGCGGCACGGCTGACGCGACAGCCAAGCCACGGCCGGAACGGACGCTATTTGGCCGAACCTAGTCAAGGCCGCTTACGCAGCTAACATCGGTCGACGTTCAAAGCGGCTTCACTTCGATCCGAATGGCGATGGGTTGCGGCAATCCGGCCGGCGGCGGTTGACTGACCGCAAATCCGTCCAAGATTTCCACGATGGCTTTGTCGCGCGTCCTGCTGCCGGTCGAAAGAGAAAGTTCGGATCGCCGAACCTCGCCTGCCGGACCGATCCAGATATTCGCATGCACGACGAAATTTCCCGCACGCGTCTTCGCGTTTCTCTGCAACGCTTTCAACAGATCGGACCTGATCACCGCGCTGTAGGCGTTAAAATCGTCGGCCGGCGCGTCCACCCGCAACGTATCGAGCGAAAGAACGCCGCCTTCGATGGCATGGACGGGACTGTCCAGGGCGGCGCCCGCGCCCGTCGCCGGAAGCAGCACGAAGCTGCTTGCATCGACGTGGCGCGCGGTCAAATTCGTTCCCGCGAGCAGGGCCAGCAAACCATCGTCACGGGTAAAGCTTCCCTTCACCGCCGACGAACGGAGCCCTCGCGCCAGCGAGCTATCGTAGAGGACCTGCATACCCGCGCGCTCGCCAAAAGCAACAATGGCCATCTCGAGCGGCTGCGACGGAATATCGAATTCGATGCGCTCTGAAGATTTGACCACCGGCGCGTCTTCAGCCGCGGCGGGCGATCCCAGCGCGGCGCTGGCAAGCAACAGCAGCGCCATCCAGCAAATCGTCAGGCGCGACATGCGAGGCTCTCGAAACAGGCGCTCAATGCCCTGCGATGGGATGCGCAAAAACGGGCGCCGGCGGACGATAGGGCGTTGGCGACTTGCCAAAATTCTGGCCGAATTGCTGATTCACGGCGGCCTGGTTGAAACCTCCCGTCAGTACGGACGGCGACCCCGCGCCGACCGGCGCGATATTGCCGATGGACTGAACCGTCTGCGCCTGGCGGGCGAGTTGCTGATTGAGGCAGTCGTAGGAATTGGACTTCACGCCGGCGATCTCGACTTCCACGCAAACCTGGCTGGGCGCATCCGATTTGGGCGGGATGTCGGCCGCATGGCCGACCGCCGAGGCCAAAACGTAGACAAGCGCGGTAGGGAAAGGCCATTTCATCTCAGACGTCCTGTCGATGTCAGGATTTCGCAAACGCGACCGGCATCGTGATATTCAGACGATCGGGTAAATCGGGCGGAATCGGCGGCAGGGGTTGTGCTCTGCGAACGGTTTCCATGGCTTCCCTGTCGAAGAAATCATAGCCCGAGCTCTTGTCGACCCAAAGATCGAGCAGCTCACCGCCGCGATTCATGACAAAGACGATTTGCACTGTGCCTTGCAGCCGCTCACGCACAGCGTCCTGCGGATAGTGCTTGAACCGTCCGATATGCGCGGACAGGATCTCTTGAAAGTGCGAGACGGTGTCGTTGCTGGCGATCATCGTGTCTGCCGGCGACGCAGGCGTTGCGCTCGGTGTTGGAAGCGGCGTGGGCGATGGCGCGGGACTTCGATTTTGTGATTGGCGAATGTGTCGCAGCGCCTTGCCTGAAGTTGTCGCCGGGTTCATCGGGCTCGGGGCTTGCGGCTGATCGGTGGCCACGCGATTTGAGAAAGAGGGAACAAGCTGGACTTGCACGACAGTCCTGGACGGCCGTCCAGACTGGTTTTCCGGCTGGTGATGTAGCCAATAGACCCCCCCGACAAGGAACAGCACGACGCCGGAAGCGACAGCCGAAAACCGCTGCAACTCTCCTAAAGTTATGTCGCTCATGCCTGCGTGCTTTGGCTTATCCGGCGTCTGCCCGCCATCACGGTACCTTAGTCGAAATTCGCGACAGGCAAAACCAGTCCCGGCAGGACACGGCTTAGGCTACGCCAAGGCTGCAAAATCCTTTCGCTTATCGCTCGGCCAAATCTGCCTGCTGCGCAAATACCGCTTGATCGGGCTTGTTTGCGCTCAGGCCTCCCTGATTGAACCGGCGCCATATCGCTTCCCTGGGTGCTGCCCGGGAGACGTCACTGATCCTATGAGAGTGAGAGGTTGGTGGTCTCGACTGAAACCTTGGATATCTAAAAGTCGAGTCTGCGGGACGGAGATTTCGCCAACAGTTTGGGCTGGATTTCTCAGATGATCCGACCAAATTGCGGGTCGCTCCACTCCGCAGCATCTCGCCGGGCCGCGCTCGCGTCTTCCGGATCCGCCGTTCATGCGCGGCTGTCGTCGACTGCTTCACTTGCGTTTGGGACCGCCGCGCGCAGCGTTCTCCACATGAAGGAGAACCAACATCGCACGGAGAGCGCGTCGCGCTCGGACGGCGATCCACAAACCGATTCCAGATTGCCGCAGCTCCTGCGCGAGTACGACGCAGCTCGTTTCCTTGGTGTTTCAATCGACACCGTTCGACGCGAGCGCCGTGTCGGACGCATCGGATATACTCCCGTCCGCGGCAGAATCTTCTATACCGAAGAGCAGCTGCGCGCCTATCTCAACTCACAGGAGGTAAAGCCGACATGCGAAAACCAATCCAACCCGGAGACCGTGTCTTCGAAATCGGAGAGCATTGGATCTCCAAACGGCCAGACGGCAAAGGCGGCTGGCAAAGGACTTGGTACGACAAGAAAGCGCGACAAACACGCCGCGTTTCTCTTGGCACAGCGGACCTTGAGGAAGCCAAGCTGATCCTGGCCGGCTGGGTGCTCAAGAACGAGACGATGGTCGATGAGGACCCCGCGGTCGTGCCGCTGGCCACGGTTTTGATGCGCTATTGGAATGAGCACGCGTCCAAACTGCGCTCTCGCCATGTCATCGAACCGAACTTGGCTCTGTGGAATGAATTCTTCGGTGCCGTCACGGTCGCGGATTTGACAAAACGGCGCATCCGGGAATTCATCGACGACTTGCGCGCCAGGAAGTGGGCGCCGGCAACCATCAATCGCTGTTTGTGCGATGGCCGCTCGGCGCTCAACCGTGCGAAGCGGGAGAGCGAAATCACAAGCGTGCCGTTCATCCCGACGGTGGACGTGGGCGAGCCAAAGGAACGGGCGCTGACCCTCGACCAGATGGCGATCATCTTCGAAAACGTTAAGTCCGATCATCTCGTGATGTTCTGCCTGGTGATGGCGAACACCATGGCGCGGCCCGAGGCCGTTCTCGAACTGACCCGCTTTCAACTCGACTTCGAGAGCAAGCTGGTCCGGCTCAACCCCGAGGGTCGCAAGCAGACGAAAAAGTATCGGCCGACCGTTCCGATGACCAACACCCTGCTGCCGTGGCTAAAGAAGGTGAAGACCAACTACGTCATCACCTATCACGGCGACCGCGTCTTCTCGGTCAAGAAAGCCTTCCAGCGCCTGCCCAAGATCGCCAAGGGGTTGCCCGAGCGGATTTCGCCGTACTGCATCCGGCACACCATGGCGAAAGAACTCAGGCGTCGCGGCGTTCCGCCGTGGGAGGTCCAAGGCATGTTGGGGCACAAGGCTGCCGGACTGCGAACGACGGAGATCTACGCCAAATACGATCCGAGCTATCTGAGTGCGGCACGGGTCGCCATTGATGAGGTCATGGCGGACATCGACGCGAAAATGACGAAGCGCAAAATCATCCTGCCGAGCCAGCCACAGCTGGTGGCAGTCGGCGCGAAAAGTTGACTAAGTGCTTGAAAATGGTGGGCAATACAGGGATTGAACCTGTGACCTTCCCCATGTCAACGGAGGGGCCATTCAACGATTTCAATAGCTTAGATGTGCTGACGTGGGCAGGAAGAGGCAGAAAAAGGCCGGTTTTTGCCCCTGTTGCGTTACACTTGCGTGCCACCAGAACGCCTGTTCTCGTACTTCAAGTCAACCAGGTGGGCTGAGGCGCCCGAAGATTGATCAACGTCCGACATGGCCCAAAAGAGAATAGAAGTATCTGCCCCCATGCGTTCCGATCGCTGACAAGCCACGTGGTACAGCTCAGGTCGGTCCGGTAGGTGCCCGGCACTTTGGGGGACGAAGGCTTCTCCCCCAGTAGATCGATCCGATCGCCTATTTGGCCCACGCGGATTCTGACTGAGTTGTTGTCAAACATTGCCTCACTCAGGCTGGGCCGGGCTGGAAGGCCTCGTCGCTCGCGTGCTTGGGGGCTGGGGCTGGAAGCTCGCCTTGAGGCCGCCGGCGCTCAGCACGGCCGGGACATTGGGTTCTATGACCCGGTGATCCGGCAATCGGCGAACATTGATGCTGAATTGAAGCGTTACGGGTGCCCGAAGTGCTCTGAGCCAACGCACGCTTCTAGCCAACTGGCGGAGGTGAAACAGCACCGGCCAAATACCGTCTTGTGGATCCTAGTATCGACCCGTGCTGTGCGTGCCGCGCTGGTGGACAGCCCGAACGATCAGCCGATACCCGGCAACTATCGAGACAATTACTCACTGATGGTGAGATCGTGTTCGGCGAATTGATCTTGCGTGGACGGTTCATGCTCTGCGCAGGAGAAGACGGTTCTATCTGTTGAACCGCCCGCGCACATATTCGGTGATTTGGCTTACCGACAATTCCTGGGATGAGTTTCCCGTCCGCACGAAAAAGCGCTCTACAGGGCGGTCATTCTTGTCGCCGAGCTTGACGATGATTTGCGACGCGGCTGGTCCGACGTCCACTCTGCAAATCTCACATCCATTCACGGCCGGAAAGCTGACGCGTATCTTCGATGCTCGAAAAGCATGTCCAAAATGGCTCCCGAACAGCGATGTTAAATGCAGCTCAAATTTGTCGCGATTGCCGCCCAGACATCGATAATCCGGTTCCAGGCCCGCAATCGAGCCGTCGTCGCACACGCCGATGAATAGCACGCCGCCCATGCTGTTTGCGAACGCAGCGACTGTCTTGATAACGACCTCCTCCAATTTCTTGTTCGGTGCATTGGCCTGCACATCCCAACGAAGGGTTTGCTTGAATTCGAGCCTTTCGCTCTCGCCCTCCTGTATGTAAGCCTCGACAAATCCCGCCACATGTGCGGCGGCGCGGGCTGCGCCAGGACCCGATACGACTATGTTGCTTCGCTGGATAAGCGATCCGTCCGCAATCATTTTCTCCATCAGTTCGATGAACATGTCGCGGAGCGTCTGGCTTGTCGATTTGAAGCCCAGCAGGCGCGAGACCGCCTGAATGACCTGATCCTGCGTCGCACCAAAATTGGCATCGACCACGTCCAAGATCGCGGTGCGCAACTCAGACGGCGGCAGCATTTCAGGCTTCCGCAGTGTGGCTGAAGCGACGTTGCTGCGATCACGAATTTTGGCCACCCGGCCAGGGATCGACAGGAAAGCGTCATCATCAATCAGGCGTCCTTGCCCCACGGCGGCTTCAATTGCGCGCTCGACCGCATCTTGGATCCGCCCCCCCCCGCACGTCGCGCGCCCCAAGCGTCGCGGATGCGATTGACGACTTCGTCAACATGGACCGGCCCCTCTATGTCGACGACCTCTTCACAGAGGCGCGTCAGGATGCCAACCGGCGTCGCGTGGATGTCGTCGATGCAATTCGCCGGCCGCGTCAGGACGGCTTCTCGATAGGGCGCAGCTGTATCCGCAGTGCCCGACTCGGCGAATCCCACGGCTGGCGTTTCCCGCTCAATCGACTCCTCAAGATCGAACGTCGGGCCTCGCGAGCCTTCTTCGCTGGTTTGCAATGCGGCATCGGCGGAGGCGGCTTTGATCGCCGCGACAATCAAGTCGAGCTGTTCGTTCGGCCGCTGGAACCAGTCGGCGCTCCAGACACGATGCATGGACCAGCCGTGGTCTTCGAGAACAGTGCGGCGCAGCCGGTCACGGTCGCGTGCGGAGCGTCCTTTACGATAGGAGGGTCCGTCAGTCTCAATACCAAGGATATAGTGACCTGCACGATCCGGGTCGAGCACTGCGATATCAACGAACAAGCCGGCGATGCCCACATTGCGATGGACTTGGCAACCGCGCGCAAGAAGCGCTGCGGCGATCTGCTCCTCAAGGACGCCGTCTTCGGCATCGACAAGGCTTTCGGCCGCCGTCAGTCGACCGGTCCGCGCGAAGCGGAGAAACGTCTTGAATGCATATACGCCTTTGCGGCTCTGAGCGAAGTCGGCGTCGATGTCCTCGTCGGAGATCGAAGAGAAGACCTCACAGCGGCTTTTCGCGCGGCTGATCAGAACGTTGAGCCGGCGTTCGCCGCCGGGCATGCCCAAAGGACCGAAGCGCATCGCCGGCCGCCCGCCCGGTTCGCTCGGGCCATAGCCGACGGAGATGAAGATGACATCGCGCTCATCGCCCTGAACGTTTTCGAGGTTCTTGATGAAGAATGGTTCGTTCGGGTGAGACTGGAAGAATGCCTCATGCTCAGGCGCTAGGTCGCGCCGCAGAACCTCGAGCTGATCTTGGATCGCCCGTCGCTGTTGCGCAGAGAACGCGGCCACGCCCAGCGACAGCTTACTGCAGTCTTTCGCGTGCTGGATGATGGCGCGCGCAACGACTTTGGCCTCGACAGTGTTGGTACGCGTCTTACCCGTATCGAACAGGCCGTCGGCAATGTGATGGAAGCGCAAGCCCGAACCGCCGTCGCTTGTATAGGGGCTTGGGATGATGAAAAGCTTGTTTTCGTAGAATTGAGAGTTCGAGACGGCGATCAGAGATTGGTGCCGGCTACGATAATGCCAGCGCAACATTCGCTTGGGCAATCCGCGCGCACTGAACAGACCCAGAATGCTCTCGATGTCGGCAACCTTCGTGGTGCCATCGTCGCTATCGTCTTCGGAATCGCCCATCATCTTGGAGAAAAAAGTTGTAGGCGGAAGCTGCTGCGGATCGCCAACCACCACGACCTGCTTACAGCGGGCCACGGCGCCGAGCGCATCGACCGGCTGAATTTGGCTGGCCTCGTCCATCACCAAGACATCGAACTTAATCGCCTCCGGCGGCAGGAATTGCGCGACCGATAAAGGGCTCATCATGAAGACAGGCTTCAGCGCCTGAATGGCCGGCGCTGCTCTCTGCATCAACTGGCGTATAGGCATATGACCTCGCCGGCGCGCAATCTCACCACGAAGCACGCCGAGCGGGCCAACAGCCGTGCCATGACTGGGCGGTATGGCGCGATAGTGCGTCCGAACCACTTCTAAACGAGAGCCGGCGATTCGCTGAAGATCAAGGTCGACAAAGGCACTGACGTCTCGCTGATGGACAGCGCCATCGAACCGGCCGAGCGCCGGGTCGAGCCGAATTTGGTCAGCGAGCAGGATCTCATAATAGCTGATCTCGAAGGCTGCGACCGCATCGGCGGGATTGAGGCGTCCGTCGTAGAAATGCTCAGTGAAAGCCGCGAGGTCCAGATTGTGCGCGGCGTCAACACGGTTGCAGTATGCGACCCACTTGGACAAGAGTTCGTGCTGGGCGAGCCAAAGGGCAAGCTTATCTGCCAGACGCGCGATCTCGACATCGGCGACGCGATCGGTGCCGAATGCCGCGATTGGCTCCAGGCGAAGATCGATCACGAGATTGTCGAAGTCCGACAGGAAGACATCGCAGTCCTTTTCGGCCTTCTCTGCTATTGCCGCAGGCGCGCTTTTGTCGACCAAGCGGCTCGCCAAGCCGCGCAATTCAGGGTTGGCACCAATCCAATCGGCGGCTTCACGCAGCGCCGCCCAGTCGGAATTGAGACCGTGCCAAGCCGTATCGCAAGCTGTCGCGCCAAGCGCGGCGCCCGCTTCCACCGCCTGCGCCGCACGCTGGCCGCGCGAGAGGTCGGCGAGCAAAGTCCGGCGGCCCGCCAGGTGGTCAGGGATCGGCGACATGAACGATCGACATGCGGCTTCAGCATCGCGAATCCTGGAAAACAGCTGAGCAAGGGGTGTCAAATCGGCCGCTGTCGGTAACATGTCGCCGAATACGGCAGGTACCGCCATCCCCAGGTCGGAAGCCACGCGCATCATCCCTTCACGCAACGCCGTCATGAGCGTCGCCACTTGCTTGGAGAGCAGCGCGATGCCGCTCTTGTCGGGCCGGCGCGCTGCGATGAGGCGGGGCTCTGCGCCGATGCCGCGCAAGCTGCGCATCCAGCCGACCAAAGCGAGGAGCGGGGCTGCTCGCGAGCGGTCGCCGCGCCAGTCGGAGCCGAATGCTCTGTCGCCGAATTCGTCTCCTGAGCGGATAGCCGCCAGCGCTTGGCGGCCTCGCTCAAGCGAGTCGAGCAGCGGGAGAAGCTCGGCAAGCGGCATCTTTGGGCCGCTCAGGACCGACTTGATCAGCTTATTGGCGCGACGCCATTCGCCGTTGAAGAAGCGGAAAAGGCTACCGCCATGCGAGGCGATCGTCGCACGCGCCGCGCGCAGGTCGAGCGACCAGGCCGCGTCGCTGAACTTGGCACTCGTGGCTTCGCGCGCGGACTCGAGTGTGGCGATGGCCTCTGCAAGATCCCCGGCGCGATCGACGCCCTCATCCCAAAGCGTTGCTGCAAATACCTCCGGACTAGCGTCAGGCGCGCTTGCGACCAGCTCGCCAATCGCCACTGCTCGCTCGATGCCCGCAAAGGTATCCACCGGCGCGAGTCCCAAGACATCAACCAACCGACGGCCTATCAGCTGAAGCTGCGGAATATCGCCAGCCATCTTGGAGATGGCGTCGAGCGCTTGGTTGGGAAGGTTGTCCGGCAACGGCGCCAAGGCAGTCTCAATCGCAGCGATATCGGCTTGCCAGCCGGCGGGACCGACCGCATGAGCGAGATCGCCGCGTATCGTCTTATACGTCTTGCCAGCTTCAAGCAGCACGTCGACTTCGGACGCCCGGTCCACCCAAGCCGCCGCGCCAAAGGCAGTGCAGGTCAATGGCGGCGCACCCGCGATCCGCCGCGCCAGCTCGCCAAGCGGATGTAGACCCGCGAGCGAGCCGGGCGCGTTCAACTCGAGACTGGCCGTAAGTGCGGCATGCGCGTCGCGTAAGATGGCAAGCTTCTGCGCAAGCGCTTCGATCACCGGCAGGAGTCGCTGGACGTCCAGCGGCGAAATGTTCGAGAGGCCAACGCCGCACCAGACGTGCTCTGCCGGCACACCAATATCTTCGATGCGCTCAACGAGCTCCGCCAATAGGCCGTGGCGATTCTGAAAATCAACAGGCGACCAAGACGGCGCACGTAGTAGCCGGAAGTCGTTCGGCTGAACGCCCGCCTGGCGTAGGCGTGCGAGCTGGCCGATCACCTGATAAGGCGAAAGCTCGGCCACCGGATGCGGCGTATGCATGCGCTCGACATGGGCGTTTAGGCCGTCGCGCGCTTCCGTCAGACGTGCAACCACATTTGAGCTGTTCTCGCCCTTGGGTGCGCCGAGTTCCCATGTCCGACGCAGATCATCCAGCACCGCTTTCTTGTTCGCTTTGCTGCTATGCAGTTCGAGACAGGCATCGCCAACGCCGGTCGTGTCGAGGCGGCGCTTGACCACTTCGAGCGCCGCCATCTTTTCCGCAACGAACAGAACAGTCTTACCGTCCGCGATGGCCGAGGCGATGATATTGGCGATCGTCTGTGATTTTCCGGTGCCAGGCGGGCCTTGGATAACGAGAGACTGCGATCATGGCGGACGTCCACGAACCGCCAAAGTCTGCGAGCTGTCACAGTCACAATATGAAGCATCTCGGCGGGAGGAATATGGCTGTCGATTTCCTCGTCGTCCGAATGTCCGTAAGCGTATCCATGAAACCGTCAGCAGAAGCGACCGAATCAACGGTCTCTCGCTGATCTTCTCGGTCGGCGGCCATACGGACGGGTCCAGATCGCGATACATCAGGAACTTGGCGAAGGAAAAGAAGCCGAGGACGATGTCGTTAGCGTCGACGGACCATCCCGTCTTGGCGGATACCGCCTCGCCAACAGCAGCGAAATAGATGGTCGGATCGAATTCATCGCCGGCATCAAAATGCGGCATCTTTCAGGCCGTGGACGCGCTCAAGGAAGGCTTCCAACGAAAGGTTGGACGCTGGATCCTCTTGGCGCCAGCGTAACTTAAATTTCTCGCCGGCATTGCCGCGCTCAAGAGAGACCGGAATGAGCACTAGCGGCGCGTAACGCACATTCTGCACGTTCGTGGGATCGATCCACTTCAGTGTACCGAGCGCCAGGAAGAGGATGTTGACGCCCTGTTCCTCCTCCAACGTCCGTGCGTCGATGTAAAGATTGAGCAAACGCTTCTGAAGACCTGCGGGTGTCAGTTTGGTCTGCAACCGCGTGTCGGCGTGGCGAGCGTAGACGCCACGCTCGTCCATGACATCGCCGTCGGGCTGCGCTAGTTCGGCGACCTCGTCTTCGTCGGTCTCCTCGGTGGCCGCCGATCGGCCAGCCAAGAAGGTGAATGGTCGGCTTTCCCGTACCAGGAGGCGGAAAACCTCGTCCGAACGTTCGTCGACAATTTCGAGGGTACTGGCGCTCTTCGCCGAGCGCGGAATGTTGAGCAGCTTGTTTCTGGCAGAGAGGTCGAGGAGTTCGGTCCGTGCTCGGTCGAGCTTTGTCTCGATCGGCAAACTGCCTTGGAACAGCGACCCATTAAGAGGCGATTCTATTGATCAGCACCCGACATTTCGGCCCCAGACGAAACGACTTTTGGAAACTCCTTTGGCTATGTCTAGGCCAACCGAAAACGTTTCCAATTTGACACAGGCAGACCAACAGAACGATGCGACGCCCGAAGCTTTCAGCCCGATTGCGGTCAACCACGAGCAAACATAGACTTAAGCTTGCAATTTACCCATAAAACAAGTTATAGTGGAATGGGGCAAGCGATAACTGCTAATTATGGACAGCTATAAATCTGTTCACGAATTGCGCATATTTGATCGCACCGCACCGGGGCGGCGCGATCTGAATGATGCGCTGGCTATCTTTGCACGGAACACCTCTCCTCTTATCCGTACGCAAATCAACCAGATACAAGAGAAATTCGAGAATCCCGAGAGTCCGACCGGCCGTTTCTACTACGCCGGTTTTTTTTCCAATGATCGCATCGTCGGCTTTAATATGTTTGCGTACTATCCGAAGTCGCGTGTGATCATCGTGGATCATATGGCGCTAGAGCCGGAGCACCGCCGGCATGGTTCCTTTTACATCTTTGCAATCTCTCCTTCAACAATGGATTTTGGCCAATTTGCCCGACGTCTCCTACGTCGTGACAGAGGTCGGCGTCGATCCCGCGTCGATCATGGCGACATAACAGGATCGCTTCTGGTTCGGCTGCTGCGCCAAGTCGGCTTCGGGCGCGTACACGTGAAATACTATCTTCCGAGCAACGAGCCGAAAATCTACCAGAAGAAATTCGAGGCGGCGCTGATGTTGCGCGGATTGAACCGAGTTCCTCAGATCCGGACCGAGGACCTGCTAGATATCGTCAAGGTCATTCTGTTTGAGCACGATCTGGCTTGGTACCGGGATTACTTTGGCGATTTTCTGCCAAGCTACGAAGCGCACCTCTCAGAGATCCTGACCGACATTCAGCGACAGGTGGAACACGAGCCCCACGGTCGACGTGAACGGCGACGCTTACGACGAATTGGGTGGACCTTCGCCGACCATCAAATCCGTTCTAGGTCTTCCATTTTCGGCTTTGGGGCATTCCGTGCTTTTTGTCGTGATGCTCGCAGCCGTGACCTTCGCGTCCTGGTTTCTTGGCCTAGGCCAAGGCGTTATGGCTTTCACCTTGATCATGGTGTTGGCCTATGCCGGATTGGCTGCCCTGTCCGAAGTCCGCGCACTGAACGTCTTTGATAGGCTGGGCAAAGTGACAATCGATCTAATCGATCGGCTCAGGCCAACTTCCGGCAGAAGAAAAACGCGTTATCGGCAAACTCGCCGACCCCAGGTATCAAATTCAAAGGGCGATCCAACCAGCTGAACCTTGCCGAAAAGTTCGGGTCCTTGGTGATCCGATATGCCAGTGCCGATGCAATGTGAGAGTATCGTCCGCGACGATCTCAAATCCTGCCGAGCGGAGGGACCGCAAGACATTCTTACGGCTGTACATCCAGAGCTGTTCGTCGCCTTTGTAGAAAGTGTTTACGAACGCCGCGTCGGCTCGGTACTTCGGGCTGAATAACAGCTCGGATGTATTGGAGAGCTCCACGTGCAGAAGCATGGGGGCCCCTTGGGCTGCTACACGCGCCATCTCAAATACCAAATCGACAAGCGAGCAATAGCTGGCTACCGCACCGACACAGATGACTGCATCTGCGCACCTGTCGGCGAAGGGCAATTTGTGTGCGTCCGCGCACACGGCGAGAGACTGTCCAGCCAAACGATCCAGCGCAAAATCCACTTGGATATATCTAGAACACGGAACATTTTGGCGAATTCGCCTGACCCGATGTCGATGACGATATCGGCATTGTTCAACATCCGGAAAAATCGTTCCACAGAGAGTTTTACGCGGGCCAGCATGTACGCATGCCAACGATCTTCATCTGTATAGATATCGGCAACCGCATTATATTTCGCTTGCACGCGAGCCGAGTAATCGGCTGTTTGTCCATAATTAGCAGTTATCGATAGATCGGGTCCTTCCCAGTTGGTTAGGAACCTCAAATTAAAGTCATGCTGCTATCCCGGTCGCTGAAACGGAGGGCTCAGATGGTGCGTTGCGTAGTCAGATTGATAGCTATTTAGAACGATGTCGGTCGGTTCGTAGACTTTCCTCTCACACACTGGATGCCTATGAGAACGACCCTCCACCAGTTTGATGGGTTGATGCCACGCGGAGAGGTGCTTTCGGCCGCCTCGCGCGGGGTTGTGTGATCAAGATTGCGGAAGATCCAAAGTACTCTCCGGCCACGATCAACGAAAAGTTGCATCGATTCGCGCCTTCCTTCGCGCGACGGATGACGCACTTGCGCTTGAAGCATTTGGTACTTGGTAAATTGAAAATTCGAATGCCGACTAGGCTTCCGAAGGCAATTCCGCGCCGCGAGTTGCGTGTATTGCTCGATAACGCTCGCACACAACAACCAGACGTGTTGCCGTGCGAAGACACGACGCATCTGTGCTTGGCGTTGATGGCGGCAACGGGGCTGCGCGTGTCCGAGCTTTGTTCCTTGCGGGTAAGGGACGTACAACCAGACACCGGTGAGATCACCGTCTACGGAAGGGCGCTCGCGAGCGGATTGTCATCATCGCGAACAGGCGGGTCCGTAAGGTGATGGCGTCGTACATTCGGACCCTGCCCGAACCCGACCGGGCGACAGCCCCGCTCTTTCGAAACCGCAGGGGCCGGCAACTTACGCCGCAGTGTCTTCGCCTTCGGCTCCATTCAGTGGCCCGCCGCGGGCGCCTCGGCCGGGTAACACCCCACATGTTACGTCACACCGCCGCGACCTTGCTGCTTGAGGGCGGGGTCGACATTCGGTTTGTTCAGCGCCTTCTCGGCCACGCAAGCATTGCTACAACTCAAATATATACGCACGTCAGTGACACTGCCCTTCGGAGCGCTCTGGAACGGGCAGACGTAATGCGCGCACCTGGTCTGAACTGTACTTGCCGACAACCTTGGGTTATCTTTGGTGTGGGCAAATAGCGATAACTATGAATTATGGGCCAATTCAGCGCGTACGACTGGCTGTTCGGCATTGAGCAAATCCTGCTGCTCTACGCCTTTGTCACAGTAGCCTTCGTCGCCTCATGTCGGTCCAGCTCTACCGGCGGCTTCAGGAGCAGGATGCCGCTCTCGCGCGCGGACAAGCGAGTCCTGTCGGGGCATATGTCATTCTGACTGTGAAAACCGCAATCCTCTGGTCATTGGATACAGAGCGAAGAGCGTGAAAGAACGCGCTTTGTGGATGTCGACGTAAGGTGGATGGATCGATATCGCACCTCGATCATCTTCCGCTTCGTCCGGCATATGCGCTCTACATCCTGGCTCTTCTCGTGTGGACGCGACCGGTCTTCTTCGATGGGCACAGCTATCACACGTTTAAGTACTCCGCGGACCTCTACAAGCTGTCATTTTGTTTGTGCTCTACGTTGGGTCCAACGTCTTCTTCGACTACTGCTCCCTGCGCGTGACGTTCGCGCACCTGGATCTCGCCCAGAAGACCGGCCGCTATGCGTACTATTTCACGCGTAACCTCGTGACCGTGATCGGCCTCTTCATCCCTTCCCAGATCGTGTCCTGCATCCTTTGGGTCTATAAGCGTGAACATCCTTCCTTCCCGACCCTTCACGGCAACATCGTGCAGAACTTTTTCGAGGAGACCACGTGGCCATACGCATTCGCTACAGGCCACGATGCGACGCAGATCGTGTCGGGTCTATTTCCGGGTCAGCTGCTGATCACTGGAATCGTCTTCGTGCCGACGCTGCTCGTTGTGTCGATGTTCGTCGTGTATTACGGGTTCTTGCAGGTCACCCCAAGCAGCGAAGCGCCTCTTGCTGTCGCATAGGCTCGACGATCTCTGCCGTGCCTTCTTGCGAGTGCGGCTCATCGCGATCTTTGAGCCGCCGGACAAGGTGAAGGGATTCGGCCTCTGCAATCTGGCATTCCTGGGACTACTTGACCTGTCAATCGTCACGCTGTTGGGAGCGGTCGCGAGCCCGCCTGATCTAGCTGTCGCAGAACGATCTGCACGTTGTAGCATTCGCCATTCGCTTTCTTGAACGCGAGCCTGCTGCCGCAGAGGTAGAATCCCAAAGCTTCATGACGACCTGAACGTCGTGAGTGCAATCAGTTTGGCCAGGACAGCTTCAAGCTCACGTCGATTGCGATAGAAGTTCTCGGTCCATGCGAGCAGCGTCTTGTAGTAGTTGGTCCGGTCGTGTGTGTAGACCTGGACGATCTCCAGCCCTGATCTTTCTATGTACTCCGTGACCTCCGAAAGTTGCGGGATATAGGCTCCCGGAAAAACGTCCTGTCGATCCAACTATTCGTCGACACGTGGCGGCGGCCTTACGATGCAATGGACTAGCGCCAGGCCATCCGCCGTCATCACATCGGTGATCTTCTTGAAGTAGCTGTCGAGCAGGCCTCTTCCGACATGCTCGAGCATGCCGATCGAATACACGCGGTCGAACGGGTGCGAAGGCTGGTAGCCTTCGTAATCGGTGAGCACGAACTGGACACGCGAAGACGAGCTATGCTCCCGCGCATAAGCGACCTGTCGGGGAGAGAGGTTGATTCCAGTGACCCGCGCATCCGACTTGGCGGCGACGCTTTCCGCGAGCTGCCCCCAGCCGCAACCAAGATCGAGCACGCTATGTTCCGACAATATGCCGAGGCGCTCGATGACGAGGTCGATTTTGTGTTCCTGGGCATCGGAAAGGCTCTGGTGTTGGGCATCGAAGAACGCGCAGGTGTATTCGAGCTTGTCGCCGAGGATCAGCTTCATGAAATCCGGTGAGGTGTTGTAGTGCTCCGCAATGTTCCGCTTCACTTTCAACGGGAAGAGTTTGTAGACAATGCCGTCGCGGATGGGATTTGCGTTAAACAGCTGAAACCAGCCATTGAGCGGCGAACGCGGCTGTGTCGTCAGCAGCTCTAGTAACGCGTAGAGCCGTCCCTGGCTCGCAGCACCAGAAGCCTTTCGTGAAGTATGCCGGAAGCCGGTAGTCTGGCTTGATGAGCATCGCGACAAATCGTGAAAGAGTCGGCGCGCGATCGTGCAGACGTAATCTCCGGAACCGACTTCAACGATCTCATCGGCGAACTGAAGGCCAATGCGCCCGCGCGTGATGCTGCTGGCAAATAGCCGCGTGATAAGGCGCTTGGCGCGATCCGAGGGTAGCGATAGGCCTCGCTGACGGCAATTCGTTGACGAGCGGCGACGCCCATAATTCATAGTTATCGATGGTCAAGCCGGTCACCGATTGGTCGGCCACCTGGCCCAGTGCCACGTGGCTGATATGTGTTAGCGGTGTGCAACTCGCCACCGGGCGCTCTCAAGGCGCAGCAAGATTCGAACCTGCGACCAGACCGTTATGAGCGGTCTATCCGGACGGCGAACCGGTACCGCACAGCGGAGCGATGCGTTGAATCGCTTGTGCACGAAAAGCGATGGTTGAAGTCAGACCGAATGGACGCGCTTGATCGAATCGAGTTGGCGGAAAATCCGACCTTCATCTACTTGACGGGGCTCAACGTCCGGATTCTCGGTCCCTACCGCGCGACCGTCACGCATCAACCGCGCTGGCCCCGATGCCGCGCTTTTGCCGCGTCGATTTCCTGCTCGACGTTTTGCACGCGGCCGCTGAGCGCGTTCACGTCCGAATGGGCCTGATCGGCCGTCTGCTGCGCGCGGTCTGCCGATTGCTGCGCCTGATGCGCCGTATCGAGCGCCTGGTCGGCAGTCGCCTGGGCGTGCTTGACGTCGTCGACGCTGGCGCAGCCCGCAAGTCCCAATGTCACGGCGGCTGCAGCCACCAAAATACCTTTGCCCAGTCCCGCGATGCATGGGCCTCACTCCGTTCGTTGTGGGGATCGCTGGTTCCGCGCTCCCATGCGCGATATGTCGATTACCCGGCCGCCGTCATCATTGGACCAAGGTCTAACTGCCTTTTTTCCGGCGGGCACCCTTTCATGCCTGCATGGTTCATCCGATCCTCGGCCGATCAGAGCTTCGCATCGCGGCAAGCGCGTGGCGACGATTTTTTGGCTCTGCAGACCCTGTCCCACCGCCGCCTCTGCCGACGACGATGCGCCTTTCGTCGCTATCGGCGCGCCGGACCAGCAGATGCACTGCGCGACATGCTCGTGCCGCTGGGACGCGCAGCGCCGCAACAAGATCGAGGCCTTCTACGAGGCCAGGGATTTCATGCCCGTCTGGAGCGACACGGCCCGCGCCGAGCGTTTGCGTGCCATCCTGGAACATGCTTTCGAGCAAGGGCTGCGTGCCTCGGACTACGCCGTCCCGGACAACGCGAGCGGTTCCAGGCTGGAGCTGGCGCTGACCGATGCGCTGTTCCGCTATGCGCACGACGTCCGAGAAGGGCGCGCAAAGCCCACGGACGTCTACACCGATGTCCGCCTGCGGCGATTCACTTCGATTTCGCGACGGCCCTCGGCGCCGCGTTGAAGAACGACGCGCTCGATGCATTGCTGGCCGACTTGCCGCCGCCACAGACCGAGTACCGCGCCCTGGTAACGGCACTGGCACGCTATCGCGCGATCAAGGCTCAAGGGGGGTGGCCCATCTTGCCGCTGCGCGGCGAGATCGCCTTGGACGGCAAGGACACGCGATCGAACCTGTTGGCGCAGCGGCTGGCTTTCGAGGATCCAGTTCTGGCCGCCGGGCCCGATCCGTCGCCCGACGACATCAAGGCCGCGCTCGTGCGGTATCAGCGGCGCAACGGCCTGACGGATGACGGCCGTCCCGGCGGCGACACGCTGAAACAGCTCAACGTGCCGGTGGCAGCGCGCATCGAGCAGATCGTCGCGAATATGGAGCGCTGGCGCTGGCTGCCGCGTCGCTTCGAAACTCGCTATATCCGCGTCAACGTACCCGACCAGAGCGTGGATTATGTCCGGGACGGCGATATCGTCCTGCATTCGCGCGTGGTGATCGGCAAGCCGACGAGTCCGACACCGATCCTGCGGACCGAGGTCGTGGCCGTGGTGGCCAATCCGTCCTGGGATATTCCGCGACATCGCGGATAAGCAGGTGCTGCCGCACCTGCGCCGCGATCATGGCTATCTGGCGGAGCGCGGCTTCACGCTGGTGAACGGCCCGCCCGGGGAACCCGGCGGGAGAACACGTCGATTGGCGCAAAGCCACGCAGTTGCCCTAATCAATTGAGACAGCCTCCGGGACCGAATAACGTTCTTGGCGCGCTGATGCTGGATTCTCCGAACGATTTCGACGTCTATATGCACGACACCGCCAACAAGGCGTTGTTCGGCCAGACCCAGCGCGAAGCGAGCAATGGCTGCGTGCGCGTCGAACGGATCGCGACGCTCGCATCGCTCGCGCTGACCGGCGATCCGAGCGACGGGTTGGATCGGATCGGCGACGCGATCTCCGCCGGCGAGACGCGCAGCCTTCCCCTCGATCATCCGCCTGCCGGTCTATATGCTGTATTGGACCGCCATCGCTGACGCGGATGGAACGGCGGGCTTCCGGCCAGACCGCTATGGCCGCGATGCGCGGCTGCTGGCGTGGCTGGCCGCACCGCAGAAGGCTCCGGTCACGAGGACGCCCGCCCAGCCCGGCTCGAATTCGCCGAGGTCCTTCTCCAGGAAGTGGTTGAGGAAGGTGCGGATCAGCGCGATCGCGGCGAGCTGGCCGATGTCGTTCCAGGTCGGCGAGATGACGCTTCGCACGATGTCGGCGGCGAGCGCGAATTGCAGGCCGAGCAGGAGCCAGACACCAAAGCGGACGAACAACTCCTTGCGCCAGCCGGCCGGCGTTCTGCCGCGCAGAACCTGACCCGCAGCGTGCACGAACGCCTCCAACGCACCGTAGGCGATCAGAACCACGGCGATGGTTTCGACGCCGAGTGCGGTATCGGCGGCCAACGATCGCAGGATCTGGTCGGCGGGCGTCAATGTCGGGGATCGCGTACGATGCAGCGGAAGCCGAGGTGACAGGTCGCCGTGTCGATCGGCTGCGCCATGCGCGCGGCGGGGCGATAGCGCTGGCAGTAGTTCAAGGCGCATAGATAAGAGCCGCCCTTCATCACCTTGCGGGGAATCTCGAGGCCCGGCGTCGTGGGATCGAAACTGCGCTCGCGCGCAGTCAGCGCACCCTCGCAACACGAAGGCGCCGCCTTATGGCTGGCGGTGTACCAGTCGACGGTCCACTCCCAGACATTCCGGTCATGTCGAACAATCCGTAACCGTTGGATGGAAGTTTCCGACCGGCGAGGTGCCCTCGTAACCTCCGCATTGCAAATTCTGCCACGGAAATTCGCCATGCCATGTGTTCGCCATGATGTGGCCGTCGGAAGAAACTCGTCGCCCCAGGCGAACTCGGCGCCGTCGAGGCCGCCGCGCGCGGCGAATTCCCACTCGGCTTCGGTCGGCAGGGCTTTGCCCGCCCAGCTTGCGTAGGCTTCCGCATCTTCGAACGCGACATGCACGACGGGATGCTTCGCCTTGGCGTTGAGGCCGGTGCGCGGACCGAAGGGATGGCGCCAATTCGCGCCGGGGACATAGGTCCACCAGTTGAAATGATTGTCGAGGCCGACGCGGCCCGGCGGCTTGCGGAAGACGACCGAGGGACGCCACCAGCAGCTCGGCTTTCGCGCCGGGATAGTTGGCGGGATCAGGCGCACGCTCGGCCAGGGTGACATAGCCCGTCGCTTCGACGAAGCGGGCCAAAATCGAGATTGGTGACGGGATACCGGTCGATCCAGAAGTCGCCAACAGCCGCACGATGCGCGGGACGTTCTTCCGGATAATGCTTGTCCGAGCCCATGAGAAATTCACATCCGGCGAGCCAGACCATGTCCGGACGCGACGGCGGCTGGCCGACCCGGCTCCTGCGTCGGCGCTCGACCTGGTGCTCCAGCGACATTTTCTGCGTTCCGATCTGCGATTTGAATATTTCCGGATGCGACGCCATGGGAAAGCGCCTCCGCCCACCATGATGATTTCGACACGACGATGCCCTTCGACGATGTTGCCGAGGCTAGCGAAAGGTTGCGTCGCGCGCGATTGGACCTAGGTCCAACGCAAAAAGGTGACGGGCCGCGCCGAGGGGGGATCGGCGCGGCCGTCGCGGCGTCGGGAGCGCAAATTGACGCCGTTTTCCGTTGTCGTCGACTCTAGCGGCCCGCGCCGCCGACCGCCTGGCTCATCTTGGCCATCGTGTCGCCCCGGATGCGAGGGCCTTGGCCCGCCGGCGCTTCGCCCCGTTCCGTGAGAGTTCCCGCACTCGTGGCAAACTGTCCCGGGGCGCACCGCGCCGGGCGATGCGATGGTGAATGCGGTGTCAATGCTGGGAGAGCCGCATGTATTTCGACGAAACGCTGCCGGCGGCGGCGGTGAAGGACCGGTCTGCTCCGCCTGTCGGGAGCCGATTGCCAGAGACCAGCGCGTGGTGCGCGTGGCGCTTTGCGAGCGATCCGCAGGGCCACAAGGGACTGAGCGGGTCTTACCATGTCGCATGCAGCAAGCCCTTCGCATCGCTCGCGCATGCACTCGATGCGACGTCCCGCTTCGGATGGTGAGGACTTCCCGCATAGTCAGGTTTTCGGCATCAGGGCTTCGACGATCTGATCCACGGTGAGCTCGCCGCCTTGTGGCGCGGCGGGAAGGCCTTGAAACTCTCCAGCCATTGATGGACGACCGCCTGTGCCGCGTATTGCAGGGGAACGTGCTCGACGAACCAGTCGTTGTATTTGAAGCTCTCCTCGCCGCGCTCGAACGGATCGGAGCGGAGATCGAACATCTTGGGAATGCGCAGCCGCGAGAGCGGTTCGCGCCAGACGTCGAGTCCGTGCTGCGCTGCTCGGCGAACACGATCTTGTACTGATTGACGCGCAATGCCATCAGGTCGCCGTCGTCGCTCCAATAGAAGAAGCCCTTGCGCGGCGATTGCTTTTCCTTGCCGGACAGGAACGGCACCAAATTGTAGCCATCGAGATGGACCTTGAACGTCCTGTCTCCGATCGCATAGCCTTTCCTGACCTTGTCGACGAGATCGGGTTCGCCGGCCGCCGCCGCGAATGTGGGGATGAAATCCTGCAGCGAGGCGATATCGTTGATGACGCGGCCCGGCGCGATAACGCCCGGCCAGCGCATGACACAAGGCGCGCGCCAGCCACCCTCCAATTGGTGTCCTTCTCGCCGCGGAACGGTGTCGCGCCGCCGTCCGGCCAGGACAGCACTTCCGCGCCATTGTCGGTGGTGAACACGACGATGGTGTTGTCCGCGACGCCGAGCTCCTCGAGCTTGTCGAGCAACTCGCCGACATAGCCGTCGAGCTCAACCATGCCATCGGGATAAAGGCCGTGTCCGGTCTTGCCCACCGATTCCTGTTTCAGATGGGTGAACACGTGCATGCGCGTCGTGTTTACATAGCAGAACCAAGGCGCACCGTCCTTGGTCTTGCGCTCCATGAAGTCGAGCGCGGCGCCGACGAATTCCTCGTCCACCGTTTCCATGCGCTTGCGGGTGAGAGCGCCGGTGTTTTCGATCACCTGCCTGCCGACACGGCCGAATTGCGCGTCGACTGTCGCATCGTCCTTGTCGCTGGCCCGGCATTTGAGGACGCCGCGCGGGCCGAATTTCTTGCGGAAGTCGGATCTTTCGGATAGTCGACATATTCCGGCTCCTCCTCGGCATTCAGGGTGGTAGAGATTTCCGAAGAACTCGTCGAAGCCGTGCACCGTGGGCAGATGTTCGTTGCGGTCGCCGAGATGATTCTTGCCGAACTGGCCGTGGCGTAGCCGAAGCCCTTGAGAAACTGTGCGATCGATGGGTCTTCCGCCGAGAGGCCGAGTGTCGCGCCGGGCGTTCCGACCTTGGTGAGGCCGGTGCGGGATCGGCGACTGCCCGGTGATGAAGGCGGCACGGCCGGCGGTGCAGCTCTGCTGCGCGTAAAAGTCGGTGAAGTTCGCACCCTCTTTCGCGATGCGGTCGATGTTGGGCGTGCGATATCCCATGATGCCGTTGTTGTTGCAGCTGATGTTGAACCAGCCGATGTCGTCGGCCATGATAAAGAGGATGTTGGGCTTTTTTGCTGCGGCCATGACGGGCTCCGTGTGGGTTCGCGCGGAAAATATCGAGGCGCTGCCGGGCTATCGATTGGTCTTAAGTCCAACCGGCGCTCAGGGGCACTGATAGAGGACCTGGCCCGTAGCTGTTGACGACCTGGTAGCAATTCGCTCGCGGCGGATAGGAGTAATAGCGGCTGGCCGCGATGGCGGCACCCGTCGCTACGGCCGCGCCGGCCGCCACTGCGGCTCCCGTCGCGGCGCCAGCGTAATACGCACGGCGCGTGGTGCGTCGCGCGACGCCGGCATAGCTGAGGGGTGTCAGCGGCCGCCCGATCACGGCTTGCGCGGGACGACAGAAACGGCCCGGAGACGAAGCCGTCGCTACCGCTAGAGCCGCGAAGCCCAGAGCGAAAGCGAGCGCATAGCGTGGGAATGTTCTGGTCATGGTCCTCACCGTCCACCGATGGAAACGCCTGCGGGAATCTCGTCGATCTGCGAGAGCCTGTCCGGCGGCACCCGCATGGCGCCCCGCGGCGGATCGAACGTGAAGGCCGCGGCATCGAGCGGCACGTCCGTGTGCCAGTCTCGATCTGGATGGTGTATTGCGGCGCCGCCGCCACGGTCTTGCTGGTGATGGACGTAGCCGGGCGCGGAATCGGCTTGTCGCCGACCTGGACCCAGAGCTGCCAGTCGACATCGGCGGTGCGGAACGCGAGATGGTCGCATTCGACACCGGCGACGACGCCGCGGCCGACATGCTTGGCGTCGGTGATGCCATCGGACAGTTCGGCATAGGAGCTCTTCAGGAACAGATCGGCTCCCGGAAGCGCGGCATCGGTCGTGTCGCGGATGTGATCGACCAGATTGTCGAGCGTCCCCGGCGCCGCAATCTGCGTATAGGCATTGAGGTTCTTGCCGAGAACGGAAAGCGTCTTGCCGTCAAAATTGAGCATGACGTCTGCGTAGCCGCCGGTGCGGGTGGTCCTGGCCTTGTCGGGGCGGCTGAGGAGAATCGTTCCGGAACTCGCGAAATCGATCTTCTGCAGATCGGGAGTCACGATCTCGATGTCGCTGTCGTAACGAGCCGAGATCGTGTGCTGCGCGCCGACATAGTCGGTCATCCGCTTGAGGATCGCCATAGCCTCGTCGCCGTTCGGCGTTCCGGCATCGGCCTGGGAGGTAACGAGGGCCGCCGCGAGGATCGCGGCACCCGCGGCTTTCGCCCATCGTGTCGCGCGGCTGTTGTCGAGGGTCATCGCAGTCTCCATCGGGTTCGATCGACTATCCGCCGCGGCGCGCGCGGGCGACATTGGACGTAAGTCCAGTTTCACAGCAGCGGCTGCGCCTCCGGGAAGGTCCATTGCCCCTTCAGGATCTCGCGGCGCGGGCGGTAGAGGCGCACGGTATAGTTCCAGTCGGGTACGATGGGGAGGCAGTTCGCGGTCTTGCCATCAAAGCCGCCGAACTGGACGGTGACCGCGCCGTTCGATCCCTTCTTCACAGTGATGTTGTTCAGCGAATAGACGTTGTGATCGTTCTTCGGGATGTAGCCTTCGGCGTTGTAGACCATGATCGACCAGAAGCCGTCGACCGGAACATCCTTGACGGTGAGGCGATGGACCGTCTTGCCATCGTTGCGCGCCGGCGTGACGTTAGTATAGATCGCATCCTTCTCCGGATTGCCGCCCCAGAGGCCGGCGGCGCCGATGAAGTGGCGCACCGGATCGACCTCGTCGCGCGCGCCGAACATGTGTTTGGAATCCGGCACCGTCGCGCCCAGCACCAAAAGCGCGTCGCGAACCGTTTTCTGGCTCGCGGGGTCCCAGGCGGGCACCTCGAAACGGCCGATGTCGCTCTGCTCGACGCGGATCGCGTCCTGCAGGGCATGGACCTGCTTCAGGTCTTCGGGATCGTCCGGATCGACCAGCGTGCGGAATCCCGCCATGAGATAGCGCGTCCCAATGTCCCGCTTGTTGTAGGTATGGCGCCCGGCGCCGTAGACGACTTCGACGACATATTCGTCCTCGTCGAAGATCTGCATGGACATGAAGCGCTTGCCGGGGTCCGGCAGCGTGATCGTCACGGGGCTGGCGTCGAGATCGACCACGATGCTGGAGTATAGAGTGTCGCGGTTCATCCGCACGACGTCCTGGTCGTCGATCGGCGCGGGCACGCGGCGGTGGAAGAGCTTTCCGAAGCCACCCTGCTTCACCACCGCGCCGAAATAACGGTCCGACTCGGCGCGGACGAAATTATCGGCGGTGACGGGGACGGGTGCGGTCGATACGAAGGACTGTGCGGCGTTGGCGGGCATAGCGATCTCCTTCAGGCGATCTTCGAGATGTCATTGAGCTTCCAGCTCTTGTCGTAGAGCGGCTGGAGCGGGCCGTAGAACCGGAAGATCGGAAACCAGCCCTTGCCGGGCACGGTCTCAATCCAGTTCCTTTCCTGGCCCGGCGGCATGGCCGGCCCGAAATAGACGTCGACCGAGCCGTCGGCATTGATCTTCGGATCGGTGTACTTGCTGACGGAAGGAAATTTCTGGCCGTTCTGAAGCTCGGAGCGGCTGAGCGCGTCGTAAACCAGCACCGACCAGAAATCCTTGGCCGGCACGCCGGGCGGAATGCGAAGGCGATAGCCGACGGCGCCGTCGAGGAAGTCGCCGTCCGCGTCGCGATAGGCCCACAGATAATACGAGCCCAGGCCGATGTTCTTCGCCGCCATGGCCGGCGAGTTGCCCAGGGCCATGTAGTGGATATAGGCGCGGCGGTCGAGCTGGACGATGCCGTCTTTCTCGAAGGTGTAGGGCACGTCACCGACATACTGCCAGTGGCGATCGTCATAATAATAGGTGTCGGCCGCGCGGGAGGCGAAGCTGATGCTCCGCGCCATGGCGCTTGCGGCCCGTGCCGCATCGCCGAGCAGGGCGCGAGCCTTGGTATCGGGTGCGAAGGGTTTGCTCTTCTCGATGCCGATGGCCTGCATGTGGAACCGCTCGAGGGAGGTGAAGAGGTCCGCCGGCTCGGTGGCGACCAGCTCGGCCAGCATCTCGAAGTACGCGACGGTGTCGGGATGGATGGTGTCGATGGCCTTGCCGGAGCCGTTGAAGAACTCCGTGACGGGCGGATGGGAGGCGGCGGCCAGCGGATAGATCCTGGTCTGCTTCATCAGTGCAACGGCCTGGTCGGTCCGGCCGTCCACCTTGAAGCCGCGCATGCCGAAACCGATGACATAGCTCGGCGAGCGCACGACGAAATAGCCATCCGGCACGGCGCCGTCATAGCCGGGCGGCAGGAAGATGAACTTCCCGCCCTTGCCCTTGTCGGGGCCCAGGGGGCCGATGTCGACGAGATAGCGCTGGCGCGCATCCATCGCGAAGCCGAGCATCCTGGGCGGTGCCTCGATCACGACGGGCCCGTCGTCCTTCAGACGCAGGTGACCGATCGCATAGACCGTCTCGGTGTTCGCGGTGAGGAGTATGGTTTGCGCATCCATCAGCGTCTCCCAGATGATCATCTGGTGCGAACGCTTGGCGCCGAAGGCCTCCAGGCCGCGGTGCTCGGCCATGATCGAGACTCCGGGAATCTGCGTGAGATAGACCTCGATGGCCCGGTTGAAGGTGAGCTGGTCGAGCAGCGCGTCGGCCGCTTCGCGCGTCGGATAGCCGTTCCTGAACTCGAAATCGCCGAAGCGGGTCTTGACCGTGTCGGTGCCGATCCAGCCATGCGGGTCGGTGGGTTTGCGGGCACGGGAGAGAGGTGTGGAGGTCGCCATGTCGATCAACTCGCTTTCTCGATGTCGGGAAGGATCCAGGTTTTGTCGAACAGAGGCTTGTCGGGTCCGTAGAAACGGAACAGGACTTCGAAGCGGACGCCGGCAGCGGTCGGAACCCAGTTCGCTTCCTCGCCCGGCGGCGGTCTGGGCCCGAAGAAGACATCGACGGCGCCATCCGGCCTAGTCTTGAGGCCGATGGTCTGCGACGAGCGGCTGGAATGCACCGTGCCGCGGATCAGGGCATGCGTCGCGAAATCGTAGGCCGTCGCCGACCAGTATTGTCGCACCGGCGGATCGGATGGAACGGTCAGGCGATAGCGGCGTGCGCCGTCGAGCGGATCGCCGTCCTTGTCGCGCGTGACGAACAGATAGTACTGGCCGGCGCCGATGTGGCGGATGCTGCTGAACGCGTAGTAGTAGGCTAGGCCACGACCGTCGATGGGATAGACGTCCGTCTTCGCAAAGCCGTCGGCGACGGCCTCGACCAGGACCGGATCGGCGGGCAGGAACCAGCGCGCGCCCGGCGCGTGCGGCGTGAAGCGGGTTTCGTATTGCAGGTCGAACCAGGCCCGCGCCTCTTCGAGCGCGGTTTCGAGAATGTCGGCGGTCGGACCGTCGGGCGTGAACGGCCTACCCTTCTCGATGCCCAGGGTGCGCAGCACGTCGATCATCGCGCGGTCGCGCTCAAGCCAGGGTTCGGCCTGGATCATGCGATGCAGCGACTCGAAGAAGCGCAGGTCGTAGGGAATATTGGCTTCGAACAGCACGTCGATCGCATCGACGTACCGCGTTTCCGGCGGATTCGGTCGCGCGAGCGGATAGAGCCGGATCTGCTTGCCATAGGCGACGGCTTTGGCGATGTCGGCCTCGGTGCCGCCTTTCAGGATCGAGCGCAGCAGGCCGTAGCCCTGATAATTGCCCGACGTCAGGACGATGGCACCGGACGGCACAGGGCCGTCATAGCCCGGCGGCGTGATGACGTAGCGGCCGCCCCTGCCCTTGTCGACGCCCGCGGTACCGACGTCCTCGAGCGCGGCCTGCCAGCAATCCATGACGCTGCCGGTGATCGAGCCTTCGCCGGCCGCCGGCACTTCGAGCACCATCGGACCGTTGCGCGTATCGAAGAGCGGCATGAAATAGATCGCGTCGGGATTGGGTGTCAGCGTCTGGTTTTTCCAGTCGAAGAGACGCGACCAGTAGACGATGCGGTTCGGCCCGCCCTTCGCGTCGCGGACCATCGCCTGGTACATGAGATCGAAGTTCACGACGGGGATGCCCCAGATCACGGCTTGAACGGCGCGGCGCGTCATACTGCGGCGGCCGAGTTCTTCGGCCGACCACTCTCCCAGTTTGAGGAGCGCCGCCTTTGCGGCGCCCGTGCTGCGAGGCTCGACGGAATTGCGGGACATGGCATCGTTCCTTCTTCAATAGAGTCTCGGCAGGCAGATGCACGGGCGCACGCGCGTGGGCGTTGTGCTAGCGGCCGCGAAACCCGTGAAAGCCGCCGCTGCGGCCGCCTCCCGCACGACCGCGAAAGCTGCCCCCGAAACCGCCCTGGCGCCCCCCACCGGTGGCGCGGCCCTGCTCGCGCTCCACCCCGCGATCACGCGCCGCCCGCTCGCGATCGAGCGAGGGATCGGCTTGGCTGGCGCGCGTGAAACGACCGTCGCCGCCGGCCTTTTCCCAGTCGTGGTTGTCGCGGTCGTAGTGATAGACGTTGCCGTCATGGCCGGCGTAGATGTTGCCGTTCACGTCCACGGCGCCGCCGTGGCTGACGTTGCCGGTCGCGCGGTCGTAGTGGACATAGCCCGCGCCGGCCGCGTTGCCGCCCGCGCCGTGCGTCGCGAAGCCGCCCGCCGCGGTGGCGCCGTTGCCTGTGCGCGTTGCACTGCCCGCCTCGCGCATCACGCGGCCGGTGTCGGTGTTGATGACGGTGCGCCTTCCGCCCGCGGCGGCGTTGCCATTATAAATGTTACGGGCCGATCCGCCGGCACCGGCGACGACGCGCCCCGTCTGCGGGTTGTAGCGGATGCCACCAGCGGCGGCCGTGCTTCGGCCGGTATAGATGTTGGTGTTGCGCGCACCATAGCCGTAGCCGCGTCCGCCGGTGACGGGATTGTAGTAGCCGCCGCGCGCGCCGCGTCCGTAATTGCCCGTCCGCGGATTGGCCCAGGCCGCGGCGGTTCCCGCGACGACGCTATTGCCCCAGCGGCCATAGACGTTCGCTGCAATGGCGCCGCCATAGGCCCAGGGATGGTAATAGCCGGGATAATAGCCGCCCCATGGTCCCCACCAGGGATCGAACCATGGGTCGTACCAGCCATAGCCGAAGGCGATGGCCCAGCCGACGGCGGCGCCATAGGCGAAGGCCGCACCATAGCCATAGGTGGCGGGGCATCCGTACCAGACATTCCCCACCCACGAATTGCAGGCATAGCCGGTGCCGTAGACGACGACGCCGTTCGACACGACCGTTCCGTAATAGCCCGGCGTGTAGCCGACATAGATCGCATTGCCGTTCGCGCCATAGACGCGTGCATAGGTGACGTAATGCACGGGAGATGCGGCGGGAATCGTGTAGATCGCGGCGGGGATGCGGGTTGCCGCGCCCCACGGGCCGTTGACGCCTTCGGAGATGAACCACACGCCGTTGGACAACGCATAGTAGCTGGCGCCGGGCACCTGGATGATCGGCACCGAGGCGTTCAGGGCATAGGACATCGTCGTGCCCGCGATCGCCTGATATTTCGGCGGACCGTCATAGTGCGACTGGAACGACACCTTGGTCCGGTCAACCGTCGCGGTCTGCGGGATTGAATTGGCGATCACGGCCTCGCGCGCTTCGGGCGTTCCGGCCA
Organism: Rhizomicrobium sp.; assembly: GCA_037200045.1. Classification (NCBI taxonomy): domain Bacteria; kingdom Pseudomonadati; phylum Pseudomonadota; class Alphaproteobacteria; order Micropepsales; family Micropepsaceae; genus Rhizomicrobium; species Rhizomicrobium sp. The sequence goes on from JBBCHM010000002.1 coordinate 347,227, forward strand.
CGGAGGCGAGAACGGCACTCTTGGGACTGTTGGACGGGATCTTCGCGAAATCCGCCGGCAGCGCGTTCGGCGCTACGTAACGCCATGGTCCCTTCGAGGACGGACCGGCGAACCAGCGCCCGGATACGAGCACGTACCAGGAGCGGTCGGGCGCGACGAAGACATCGGCCGGCGTGTTGCTGACATAGGTGAGCGCCGTGCCCGCGAGCTGCGCGAATTGGGGCTGGCCCTCGAGCTGGATCAGCTCGGCTGGACGGGTGCGGACATAGACGACGGGAAACTTTCCCGCCCTGAACAGCGACGCGATGTCGGCGGGGACGTCCTTCGCTGCAGGCGCCTGATTGGTGGCGACGGCCCTCTGCATCACTTGCACGAGTGGAAGCGGCGCACCGGCGATGCTCGTCCAGGCACCATCGAGCGCTGCCGCGCTCGCCCAATGGGCGCCGTAGCCGAAATAGATCCTGTTTTGATAACGCAACAGCAACGCGCGGGTGTTGATGACGCGCTCGACCCCGGCGATGCTGGCCGGCTTCCAGACAGGCGGTCCGTCGATCGGCACCAGCACGGACGGTTCGAAGGCGAAGAGGATTTCGGGCGGCGTGTTGTCCACCGCGACCGAATCGACCTTGGCGGAGGTGGCAAACGCCAGCGCCGCTTCCATCTGGTCGAGGCCGACGACGAGATCGGTCGTCGGCGCAACCTGCCGCAGGAGGCCGAGATAGCGCGTCTCCTGGTCCTTCTTCGTTGGGAAATTCACGCGGTCGAAGCCGATGTCGGTCAGCGTGACCTCGCGCGCGTCGCGGTCTGTCTCGGTGCGGGCGTGCAGCCAGACGACACCGAAGGTCTGCTGATCGACGGGTTTGCCGTCGGCGCCTCTCGCGGTGCCGGTCTTCACCGTCATGACCGCGCGGGCTTTCAGCAAATTGTCGGTCCAGGATTCGAGCTGCGGGCGGTAGAGTGCGAAAGCCGTCCCGCCGACGCTGTAGTGGCGCGGCCATGGGCGCGCATCGATGGTCGGAGGCGCACCGGCAGGGATCACCGCCGGCGGCGATCCTTGCGGCGCTTTCGCATCGGCAGGCCGCACGACACAAATCGTCAGGAGGCCGGCGATCGCCACGCACATCAGCTTGCTCATCCTATGGCCTCCCAGATGTGGGCCGAAACTAGGCAGTGATGCGCAGCCGCTCGATTGGACCTAGGTCCAATCGCCTATCGCGCCGCAGTCGGCGGGAAGACGACGCGCCAGTCGCGCCGCATGTCGACGACGGTCCAGCCGCGCGCCAGCGCTTCGTCGAGCGCCTTGTCGAGCCGGCCGATTTTGGACGTACGGTCATAGGCGAACTCGCGCACGGCATCGGTGTGATGCACGAGGCCCGCAAACCGCGGCCCCGGGCCGCCCATCGTCCATTCGAGCATCTCCCGATCGCCATCGGAATTACCGAAGGCGAAGACCGGACGGCGACCGATGATCCGATAGATCGCCGACGGCTTGGCCGGTCCGTCATCTATGAAGTCGATCCGGGGCTGGCGGACCAGCGCGGGCGTGCCGTCCGCGTCCAATACGTATTGGGTGGCGAATGTCGTGCCGATCACTTGTTCGGGCGGAATGCCATAGACCGTCTGCGCGAAGGCGCGCATGAAGTCGACCGTGCCGCCGGAGACGATGAACGTCTTGAAGCGACTGGCGCGCAGATAGACGAGCAGATCGAGCATCGGCTGGTAGACGAGATCGGTATAGGGGCGCCGGAGAGTCGGATGACGCGCCGATGCCAGCCAATTCGTGACCGCGGCCGCAAATTGGCCGGTGGTCATGCCGGTGTGCGTGGCCATGACGAGCGCGGCAAGCCCTTTCTCGCCGGAAGCAGCCACCCGCTTCAAATCGCCGTCGAGAACGGCCTTGAACGGCTGTTCGGTCTTCCACTCCGGATGCTGCGGCGCCAGCACCTTTATGCGGTCGATAGCAAACTGCAATTGGAAATAGGCCGGTTGCTCGGCCCAGAGCGTTCCGTCGTTGTCGAACACCGCGACACGATCGTCGGGCGCGATGAACCCGGGGCCGCCGGGCGTGACCGCCGCCGCCACGAAGCTCTCGATGCGGGTTTTCGTCGCTCCGTCGTTCCAGGATGCAAGCGGGTCCGCCTGCGCAGTGCCAGCCGCGAAGAGGAGTACCAAGACGACGAGGCGCGCGATCATCCAATGCCCATCAGTGCGACGCAGATTCCACAGACGAACAGAATGCCGAACAGCTCATAGTTCAAATGCTGCCGCGCCATAGCGTGCCTCCCATCTTCCATGGCGACATTTGCGCTGCGCCGCCCGGCGCGGAATTGGACCAAGGGCCTACTCCGCCGCTGCGTGGACACCGCGATCATGGTGCTTGCGCCACAGCGTGTAGGGGATCGCTCCAAGGATGCTGACGATCAGATAGAGGAACACCGATGCCGCAGCGAGCTTGGTGTCCGCGAAGTTGGCGGCGACGATGGCAATCGCGACGCCGGGATGGCGTGATGCGGTTGCAAAGGCCAGCACCGTCTGCTCGTCAGGCTCGGGACCACCGAGCATATGTCCTACAAGAAGCGCGACGACGACGAAGGCGAGAAAGGCGAATACCGTTCCGCTGCCGATCAGCGAAGCGATGAGCGGCCATAGCCCCACCAGCCCGATCAGGCTGATGACGACAAGCAGCACCGCGGCAGTCGTCCCGATCGGCCGGGCGACAGCGTCAGCGACTCTCGGCCAGGTTTGCCGGATCGACACGCCGGCGGCGAGCGGCGCGAGAACCGAAATCGCAACCGAGAGCGCGATCTTGATCACATCGGTGTGCGTCTCCACGCCGAACACGGCGCCGAATAGCGATACGATGACCGGCGCCAGAACGATCGACAGCAAAGCGGCGATGGCGAGGAGGCTGATGAGATAGGACTCCGATCCGCCCATCTTGAGGACGCGGCCCGGCAGGAAAGGGGGCACTGGAGAAACCGACAGCGCCACCAGCGTCACCTTGACGACGACCGGCAACGGAAAGATGGCGACCAGGGCCATGACGAACAGCGGCATCACCAGGTTCATAGCGACAAGCGAGCGCACGAGCTTTTCGGGACGGCGCAGGAGAAAGACAGTTTCCTCCGGTCGTGCATCGAGACCGACGGCGAATACGGTGAGGACGATGCTGAACTTGAGCACGAGCACAAGGATGATCACGATCGACATAGCATCTCCTACGAGAACGGACCGACGCGGAAGGTCAGGCTTGCGATGGCTGCGATCCCGAGCAGGAGCAACAGCACCGCGACGAGCAGCGTGAAGGAATAGGGAAAGTGGCTCTGCGCGTGGACGAGGTCCGTCGCTTTCATAGCGATGCGCTCGCGGCGCAGGCCGATCATGAACTGCACGTGATAGGCGATGCCGACAGCGACCATCGCGACGCCCAGCCAGACCAGCGCCATGCCGAAATTGCGCGCCGCATTGCTGCCGCCGCCAATTACGTTCTTTTCCGCCAGATGCTCGAAGAACTGATAGATCGTGAAACCGAAACTGATCAGGGACAGCGACGTCCGGATCACGCCCATCAGCGTGCGCTCGGCGCCCATGCGGGTACGCTGAAACGACATGCCGGTGCGCCGGCTCGACATCTCCGAGCGCTGCCGAGACAGTGTCGTGCGCTGCTCCGACAATGCGGTGCGATGGGTCGAGAGCTTGGTGCGGTGTCGCGAATATTCCACCGAGGCGCGATCAGGATCGGCGCCGTCGATCTGCGGCAGCGGCGGCAGGCCGGGGTTGGCCGCCATGTCCGCGGTCAAGATATCGTCGACGGAACTTCCCTGGGACATCGTGCTCACAACCGGAAAAAGACGGAACCGAAGGCGAAAACGCCGATCGCCATGATCACCAGCGCGCCGATGAAGACCGGGGTCTGGTGTGGCTTCTCGTCCAGGCCGGCAAGCGGCCGGAATCGGCCGCGCCACAGATAGGCGAGCGTGCGGCGGTACTGCCATGCTGCGATCGCCAGCGACACAACGCCTGCTGCGATCAGCGCCAGTCCGAAGTCGCGCGGCGCCTGCGGATGGAGCATGGGGGCGCCCTTGTCGGCATCCTCCAGGTGCTGGAAGAACTGGACGATGGTGAAGCCGAAGCCGATCAGCGATACCGAGGTGCGCATCCAGGCCATGAACGTCCGCTCCACGGCGAGCCGCGTACGGATCCACGCGAAGTGATTGCCGACACTCGGCTCAACCATGAAGCGATCGTCCGCGACCCTTGCATCCATCGCGGCGCTCATAGGAACAGCGATGTCAGCTTGCGGAAGAGAACTTCCGGCGACACCGACATCAATACGGCTGGCAAAAAGGGGAGCAGCGCGCCACAGGCCAGCAGAATCAGACTGACCCAGGCGACGGGCACGATGTTCATCGCATAGGCATTCGCGGTCACCGAGTAGAGATCGGTGGTCGCCGAGAAATCCTGGACCGACAGGGCTTCGGCGTCAGCATCCTCGCGCCGGCGGAACCATTTCCGCTCCATCAGGCCGCCGACGCTGCGTGCCAGCGCGCCGTACTCGAAAATCCCGCGCCGGCGCGCATCCAGCAGCTTGAGGCTGAAGACCAGCAAGGGGCCAGCGAGCAGCCCGATCATCAGCACCGCGAAGCCGACGATGATGGCACGGTAGGCCATCAAGGGTGCCGCATCATGGACGATATGGTTCATGATCGTTCCCGCTACGATCACACCGCTAGAGAAGGCGAGAACCGAAAACGCCTGTGTGGAGAGGCCGATGAATTTGAGGCCGCCCGCGCCGTCGGGATGCGCCGCGATGATCTTCAGGTCCAGTCGCGACATCAGCCAGAGAAAGCGCGTCCATAGCAGGAGACGCCAAAGCCATCCCAGGAGCAGCATGATCAAGACCGGCACGCTGATCAGCGCGTTCCACCAGCCGGCCAGCGAATAGGATTCCGAGTGGGGCAACCGGTGCCAGGCCTGGTAGGCCTGTTGCGGCACCGCCCAATTTATCGCGACGACCAGACCGATTGCGACCGCCACAAGCCCGAATTCCAGCCGCATCGAATCGCGCAACGCCCGCGTGGAGCTGAGTGCCTGGCGGTAGCGCGGCAGGTCGGCGTCGCGGATCAGACCGCCATCCTGGAAGTGCCGGGCGATTCCGCTCAGGCGCGGAAAGCAGACGCCCTCAATCAGCACCAGCAACGGCGCCGCGATCAGCGAGCGCGCATACATGCCGTAGTCGGCTACAAAGGACGTGAAGCTGCGGTCGTGCAGGACTGCGCCCTGGATCAGCGTGATCAGGAACGGTGCGGCCCAGCCCAGCAAGACCGCGAGCAAAGCGCGGCCGCGGATGTTCGGACGGCCGGGCGCGAGCAAGCCGATGCGCATCTGCAGACCGATCGGTGGGCCGCCGTCGAACAGATCGCGGTCGTCGCGATCCGATGCTGCGGGCGAGACATGGAAAGCCGCAAAAGGCCGCTCTTCCCCGGCGCGCTCAGCGGATCGCGCGCGTGGGAGCATGGTGGTTCGATCGAAAGCGGAACGCCAACGGACTCGCGTGGGGGGAGGCTGAGTCGTTCACGAAAGGACTTGTCACATCTTGGGTGTGCAACATGTAAATCTCCTTTCCGAACGAGTGCGAATCCGTTGGCATTGCCGTTTGCACGGAGCTTGTGGCTTCGGGGCTGGGGTGAGCCTTCAAGGTTCGCCATGCCGGGACAGTAGGCATTCGCGACGCCCCGCGCTCAATTGGACCAAGGTCCAACTTCAGCGCGATGCGGAGTGCTTGAACGTGATGTCGACGACGTCGGCGCCGAGCGATAGGCCAATGCCCTTGCTGGAGCCCTTGAGCTCCAATACCACGCCATCGCCGTTCTTGAGCCAGAGCTTGCCCCTGCCCGTATCGCCGGCCGCGTAACCCGTGCGCAGCAGGCTGTAGGCGCCGGAGAACGACGCGCGATCGGGGAGATTGTAGACGCGGCCGGACGCCTTCAGCCGCGTCACGCCGATGCCGCCGACGCCCAATCCGCCGATGGAGAAGGGATAGTCGTGTCCGCGATAATGCAGTACGCCGCCGCCGCCATTGGCGCTGAGCAGGAAGCCGACGCGCGTCTGGTCGATCTCCAGCGTGCCGGAGGGAACGAGGTTGGCGGCAGCCGCGGGCGTAACGGCGAGGAACATCGCAAGGGCCAGTTTCGGGAGAATGGAGCGCATGGCACTATCCTTCAAAAAGGACGCGACCGCCGTGGAGGGAAGGCATGCGGCTGCGCCAGGGTGAGTTTCATCAAAGTCCGACCGTCACAGACGCGCCGACCATGTCGCCCTCGAATGTGTTGTGCGCGTCGAAGTCATGCTCCCACTTCACACCCAAGCTGAGTGGCGTATGGCCGATTTCGGTGCTGTAGCTGACCGATGGTCCGATACCGAGGCTCTGCGCCTTGTTCGGGCCGAGCTGCGCGCCGGCGCCGCGATCGGCGCCGACCTGCTGCACGACATTGCCCACGACGCCCGCTTCCCAGCCCTTGCCGAAGTGCAGGCCGACACCCCAATCGAGATGCGCGATGTCGCCGGATGCGTATTGCGTGGCGCCGTTGGTCGTCATCGTTACATAGGTGAACGCGGCGGATGCCTCCCAGCCGCTCTTCGGATCGAAATAGGTGATGGCGAATTGCGGCATGAAGGCCCAGATGTTCTTGCCGACGCTGAGCTCGCTCGAATTATAGGCCCCTGTCGGAACGTAGACGTAGAACGCCGTGCTCCAATGGAAATTGCCATCGTGCCAGCCGATGAGCGCGGGAATGATGAGCGAATCGGCAAAGCCATCCGTGCTCAACGAAACCGCTTTGCTGCCGAGCGGCGTCGCGATGGTGGCATCGAGTCCGGCCCAGGCATAGTCGACGGCCGCACCGACGGCGTAAGTTCCTCCCAAGGGATGCCAGTCGGTGACGTAGGTGGCCTCGAGCAGGTCGACGTTGAGCGTCACGGAGACGTCGAGCTCGACCTTGCCGCCCCGCACGTCCGCGCCGGCCGATCCGTTGTAGTAGTAATAGATATCGCCGAGGTAGAGGCCCTGCTGCGGCGGAACATAGCCGGACATAAAGCCCGCCAGACCTTTCGGATAGGGGCTGAGTCCGGCCTCCACGGCGCGCGCCGGCGATGCCGCGGTGGCCGCCGCGAGTGCCGCGGCCAAGATCGCGAATTTGCGCATCATGCCGGCCCTCGATTCGGAAACAGGAAGACGACGTTGAAGCGCAGGCCCCAGCGCGGGCCGTCTTCGACGGTCGCGGGATACCAGCGCGCGCCGAGCTGGAAGCTCGTCGCCTGGCTCCCGAGCTTGAAGATGTGGCTCACGGACAGATTGAGCGGGACGCTCCACTGGTCGCCGATCCAGTCATAGCTGGCTTCGGAGTTGAGGGAGACGCCGGTCGTATCGGGCCACGTATAGCCCAAGAAGGGCTGCACCAGCGTGTCGCTAACATTGGGCCGCTTGGCCTCGCCGGCATAGGACCAGATATGGTTGGCCAGGATGCCGTAGGTCCAACCGTTTTGCTGTTTGACCAGAACAGCCGTCGGGCCGGCGCCCCACTCGCGGCTGCCGACCGCCGGATCGGTCGCGAGCGGCCAGAGGAAGACCGGACCCACACCCCACACGAAACCGCCCGGAGCGGGGTTGGGCGAGAAGAAGAAACTTTGCGTGACGTCGCCCAATCCGACATGCGATCCGAGGCCGGGTGCGGTTTCTTCCTGGTCGATCACCGGCAGAATGGTACGGACGATGACATTCCAATTCGCGTTGAGCTTGATCGGGATGACCGGCTGGATGTTCAGAACCAGGCGGTCCGCGTCTTTCGGGCCATAACAGCAATCGTAGTTGAACTGGAACGGCAGGCTGATCAGGTTCGAGACCGGATTCGACAGCTTCTCCGCGAGCTTGCTCGGATCGTCCTCGGCAAGAGCCGGTCCCCCGAGCAGGGCAAGCAAGGCGATAAGCAAGACGAAGCGCATGCGGTCTCCCGCCCGGTTTCGCCCACCAGTTGGGAACGTGACGGCCAATGTCTCAATTGGACCAAGGTCCAAGCGCGCTCAGAATGCCTCGCCGACCTGGATGTACCAGGAGGATTCGCCATTGCGATTGACGGCTCCGTCAATGCCGATATTCACGCCGTAGTCGCGCGAGGCGAGGAAGCGGATGCCGCCGCCGGCGCTGTAGAGCGCCTGGTTGAACGAGTCGACGGAATGCCCGACGGCGCCCGCGCCGGCAAAGGCGACGAAGCCGATGCGCCAGAAGGCATGCCAGCGCAGCTCCGCCTGGCCCGCCAGCATGGCACGATCCTGGAAGCGGCCGACGGCATAGCCGCGCAGATCGTTGTTCGCGCCGAACATGCAGAGATCGAAGATCGGTACTTGCCCGGTCGCATCGCAGAACGAGACCCGCGATGCCAGGACGAGAGCATCGTCCAGCGAGTCGTAGCGATTGTAGGAGGCGGTCGTCTTGAAATAGCTCGAATTGGTTAGGAACTGGCGGCCGTTGGCGGAGAACTCCGCCTCGATCAGCTGCCCCGCCTTCGGTCCGAAGCTGCGATCCCGCGAGTCGTAGGTGAGATCGGCTGCTAGCGTGTAGACCTTGTTCTGGAGCTTGGGCACCGGAACCATATCGCCCAGCAGGCTGCCGGCCAGCGCCGGATTGTCGAACGTGGTGAGCAGATTGAGATAGCGCAAGCTTCCGCCGAGATAGAGATCCGGCGCGACACGTCCCTGGAACTCGCCCTTGACCATGCTGCCGCTCTGGTCGAGATGCACCGCCCGGCCCGTCGCGGACGAACCGGTCCCGAAGAAGTCGTAGTTGATGTCGGCGTAACCCAGCAGAGCCTTGGCAAGATAGCGGTCGGCGTCGAAGTCGAGCTGGGCCATCGCGCCGCCGCCCCAGCTTCCATTGCTCGTGTAAAAGCCGCCCAGTCCAACGGTCGATGGCTTCGACACTTCGTCCATCTTGAAGAACATCGCGCCGACGAGCGCGCCGCCGGAGCCGGTGGTCGGGTTGGACAGCGGCATCGGAACGACCAGAAAGCTCGCGCTGTCGAAAACGTTGAACGCCTTGGCCTTGTCGATGTCGCCGATGTCGAGCGTTTCAGGCTGATTGCCGCCCGAAATCTGGCTGGCGACCGCAGCCGGACAGCCAAAGAAAAGGGCGGCGCAGAAGCTCATTGTCAGAGCGCGCCACGTTTTCCAGCCCCGCTTGCCTTGAGGTTGCCTGTGGAGCATCCGTTCACGACCAAGCGAGTCCCGCTAAACGCGCTGGTTGGCGACAAGGAAGCAACGAAAACGTCGTCACAGATTTAATGGATGATTAACAAGTCTCTCAAATCTGTCTTCCCGTTTCGCGCGAATGGCGTACAACACACACGTCAAGCCAGCGTGGAGTTCAGGCGTCGGGACGTCCCTATAAAATAAAACAGCAGCGGGGAGGCAATGTCGAAGCACGCGCTTCGGTGGACGGCGAGATGGCGGGAGGCCGCAGCTTCGTCCTGGAAGGAGATCGCGGAATTTCGCGCGCGACGCTTCTTCGATGGCGGCCAGTCCGTTGCCGCGTCGCATGCGCCGCCCGAGTCCGGTGCGGTGCTGTTTCTGTTGGGGCTTCTCATTTTCATCACGGTCGGTGCCGCACTGATCGGCATTTTCGATCTGGATGCGATGCCAGAGCAAGCGTCCGACTTTGACCCTCCTCTCGACTGGCCGGTCGTCGTCTGCGTATTTGCGCTGATCATCGAGGGCGTGCTGATCGCCATGGTTCGCGCCGAAAACCGGTCGCGCCGCTCCGCCGAAAGCCTGTCGCGCGAAAGCGAGGACCGGATGACGGTCGCGCTGGACTGTGCCGATGTCGGCCTTTGGCGCTGGAACAGGCCGGCCGGCCTCATCTGGCTGTCGGATTTCGCCCTGCATCTTCTGAATTTGCCGCTTGGATTTGTCGCAACGCCCGAGGCCTTCGGCGAGTATATCCACCCCGACGATCGTGCTGCGGTGGGCGATGCCATCAATCGCGCGATCGGCGACGACCGCAACGACAGCAGAACCTATGAGATCGTCTACAGATTCGTGACACCAGCCGGCGTGACCCGCTGGTTGCGCATGCGCGGGCGGGCACGCCGCATCGGTGTCAGCCTAGACTACGAACTCGCCGGTACGGTCGCAGACATCACCAATACCAAGGAGATGCAGGCGGAGATCGAACGGCAACGCGTGACCTTGCTTCATCTTTCGCGCGTCTCGGTGCTCAGCGAGCTGTCGGGCGCGCTGGCCCATGAACTCAAGCAGCCCTTGACCGCGATCATGAGCAACGCACAGGCCGCCCAGCGGCTGCTTGACCGCGATCCTATCGACTTCAAAGAGCTCCGTGATGCCATCTCGGACATCGTGAACGACGACGCGCGCGCCGGTGCGGTCATCGCGCATCTGCGTTCATTGCTGAAGAGGGAGTCGCTCGAGCGTGGGCCCGTCGATCTCAACGGCGCGGTTCTCGCGGCCCTGGAGCTGTCCTTGGCCGACTTGACGCAGCGCGGGATCACCGTGGTCCATAAGCCGGCAGCGCGACATCTGCTCCTGAGCGGCGATCAGATCCAGCTCCAGCAGCTCCTGCTGAACCTGATCGCGAACGCTTCCGAGGCCATGGCCGAACAGCACGGCGGAACGCTGCTGATCGCCACCGACATGATCGGCGGCCGCGAAATCCATCTGGCCATTTCCGATACCGGCACGGGCATAGCAACCGATCTGCTGGCGCGACTGTTCGATCCGCTGGTCACCACCAAGCCGCACGGCCTTGGGCTGGGTCTTTCGATCAGCCGGGCGATCGCAGACGCCCATGGTGGACGGATCTGGGCCACCAACAATCCGGGCCGCGGCGCGACCTTCCATGTCCAGTTTCCCGTTCTGGAGGAGAAACGCCAATGAGTGCGCTGCCCGCCGCGGATAAAAATCCCTGCGTCTATCTGATCGACGACGACGACAGCATCCTGAAAGCTCTGAGCCGCCTCCTGCGCGCGGCTGGTTTCGACGTCGAGGCCTATGACTCCGCGCGAAATTTTCTCGCACAGCACGATCCCGGCGCACCGGGCTGCGCGGTCCTCGACGTCGGCATGGCCGGTCTGGACGGGCTGGCGCTCCAAGAGGCGCTTGTCTCGGGCGACATGCCGCGCCCCGTGGTTTTCCTGACGGGTTGCGATGACGTTCCGACAAGCGTCCGCGCCATGAAGGCGGGCGCGATCGATTATCTCACCAAGCCGGTGCAGGACGATTTGCTGATCCGCGCGGTCGAAGCGGCCCTCGCCTTCGACCATGCGGCGCGCCAGCGAAAGAAGATGCTGGACGGCCTGTATGTGCGCTACACCGCGCTGACACCGCGTGAACGCGAGGTGATGGAACACGTCATCGCCGGCCGCCTCAACAAGCAGATCGCGCACGATCTGGGTACCGTCGAGAAGACCATCAAAGTTCACCGCGCGCACATCATGGAGAAGATGCAAGTGCGTTCCGTTGCAGCACTGGTGCAGATCGCCGAGCAGATGAGCCTCGCGAAGAGACGTCAGCCGCGATGATGCAATTCCTGCCGATTGCGGTCGGACCCGGCGCCCTTGTGCGTCTTAAGTCCAATGTTGCCGCCCGGCAATTGCCGCTATCGCCCATGGTCTCGAAACGACACCTTTGTGTCTCCGCCATGGAAATCGTTCCGCTGCGCATCGCTATCCTCGACGACGATCAATCGGTTCGCCTCGCGATTTCGCGGCTGCTGAAGGCATGCCATTTGGAGACGGAAACCTTCGCAAATTGCAAAGAACTGCTCAATTTCCTCAAGCGTGATGTGCTCGATTGCCTTGTGCTGGACCTGCAGATGCCGGGCATGAACGGAATCGACGTGATGCGCCATCTCGGGCAGCGCGGCGTCGTTCTGCCGGTCGTCATCATGACGGCGCATGATGGGCCCGGAACGCGCGAAACCTGCCTGTCCGCCGGCGCCCTGGGCTATGTACGAAAGCCGCTGGATGTCGAAACGCTGCTCCATGCGATCCGCGAAGCCATGACGGCGAGCCGGCCGACGCTCTGAGCGCAGGATTGGACCAATGTCCAATGGAAGGTCGGCATCACCGCCCTACCATCGCGTGCCCGAAGGGAGCATGCGATGCGGATCCGGCGACGACCGAGAGTGCTGTTGCGGGACCTAGTGCTAGGGGCATTCGTCGCCATTTCGCTGACGGCGTTGTCGCCAAGCCTAAGAGCCGATCTGGAAAGAAGTTGAGTCGGGTGAATCGGTTGTGATTCCGTTGTGGGTGCTGATTCGCAACAGGAGCACCCGATGTGGAAGCCGGAGCACCGGCTGTCGGCGAGACGCAATGGTCTTCGCTATTCCAGCGACATGACGGATGAGGAATGGTCACTTGCGGCGCCGTTGATACCCCCGGCCAAGCGCGGCGGGCGCAAGCGCACGACGGATGTGCGTGAAGTCTTGAACGCCATTTTCTATGTGCTTTGGACGGGCTGCCAATGGCAGGCGCTGCCGAAGGATTTTCCGCCCAAGAGCACGGTTCACGACTATCTCGAACTGTGGAACTGGGACGGGACGTTGGAGCGCATCCATCACGCGCTCTATGTGGCAGTGCGCGAGAGCCAAGGCCGCGAGGCCAGCCCCACCGCCGCCATCATCGACAGCCAGAGCGCCAAGGGAGCGCTCAAAGGGGGGCTCTGCTCGATCCTTCAGGCTACGACGCGGGCAAGAAGGTCAAGGGCCGCAAGAGGCACATCCTCGTCGATACGCTCGGCCTGTTGCTGAGCGTCGCCGTCCACAGCGCCGACATCCAGGATCGCGACGGCGCAGCGCTGGTCCTCGACAAGCGGACGCGGCGATCGTTTCCCTTCATCGAACGTATCTTCGCCGACGGCGGTTACAACGCCAAAAAGACCGCCGATGCCGTCGCCGCCACCGGAACCTGGGTCATCGAGATCGTCAAGCGCAGCGATGCCCACCGCTTCGTGGTCATGCCAAAACGCTGGATCGTCGAACGCACCCTGGCCTGGATCAGCCGCAACCGACGCCTGGCGCGCGACTTCGAGCGCTACGCCACAACCGTCGCGGCCTTCATCCGCCTCGCCATGATCCGCATCATGCTCAAGCGACTTGCCGCAAATCCCTCAAAATGATTCAGTTCTTTCCGGATCGGCTCTAAGTACGGCACCGCCACAGTCGGCAATGGCCGGTTTCTTGACAGTTCCGACGCATGGGATACCGCACAAGCCTCACTGTGAGTGAGCTTGGACCTTGGTCCAATTGAGCATTTCACTCGTAAGCCGACCATTGCGACGGGTCTTGGAAGAGACCTGCATGATCGACGGATAGCCCCATCGGCCATCCGTTGCTGACGGGGAGAACGGCATGACGTCTCGCATCTTGTCCGCAACCGCCGGCACGGCGCTGGCCGTGCTGCTCGGCTTTCCCGCGGCCGCGGCCGAGCCGCATGGCTGGTATCTGGGCTTCGGGTCCGGATGGTCGCAGCTACAATCCTCGAACTTCCTGCTCGGGCCGCCCGCCGGCCCTGCCAGCGGCAAGCTCACCTTCGGCGACGCGGCCGCGGTGGATCTCGCCTTCGGCTACAAGTTCGGCCTGCCGATCCGCACCGAATTCGAGCTGCGCTATGCGGATTACGACGCACGGCAATTGCTCCCGAACGGGCTTGGCGCGACCAATCTCACGGGAGACACCGCCGTCACGCAGTTCTTCGGCAATGTGTTCTATGATCTGCCGCTGACGCGGCACATCGCGCTGACGCTCGGGACCGGCATCGGCGGCGCAATGTTCGATCCCTCTTTCACCGACGCGTCGGCCAATCGTGTCAGCGGGGGCGATACGGTATTCACGTGGCAGGCTATCGGCGGCCTCACCTTCGCGCTGTCGGATCATTTCGAACTGCAGGCCGACTATCGTTACCAGTCGATCGACGATAGCAGCCATGCCTTCAACGCCGTCTCGCCATTCGGACTGCGCGACAAGGACGTGCAGTCCGTGATGATCAACCTGCGCTGGTATCCGATGGCCGACGCCGCGCCACCGCCTGCACCACCGCCACCTCCGCCGCCTCCCCCACCGCTACCTCCTCCGCCGCCAGCGCCGGTGAAGACCTTCATCATCTTCTTCGACTTCGACAAATCCGACCTGACCGAACAGGCGCAGCAAGTCGTCGCCGATGCGGTGACCGCCGCGAAGGCCCAGGGCGCCGTGCATGTAGTGGTCACCGGCCATACCGACACCGTCGGCTCCGAGACGTACAACATGGCGCTGTCACTCAAGCGCGCTGGTGCGGTGAAGGCGCAAATGGTCGCCGACGGCCTCGGCGAAACCGAAATCGCGACGGTCGGAAAAGGTTTTGCCGAGCCACTCGTGCAGACCGGGCCCGGCGTGCGCGAACCGCAGAACCGGCGCGCCGTGATCGATCTGGGCGGCTAGCAACGGAGGTCAACATGAGCGATCGCCTTGTCATACGGACGATATTGCTGAGCGCGGCGGTCGCCGCAATCTCCGCCACGGCCGGCTACTGGATCGCGCAGCCGGGTCAGCCGGCCTATATGCGCGTGACGATCGAGCCGGCGCGGCCCGAACTGGCCGGCACCGACGTACCGCAATACGATTCCGGCGATCCCCGCTTCGTGGTCGATCCCGATGGCGACGACGAGCAGAGCGCCAACCGCTCATGTGACGCCGGTCAGGACTGTGACGACCACTCCGACGACGGCGATCCGGCGGATGCGGTGTGGCACACATAATCCACGCGCTGCAGGTCACGTGCGTATAGCGAGAAACCGGAAGCGGGTCAGAACACTCGCTTTGCGTTTGCGTCTTCGTGCGACGCATCATATGTGAACCACCCGGCGTAGGTGTAGCGCAGCCCGCGCCGGACGCGCGTCACGCCATGGACGAATTCGGGCCCGGCGCCGAAAAGCACAAGCATGCCGGCTTCGGGCTTCAACCGTATCGCATATCCGGGGAAGAACGTCTCGCCGCCTTCATAGTCGTCGTTAAGATAGAGGAGCGACGAGAAGCATCGGTGAGGCGTCGCGTTCGGAGCGCCGTCGGGCTCCATATTGTCGGCATGCGGCGTCAGTTCGATCCCCTCGTGCCAGCGCACCAGTTGCGCCGTATCCGAATAGATCGTCTGTGTCGGACGTGCCGCATGCGTGAGCACGAGTTGTGCCAGGAGGCGTACCTGCTGCATCAGTCGGAGCGCGTCGGTTTCACTTTCGGGCAGCATGTTCTGCCAGATATAGCGGCCCGCCCAATAGGAAGGGCCGTCTTTCGTCGCACAGGTTTCGCGGTTTCGCTCGAAGCAAGCGATCAGCGTCATACATTGCCTGGATGACAGGACATGGCGGCGCACGATGATGGGGCCGTCCCCGTCTTGCGCCTGATGCAAGCGCAGCAGCCGGGGATCGCCGCGCCACCATTCGGTCTCACCCCTGCGCGGCATTAAGACAACGGGCGAGCGCTCGACAAGTGCTTCGCTCAATGCCGTCTCCATTTGCGACCCGAGAGACTCGCATCGGCCTACAACCTGAGGCAGTGGACCAAGGTCCAATAGAACGTCCCGGGAGGTTGGCGCGACCGTGCGTTGGCGAAGACAGGCATCGCTTCGCAACCAGCGGGTCTTCCTTCATGGCGAATGCGCCACGTGACGATTGCAATCCCGACCGTTTAACGGGGACTCACAAGGCGCGCGGCATTCGTCACGGCGCGAACGGCTTGCATCTTAAATCTCTTTTACGCTCTACCGCGTCACTTGCGATCCTTGCAGCAATGACCGTTTCGCCGGCCCAGGCGCAGCAGTTCGCCGCGACAAATGGCACGACGCAGACGGCGCCGGGCCCGAGCTATAGCGCGGTCGGCGCAACACCCGCCGCCAACGGCTCCGCGCTGTTCGCCAACAACGCGGGCAGCGTCATCAACGGCACGAATCTGTCGCTGACATCGAGCATCGTCAACGCATTCGGTGCGCTCGCGCAAAACGGCGCCGCGGTCAATCTCACCGGCGGCACCATAGGAACCAGCGCGACAGGCGCCCATGGTGTATCCGCCACGTCGGATGGAGACATCGCGATTTCCGGCGGAACGGCGATCAGCGTCACCGGCCAGAATGCGATCGGCCTTCTCGCATCGGGGGCCGGCTCCACGATCCTGGCGACCGGTGCAACGATCAACGCGACGAATTTCGGCTCCTTCGGCGCCAGTGCCGAGGGTGGGGCGTCGATCACCCTCACCGGCGGCTCGGTCACCAGCGTCAACAGCGCCCTGCGTATCTTAACCGGTGGCGCCCTCAGCGCATTCAACGTCAACGCGACGGCGACGGGCTCCAATGCCATCGGCGTGAATGCCGACAGCGGGACGATCAGCCTCACGGGTGGCTCGGTCACTGCACTCGTCGGTACGAACGACCACGGACTGAACGCAAGCGGGACCACGGGACGCATTATTGCCCAGGGCGTGACCGTAAGCGCGACAGGCGCTGGATTGCGTGCGGCCAATGCGGGTGCGTCCATCGCCTTCAGCACTGGCACCATCATGAGCGCGAGCCTCGGCGCGCTCGCGCAAAACGGCGGGCGTGTTGACACCGCCTCGGCCACGATCATTACCTCCGGCAACAATGCCTACGGGGTGTCCTCCAACGGCGCGGCCTCGATCATCGCCTCATCCGGCGATTCCATCTACACGGGCGTCAAGACCAACAGCAGCGGACAGCCCGTGCTGGCCAACGGCACCACCCTCGCCACGAATCCGAGCCAATTTGTTCCATCGGGCACCACGAGCGCCAGTGGCGCTTACGCATTGGGCGGCGGTGCGATTTTTCTCAACGTCGATCCCGTCAGCCTTGCCCCGACAGGCGCTTCGGGCACCATACGGGCATTCGGCGATTTCAGCCACGCCCTGCGTGCCGATGGCGCGGGTTCCAGGATCGTCGGCGCCAACGAAACCATCGTCACCACCGCAACCGCTCATGGCGCGCTTGCGATAAGCGGCGGCTCGGTCACGACCAGCGGCTTTACCATCACCACTTCGGGAGCTAGCGCGTTCGGATTGAGCGCCAGCGGCAACGCATCGCAAGTCACGTCTTCGGGCGACACCATCTATACGGGCGTGAAAACCAATGCGAGCGGCACTCCAGTGCTCGCGGACGGAGTCACGCCTGCCAGCGGACCGGCGCAATATGTCGCCTCCGGCCAGGCCGGTGCATTCGGCATCGACGCGGTCGTGGGCGGCTTGGTCAATGTCAATGTCGATCCCGCAAACAAGCTGGCGACTGGCGCGTCAGGTTCGGTGCTGACCTTTGGCCTCAACGCCAATGGTTTCATGGCGGATGGCGTCGGAAGCGGGACACGGTCCGCGATCTTCGCGGCGAATGAAACGGTGACGACCAATGGTGTTCGCGCCATCGGCGCCCAGGCCACCAATGGCGGCCAGATCACCGGATCGGGCCTGGTCTTTCTGACCAAGGGCGGCAACAGCGGTACGGCCGGCGCGACCGGTATCCAGGCCGACGGCAATTCCTCGGTCACCCTGACCGGCGGTTCGATCACGACACAGGGTGCCATCGGCACCGGAGCATTCGCGTTCGGCGGACAGGTATCTTTGACGGACGTAACCCTGCGCACCATGGCGCAGTCGGTTGCCATAAGTGGTGTATCCTACGGCGCTTATGGCGTGAATGCCCAGATTGCGGGCCAGGCCGCGGTTCGCGGCGGGTCGGTGACCACCGACGGCAGCTTTGCCGTGGGGATGCGCGCGTCCGGCGCCGGAAGCAAAGTATTCGCCAATGTCGATCCCGCGACGCAAATCGCCACCGGAACCTCCAGCAGCGTGACAACAAGCGGCAGCAACGCCTATGGCCTGCTTGCGGCCGGCGGTGGCCTGATCGCCGCCTCGGCAGCAACGGTCAATACAACAGGTTCGGACGCGATCGGCGCCTACTCGTCCGGGTCGACGATACGGATCGCGGGCGGATCCATCACCACCCTTGGGTCGGATGCGGTCGGCATCCTGGCCGAAGATCCCAGTGTCGGCCTCGGCGCCAGCCTGTTCTCGGGGGATTCAGACCCGACAGACCAGGGGACCTTCCCCACAAGCCCGTCGGCCGCACCAGGGCTGCTTGCCGCCGACGGGACGGCCATCGCCACCTCGGGCGCCGGGGCGCATGGTGCGGAAGCCGATGCCGGCGGAACGATTACAATAACGGGCGCATCGATCCTGACGTCGGGTGACAACGCGGGTGGCCTGTTCGCGACGGGCGCCAGCGCGCAGGTTACGGCCGCAAATCTGGCGATTACGACGCGGGGATCGGGAGCGGCAGGCGTCTGGGCCAGCGCTAGCGGGCTGGTCGCGATCGATCCGACCACGATCATCACGTCGGGTGACAACGCCTACGGATTGTTTGCTGACGGTGCCGGCTCCGTAATCACATCATCGGGCGATTCCATCTCCACCGGCGTCAAGACCAACGCGTCCGGGACACCGGTGTTGGCCGACGGCGTCACGCCAGCCACCGATCCCAGCCAGTATGTCAGTTCGGGAGCGATGACGGCGCATGGCATCTATGTCACGGACGGCGGTCAGGTCTGGATCAATCTCGACACGGCTGGAACACCGACCGGCGCAAGCGGAACGGTGCGGACTCTCGGGGAGTCGAGTGATGGTGCGCGCGCGCTGGCCGGCATTGTCGACCTCGCCAACGAAACGGTTCTGACCAGCGGAACCCTGGCCGATGGATTGCACACCTACGCAGCCGGTTCGATTACCGGCACAGGCCTGACCGTCCAGACGAGCGGCGCGTCCACCGGCGACACCGGATCCTACGGCCTCATGGCCGAAGGTGGCACAGTCAGTCTCAATGGCGGATCAATCACGACCTCGGGCACGATCGGCGTGGCGGCCTACGCCTATGGCGGCACGATCGACCTGACGAATGTCACCGTACGAACCACGGCGGGCAGCGCCGCCTTCGGCGGCGGCAATTACGGCGCCTATGGCATCAACGCCTATATGGGCGGGCAACTCACCGCGACCGGCGGCTCGGTCACGACCTTGGGCGACCTGGCCATCGGCGTGCGCGCATCGGGTGTGGGGTCGCGAACCGTCGTCACCGATCTCAGCGTCACCACCTCTGGAAATTCGGCCCACGGCATCCAAGGCCAGTCGGGCGCGACCGTCCTCGCCACCCGCGCGCGCGCGGAGACCAGCGGAACCAGCAGCTTCGGGGCTTGGGCGGCCTCGGCATCGCTGGTGGAGCTGGTCGATACCACGCTGCTCACGCACGGCACGAGCGCCTATGGCGCCGCCGCCAATGGCGGAGCAACCCTGAGGATGACCGGGGGGTCGATCACGACGGACGGGTCGAAAGGCGTCGGCATCTTCTCCAACGGCGCGAATGCGCGCGTGATCGCCGGCGGCGTGACGATACGCACGAGCAACCAGAGCGCGACCGGCGCGCGCGCCTCCGGCGGCCTCGTCGCACTCAACCTCGACCCCGACACGGGAACAGCCGCCGGCACCGGCACGGTCACGACACTGGGCGCGGCGAGCGACGGGCTGGCGGCGGACCAGAGCGGAGGCATCCTGCGCGCCGTGAACGAAGCGGTGACGACCACGGGCGCCGGTAGCCATGGCGCGCATGCCAGTACCGGTGGCTTCATCAGCACCAGCACGTCGACGATCGTCACATCCGGTATCGGATCGGACGGCTTGTTCGCGGACGGCGCGGTCGCGGTCACTACGCTTGGGTTGTTCGATGCCGAGCCGGAAGATCCGGGCGTCGCGCCGGCGCCGGCGACGACCACGCCCGGTGCCGCGGATGGTCCGCTTTCGATCATCACCTCGTCGGGCGATTCCATCTACACCGGCGTCAAGACCAATACGAGCGGCCAGCCCGTGCAGGCCGACGGCACCACGCCGGCCACCAATTCCAGCCAGTATGTATCCTCCAACGCCAGCGGAGCGTATGGAGCCTACAGCACCGGCGGCGGCACGATCTGGCTCAACGTCGATCCGGCCACCACCACTCCCACCGGCCTTCCTGGCACCATCAATACATTGGGGACCGCCAGCGACGGACTGCGCGCCAACGGCGCCGGTTCGCGGATCGTTGCCGACGACGAAACGATCATCGTCGGCCTTTCGCCGGGACAGGGCTCGGGCTTCCAGAACACTTCCGTCGGTATCGACGCGTTGAACGGCGGGGCCGTCACGCTCACCGGCCCGCTGCCGAACGGCTCGCGCGTCTCGAGCGCGGGGCATGCGGTCCTGGCTAACGGCGCGGGCAGCACCGTCACGCTGGTCAATGTCGTGGCAGGAACCAACGGCCTGGGCGCGGCGCTTGCGGCGATCGGCGGCACCATCAATGCGACCAATATCGCGATCAACAATACGAGCGTCAGTGCCACGACGCTCGGCCATGGCGCGATTGCCGAGAGCGGCGGCACGATCAACCTGACGGTTGCCCCGGCTGGCATCTTCACGACAGGGTTCAATGCGGTCGGCCTCGGCGCGTCGGGCGCGGCAAGCACCGTAACCACGACCGGTCCGGTGCTTGTGGCGATGGGTGGCCGCGGCGCCATGGGCATCTACGATCACGATGGCGGACAGGTGCGCGCGGACGCAGGAAGTCTCACTCTCTCTATGTTCGGATCGAACAGCATTGGCCTTACCGTGGACAATACGACCGTCGCGCCCGGCACGCTCGACGGGCTCGCGATTCATTTCAACGCCGTGCCGGCGGCCGGTCAGGCAGCGGGCAGCGGGCTTGTCGCGATCAACAACGCCACAGTTGCCGTGCAGGATCTGGTGGTGGACGGCCCGGGCGGGGGCGCAGGCGTGTGGGCGAGGCCCGGCACCAATGTCACGCTGTCCGGCAACAGCACCATCGATATCAACGCCAACGCCAATCCGACCTATTACACGCTGGCGACCGCCACGCTGGTGAATGCGAGCCCGTCCCTGGGGGCGATCTTCAGCGTGACAAGCGGATTGCCGATCGGCGGCCTGCTCGCCAATTCCGCGACGATCACGAGCGACGGAACCGATGTGACGGTCACCTCCAACAGGGGCGTCGGCGCCTATGCGAGCGCGACGGCCGGACTGCTCGCCACCGTCAATCTCACCGACGGGACGGTCACCACCAGCGGCGATAGTTCTTTCGGGCTGGAAGCGAACTCGAACGGCCTGATCGCGGCGAACGGAACGGCCGTATCGACGACGGGCGGCGGGGCCGCCCTCTATATTACGACGTTCAACGGTCCCGGCACGATCAACCTGACCGACGCCACGGTCAAGGCTACCGGCACCGATACGTTCGGGCTCTTCTCGGACAATGCCACCCCGGCCCTGGTCAACAATGTCAGCATCTCCGGCGGAAGCTTCACCAGCGATGAAGCCGCCATCGGCGTGCGGGGACCGGCCAATGTCGCCGTGTCGGACGGCGCGACCGTCTCCGGCGACGGCGCCCTGCTGGTGGCCTATGATCACGCGACCGGCCAGCCGACCGATCTCGAATTCACCGCATCGACCGGCAGCACGTTGACCGGCGATGCGTTCGACGCACCGGCCAGCGTCGCCAATATGAGCCTCGATAGCGGCTCGGAATGGACGGGCGCGGCCTTCGACATAACGAACGTATCCGTCGACGCCAGCACCTGGAACGTGACGGCGAGCTCCACCGTGACGCAACAGGTGACCAATGCCGGCCTGATCGCCTTCACGCCGCCTGTCGGAGGCGCGTTCAAGACCCTGACGACGAAGAACTATGTCGGCCAGGGCGGCACCCTCGGACTCCACACATATCTCGGCGACGACACTTCGCCCTCCGACAGGCTGGTGGTCGATTCCGGCACCGCGACCGGCAGCACGACCCTCCGTGTCACGAATGCCGGGGGGCCGGGCGGGCTTACGCGCGAGAACGGCATTGAGGTCGTGACCGCGACCAACGGCGCCACGACCGAGCCGGGTACGTTCACCCTGGGCGGGATCGTGGCAGCGGGCCCGTTCGAATATCTGCTGTTCCGCGGCGGCGTCACGCCGGGCACGGAGAACGATTGGTTCCTGAGAGACGTCGCGCCGTCACCACCACCGTCACCTCCGCCCGCACCGCCGCCTTCGCCACCGCCGGCACCTCCACCGGCTCCGCCACCCGCGCCGCCGCCGGCGCCCCCACCAGCACCTCCGCCGGCTCCACCACCGGCACCACCGCCTGCGCCCCCACCGGCACCTCCGCCGGCTCCGCCACCGGCACCACCGCCTGCGCCCCCACCGGCACCTCCGCCGGCTCCGCCACCCGCGCCGCCACCGGCACCTCCGCCAGCTCCGCCCGTGCCACCGCCGTTGCCGCCACCGCCACCGCCGGCGCCGCCACCCGCACCTCCACCTTGTGTCGGCCCAACTTGTCCGTCGCCGCCACCGGCGCCGCCGCCAGCACCTCCGCCGGCTCCGCCGCCCCCGGCACCACCACCGGCTCCGCCACCCGCGCCGCCGCCGGCGCCTCCGCCATCGCCACCACCGGCTCCGCCGCCATCGCCACCACCGGCTCCGCCGCCGTCACCACCACCGGCTCCTCCACCCGGGCCACCGCCGGTGCCGCTCTATCGGATGGAGGCACCGCTCTATTCCAAGGTCGCGCTGCTGGCGCGGCAGATGGATTTGTTGCTGCTGGGTACCTTCCACGAGCGCCAAGGCGATCAGTATTTGCTGGATGACGACCACGCCACATGGGGCCGGTTGATCGGCATCGGCCTGGATCAATCCTTCACCGGCCTGCTTGCGCCCAGCTACAGCGGTACGATCGGCGCGATGCAGTTCGGCACCGATCTCGCCGTGACCGCCGATCGCGCCAACCGCGCCGGGATGTTCTTCACCTATGCGCACGCCAACGGCACGGTGCGCGGCACGATCCTGGACATCCCCAACCAGATCGCCGGCTCGTTGCCGATGGACGCGGTGACCGTCGGCGGCACATTCACGCATTTGGGCGACAATGGCTGGTATACCGATGCCGTCCTGATGGGAACGTGGTTCACCGCTTTGCCGCGCTCGGCGCGCGGCATCGGCACCAACATATATGGCACCGGCATCACCGCTTCGCTCGAGGGCGGCTATCCGTTCCAGATCGATCCGGAGTTCACGCTTGAACCGATGGCGCAGATCGTTTTTTCGAGCCTTGCGTTCGATCCGGCCAGCGACCCCTACACCACGCTCAACTTCATGCCGGCGGACGCGTGGTTCGGGCGCATCGGCGCGCGGCTGGAAGACAACACGCTGCTCCAAGACAAGCACATGAAGCCATTCTTCGAGGCCGATCTGTGGCACAGCTTCGGGGGCACCGACATCACATTATACAACAACACCATTCCCGTGCCGGTGCCGTTCGGAAACACCGATGTGCAGTTCGCCACGGGCACAACCTCGCAACTCGGCGACGACATGAGCGTCTATGCCCGCGTCAGCTACACGTTCGACATCAGCGGCAACTACCAGAGGACGATCGAAGGCAATGTCGGCATCCGCTATTCGTGGTGAGCCTGCTTCAAGGCCGGAGCGACTCACCTGCTATCTGATCGACGGTCACCAGATAATAATCCGCGCGGCGCCTCAGGAGCGCGCGTGGATGGACGCAACACACCAGCGCTATGCCTATCGCTGCCTGCCGCTCAATATCGCCAATGCGCATGGCTGGGAGATCCTCTGCGCGTCCGGCTTCACGGCTAGCTGGAACGGCACACCGGGAAAGGATGCCATCACCTTAACGCCGGACGATGCAAGTGTGCCCACGGCCTCGTCGCATTTCGGCAGTGGCATCATCACGTTCCACATCCCGTGCGTATTCCGCACCGAGCCGGGCGTCGATCTCTATGTCACAGGTCCGGTCAACCAGCCCAAGGACGCAGTGGCGCCCCTGACTGGCATCGTCGAAACCGATTGGGCGGCGTATTCCTTCACCATGAACTGGATGTTCACGCGCAGCGACGCACCCGTGCGCTTCGAAAAGGACGAGCCGATCTGCCATTTCTTTCCTGTCCGCCGCGGCGCGCTCGAGCAAATAGAGCCCCGGATCGTCGCAATGTCGCAGGCGCCGGAGATTGACCGCCGCTATCGTCAGTGGTCGGACAACCGCCTAAAATTCAACAGCGATCTCAACGTGCCGGGATCGAAGGCGGTTCAGGAGCGCTGGCAGAAGATGTACTTCCGCGGCCAGCATCCCGACGGCGCAGAAGCTGAGGCCGACGATCATCGGAGCCGGCTGAGACTTAGGAATTTCGAGCGATGACTTCACATTCAAGCAGTCGCGGCGATCGAGGACGTCATGAGCGCGGTGCAAAAACACCTGAGAACCATTTATCTCCAGAGTCCTGCCACCATTTCCAGCCAGATGAAGCCTCTACGCCCCCGGGGAAATCGTCTAACCGCCATTCTCAAATCTCGGAGCTCGACCGGCATGGCCGGGTCCGTCAGAGATCAATACTTCTCATGCACACCATGAGCTTCATAACGCGCGTTCCTCGGCGGCTTGGAAGACGGTCCGGATTTGCGACTTAAAGCCAAGGCTGCGGGCGAGAGCGTTGTCGACGTGAAGGTGCCATGGGTTCCGAAGCGGCTCTGCTGAAGGCTCCATGTCAGCGCCCACGAGTCTGAACAACTCGTACAGTCGGCCTGCTGCTTCTTTACCGACTGCAGCTCGACCAGGGCGCGATGCAGGCGTATTCCTTCCGCATCTCGGTCTCCGGGCTCGCGCGGCGCCTCGGTGTGTCGCGCATTCACATTCCGACCCTGCTGCAGGATGCCGATCGCGCGGGCTATCTGCGCTGGAACGCGCGGACGCGCGAACTCGCCTTCACCCCGCCACTCGTGGCCGCGCTGGAGAGCTATTACGGACGGCTGTTCCTGTTCATCGGCTTTTTCGCGACGCAGTTCGTGGCGATGGGGGGCGTGAGAACGGGATGGGCTATCGCCTTCGAAGTCGGCCCGCCCATCGTGAGCCGGAATGCTGCAATGTCACCTACGGACCGGGACGACGGCTTCGTATGTGTTCGCAATGGTGCGAATCCCCGTCGAATTAGCAGCGGCCATTTCCTACCCAGAGTAGGGCCCACGCGTCCCGCAGCATCGTTCATCTCCGATCAATTTTGGGAGACTATAGACGGACGATATTTTTGCTAAGTGATTGAAATGGTGGGCGGTACAGGGATCGAACCTGTGACCTTCCCCATGTCAAGGGGACATTCTCCCGCTGAACTAACCGCCCAATTATCGAGTCTCAACTGGACCGACAAACCGGCCCAAAGAAGGCCAAACCTCAAAAAACCCATTGCGTTACATAAGCGTTCCGACCCTAGTCCTAAGGCGTTGAAACGACTGCCTTGATGTAGTCGATGTCAACGGAGGGGGCAGTTAGCATTTTCAATGGCTTAAGTAAGCCGGTGTGTGCAGAAATGGGCAGGAAACAGCCATTTTTTGCCTCCCTTGCGTTACACTTACGTGCCACTAGAACAGCCGTCTCATGCTGTCAGCCGACGTTCGTGCTCTTCGTTTTCAGGTAGCCACTGACGGCTCTATCAAGCCAGAGAATGCTGCATTGCGGTATTTGGAAGACGGACAGAGCTTCTAGGCGTGTGCGCAACCACCAATTTCCAAGACTTTCTTAAAATACGAAATTATACTTTTCGCAGGAATGCCCGATATGAGAAAAAAGACAATCGCCCTTACCCTGGCTTCGCACTTGAAGGTGGCCGCGCGCGCGCGCGACGCGTTCTTGCGGCACGGGTTCGAGGCCATGACCATGGTCACGCTCGCGAAGGAATGCGACCTCACGCGGCGCGCGCTTTATTACTATTTCAGCAGCAAGGAAGAAGCGTTCCGCGCCATGATCCGGTTGGAAAACACCGAGGCACTGGACGCCGGCTATCGCGCGGCCCAGAAGGCGCTGGAGAAGCCACGCGCAACCGCCCTTGATGCCGTCGTCGAATGGATTGACGTGCGATATGGAAACACGCGGCGCGATCTGAGCGCCTCGCCTTTTGCGAAGGACATCAACGACGCGGCCTTCCGCGTCTGCGCGGATGTGTTGACCGAATTCGCCAGGCGCACCCATGACGAACTCGCCAGACTGCTGCGCGATCTGCAGGACAAGAATCTGTTGCGGCTGGAAAGAACGGTAACCGCACGGGCTGTCGCCCGCCTGCTGGCGGATGGCGCGCGGGGCGTCAACCAAACCCGGCCGTCCGTCGGCAACAGCGCTCTTGCTCGACGCTATCGCGAAATGTGCAACGCCATATTGTATGGCTGCGCCGCGCGGTGACCGCGGCGCGCCATCGCCGGCGTGAAGTGCCGTAGGGCACTAGGACCAATCGACATTCAGGATTCTCAATCCTGATGGTCGGTGATTCATTTTGGTCCGGATCATGTGATTCGGAGCAGATGGATGGTCAAGCGGTACGAGCTGACGGATGCGCAGTGGGACCGGATTTGCGAGCTTTTGCCGGGTAAGAAGAGCGATCCGGGCCGCACCGCGGCGGATAACCGGCTGTTCGTGAACGGCTGCCTTTGGGTGCTGCGCTCGGGTGCGCATTGGCACGACCTGCCGGAGCGCTACGGCAAGTGGAAGAGCGTGCACCAGCGCTTCGCCCGCTGGGCCAAGACAGGCGTTTGGGAGCGCATTTTCAAGGTTCTGACCGCCGACCGACGAAACGAGTATCTGATGCTCGACACGACCCTGGTTCGCGCCCATCAGCAGGCAGCAACCGGAAAAGGGGGGACCAAAACCAGGCTCTGGGGCGTTCGCGAGGCGGACTGACCACCAAGATCCACATGCTCGCCGATACGCTGGGCAGGCCTCTGCGCTTCAGGCTGGCGCCCGGCCAGCAGCACGATCTGGTTCAGGCGCCGGCGATGATCGAAGGCTTCAAGGCCAAAGCTCTTTTGGCCGATACCGCCTACGACAGCCGCGCCTTCCGCGACGACGTCCAGGCCATCGGCGCAGAGCCCGTCATCCCGTCAAATCCGACCCGCAAACATCCCTTCGGATACGACAAGCACAAATACAAACTCAGGAACCGCATCGAGCGCTGCTTCAACAAACTCAAGCACTTCCGACGCTTCGCAACCCGATACGACCGCCGCGACACCAACTTCCTCGCATTCATCCACCTCGCAGCCGCAATGATCTGGATGCGATGAATGTCGATTCAGCCTAATAGGAAAGCGTGACGGAAACAGTCGCCAGATTGCCCAGCCTGGCTGCGCCGGGCACCCTCTCGAGCTGCCATCCGTAGTCGAAGCGCGCGTCGAGATAGCTGCCGATGCCATAGCGTGCACCAAAGCCGACGCTCTGCAGCTCGGCGCTCTTGGGCAAGTTTTGCTGCACATGTTTGTAAGCGACGTCGCCATAGTCCCAGAACGCGAGTACCTGTGCCTGCTCGTCCACGCCGAGATTTGCGAAATTGCCCAACGGGTGGAATGCCGGGCTGCGTAATTCGGTACTGAGCAACACGCCCTGCGATCCGCTGACACTTCTTTCGTCATAGCCGCGCACGCTGTCCACGCCGCCCGCGCCCAACTGTTCGCTCGGCAGAAGCTCACCGCCAGAGACCTGGCCGGTGGCGCGCACAACCCAGCTGATATTCCAGCGCAGATTGGTTACGCGCGTGACCTCCAGATTGTCATAGACATATTGCGCGGACGCGCCGTTGACGCCGGACTGGCGGAATACCGCGGTGCGGTTGCTCGGCCCGAACCCGCCGGGGCTATAGACAAAGGTGTTCTCAAGAGCCGTCTGGCCGTGTTTATCGGGCCGCGTCGCGTCGTAGATCAGAAGAAACTGGTCGATTTCCGTCGCGCTGCCGAAAACTTCAACGCCGCCGAACGCTAGATTGTTGTTGGAGCGCTTGAAGTCGAAGCCGATCTTGATCCCTTGGGCCAGACCGTTCGGCGATGGCAGGCGCACATCGTAACGCCCGCTCAACTGCACGCTATCGCCTTGCTGTCCGAAATCCGGGCCGAGATTGGGCACCTGCTTCACATAGCTTCCGAACAGATCGATCCCGTCGCCCCAGGGCAGCGGGATGAAATAGGTCGCCGAATGTGCCGCGAACCGCGGGGCATTCGAAAGCCCCGGCCCGCGGTCGCGCCGACGCCACAAATCCGGGCTCGTGGTGAACTGGTAGGAGAACTGCTGGTCGAGGCCGAAGACATTCCCCCAGTTGAAGCCAGCGCTGTAGCGCTCGCGCCCGGTGACCGGAAGACCCTGATTGTCGTAGCTGGCATAGACGCGCAGGGGAAACTGGTCCTGCACCTGCAATGCGATGTCGGTGTAGCCGACGTCGTCGCCCTTCTCCAGCAGGACGTTGACTTGCCGGAATGGATTTCGATTGAGTCCGTTCAGATCGCTGCCGAGCCAATCGAAATCGATCCGGTCGCCATGCCGCAGAGTCATTTCGTCTGCAAGCATGGGGCCGTCGAACCAGCGATTGCCTTCGACCTTGATTTTCCCGACTCGGTATTCGGAAACGACGGCCTGCAAGATGCCGGTGCTCAAATCCTGTTCCGGATAGGTAACATCGACGACGGGGAGGTGATGCGCGCGATACCAGTCGACAATGATCTTGGAAATGCGCGCCAGGTCGCTTTTTGCCAGCGGCTTGCCGATGAAAAACCACAGCTTTTTTCGGATCTCGGGCTCGTCCAGCAGCGGCAACCCCGTCACTTGCAAACCGACGCCCTGCGCGCCCGTGCGTGCGATCTGCTGCACGCTGTTGACGAGACGTATGCCCTTCAACGCAGGCAGAAGCGTTGTATCGGCGGCTCCGGCCGGCACCGCCGGTGCCGGCGGCACTTGCACCGTGCCGGGCTTTTGCGCAGGGATCTGCTTGGGTGCAACTTGCTGGAAATCCTGTGCCCATGACGGGGAACTGACGGCCACCGCAAAGGCCGCACCGACGGCAAAGGATTTGAGGGGACGTTTCATGGGACTTACTGCGTCACCAGACGATCGCCGTCGTCGGTAGCGTTGGAATAATCGGGAATCATGATCTGGCTAAAGTCGCCGATCCGACCAGGAAGAGCGGTCCCGAACAGCACCATGTCGGTCGAGTCATCAATCGCGGCGGTTGCGACATCGCTGAAGGTGAAGGCTGCATCGCCGGTCGTCACCACGACCATCGGCAATGCTCCCAGACCGCCCTTGAGGATGATGGGTGCCGTAAAGACCGACGGCGGCTGTGCGGCGAGCGTCAGCAGACCCGGCAGATAGGAGATGTCGTAATTCTGCGCCGAGGCGCCAAACGGCACGATGTCGTAGTCTCGCGGATCGCCGGTGATCGGGAAGAAGCCGAACTGCAGTCCCATCACGACAGAGCTGTCGTCGCCGGCCACGCGGCCCAGATAGGTTGCGGTCGCACGGGCCGTGGCTAGCGTCGGGGCCGATATGTCATCGGCCTGGATGGTCAGCGCTGCCGGCGTTATGGCGAGCGTGCCCGGAACATAAGCCAACGCATAGTTCGCGGAAGCCGCCAGCGTTCCCTGCGTGATGGCGTAGCGTCCGACATCGGCGTGCGAGTCCGCCACCGTCGCCAGCGCGCCGGACAGCGTATCGCCATTGACCAGGCCATCGCCGCCAATGGTGTAAGTGAACGCCGGATTGGCGCCGCCATAAACGCGGCTGGCGTCTTCGGCGGTCACCGTCAGAGGGCGTGCCGTGACCGCGAGCGTTCCGGGCACGTAGGTCAGCGTGTAGTTCGGCGAAGCCGCGAGCGTGCCCTGCGTGATCGCATAGAAGCCGACATTCGAGGTCGCGTCCGCGGCCGTGCCGAGCGCGCCGCTGAACAGGTCGCCGTTCACCAGATTGCCGTTGCTGACGGTGTAGGCGAGCGCCGGATTGGCGTCGCCGTAGATCCGGGTCAACGCATCCGCCGTCACCGTGACCGGACGCGGGGCGATGGTCAGATCGCTGCCGACATACGAGATGATATAGTTCGGGTTGTTCGCGTTGGTGACGTCGCCCTGCGTGATGGCATAAGCACCCACGCCGGTGCTGTTGCCGGCTGCGGTGTCGAGCGAGCCTTGCACCGCGACACCGGCGCCCAGATCGGAGGTCGTAAAGGTCAGCGCCGGGTTGGCGTCGCCATAGGACCGCGTTAGCGCATCCGCCGTCACGGTGATCGGCCGTGCCGTGATGGTCAGGTCGTTGCCGACATAGGTGATAGCGTAGTTGTTGTTGTTCGCGTTGGTAACCGAGCCTTGCGTGATGCCGTAGGCGCCAACGCCGGTGGTGTGATCCGCGGTCGTGTCAAGCGATCCCTGCACTGCCGCGCCATAACCGAGGCCGGACGTCGTGAAGGTCAACACCGGGTTGGCATCGCCATAGGTCTTGGTCAGCGCATCCGCCGTCACGATGATCGGGCGAATATTGATGTCCAAGTTCGCGCCGACATAGGTGATGTCGTAGTTGCCGTTATTCGCGTTGGTGACTGAGCCCTGGGTGATTCTGTAGCTGCCGACATCGCTGCTATTACCGGCGGCTGTGTCGAGAGCGCCTAGCACTGCCGCGCCAGCACCCAGATCGGAGGTCGTGAAGGTCAATGCCGGGTTGGTGTCGCCATAGGTCTTCGTCTGTGAATTCGCCGTCACCGTGATCGCGCGCGGCGTGATGGCCAGATCGTTGCCAATATAGCTGATCGCATAATTGCTGTTGTTGGCGTTGGTGATCGAGCCCTGGGTGATGCCGTAACTACCGACGTCGCTGCTACTGCCAGCGGCCGTGTCGAGCGAGCCTTGGACCGCCACACCGGCACCCAGATCGGACGTCCTGAAGGTCAGAACCGGGTTGGCATCGCCATAGGCCCTGGTCAGCGCGTCCGCCGTCACGGTGATCGCGCGCGGCGTTATGGCCAGATCGTTGCCAATATAGCTGATCGTATAGTTCGCGTTGTTGGCGCTGGTGACGCTGCCTTGTGTAATGCCGTAGCTGCCCACGTCGCTGCTATTGCCAGCGGCCGTGCCCAGCGAACCCAGAACCGCCGCACCTGCGCCCAGGCTCGTGGTCGTGAAGGTCAGCGCCGGATTGGTATCGCCATAGGTCTTCGTCTGGGTATTCGCCGTCACCGTGATGGGGCGGGCATTGATCGTCAGGCCGCCATCGACATAGGTGATCGCATAGTTGGACGCCGAGCCGTGCGAGAAGGCCGCGTTGTCCATCGAATAGCTGTAGCCGTTACCCACATTGCTCGTCGCCGTGGCGGTGCTGCTCACCAGATCGACCGATGAGATCGTATCGCCGTTCACCAGGTCGTCGCCCGTCGCCGTCCAGGTGGACGGGTTCGCGTCGCCGTAGAGGCGCGTCAGGGGATCGCCGGTGATCGTCAGCGCGCGCTGGCCGATGCTGAGCAGGCCGTCGACGAAGGTGACGTCATAATTGGCGGAGGCGCGCTGCGACCCCTGAGTGATCGCGTAGTCGCCCACGCCACTGGTGTTGTCGGCCGTCGTCGCCAGCGAGCCGGTCAAGGTGTCGCCATTCACCAGCCCCATGCCGCCGATCGTTTCCGTCAGCGTGGGGTTGGCGTCGCCATAGGTCCTGCTCTTGTCGTCGGCCGTAATCGTGATCGGGCGCGCCGTCACCGACAACGTGCCGGGGGTGAAGCCCACCACCGTGTAGTTGGAGGACGCCGCGAGCGTCCCTTGCGTGATTGCGTAGGCGCCCACACCGGTCGCGCCGTCAACCGACGTCGCCAGCGAACCGGCGAGCGTGTCGCCGTTCACCAGCCCCATGCCGCCGACCGTTTCCGTCAGCGCGGGATTGCCGTCGCCATAGATCTTGGTCCGGTCGTCCGCCGTGATCGTGATCGGGCGGGCGGTGATGGTCAGCTCGCTGCCGGCATAAGTGATGTCGTAATTTCTGTTGTTCGCGTTGGTAACGGTGCCTTGCGCGATCGCGTAGCTGCCAATGCCGCTGGTATTATCCGCGCTCGTATCGAGCGAGCCCTGCACTGCCGCGCCATAGCCGAGGCTGGACGTCGTAAAGCTCAGCGTCGGATTGGCGTCGCCATAGGTCCGGGTCAACGCATCCGCCGTCACGGTGATCGCGCGCGGCGTGATGGCGAGACTGTTGCCAATATAGCTGATCGTATAGTTCGGGTTGTTGAGGCTGGTCACCGAGCCCTGGGTGATGCCGTAGCTGCCGACGTTGCTGGTGTTATCAGCCGATGTGGCAAGCAAGCCTTGAACGGCCGCACCGAAGCCCAGATCGGAGGTCGTGAAGGTCAGCGCCGGGGTGGCATCGCCATAGGTCCGGGTCAGCGCATCCGCTGTCACGGTGATCGCGCGCGGTGCGATGGTCAGATCGTTGCCGATATAGCTGATCGTATAGTTCGGGTTGTTGAGACTGGTCACCGAGCCCTGGGCAATGCTGTAGCTGCCGACGCCGCTGGTGTTACCGGCCGATGTGGCGAGCGAGCCCGTCACCGCGTCGCCAAAGCCGAGATCGGACGTCGTGAAGGTCAGCGCCGGGTTGGCATCGCCATAGATCCTGGTCAGCGCATCCGCCGTCACCGTGATCGCGCGAGCACCAATCGTCAGGTCGTTGCCGACATAGGTGATGGTGTAGTTCGGGTTGTTGGCGTTGGTGACCGAACCTTGGGCAATGCCATAGCTGCCGACGCCGCTGGTGTTGCCGGCCGAGGTGGCGAGCGAGCCCGTCACCGCTTCGCCAAAGCCCAGATCGGAGGTCGTGAAGGTCAGCGCGGGATTGGCGTCGCCATAGGTCCTGGTCAGCGTGTTCGCCGTCACCGTGATCGCGCGAGCACCGATCGTCAGGTCGTTGCCGACATAGGTGATGTCGTAGTTCGGGTTGTTGGCGTTGGTGACGTCGCCCCGTGTGATGGCATAGGCACCCACGCCGGTGGTATTGCCGGCCACGGTTTCGAGCGAGCCCTGCAGCGCTGCGCCAGCACCCAGATCGGACGTCCTGAAGGTCAAGACCGGGTTGGCATCGCCGTAGGCCTTGGTCAGCGCATCCGCCGTCACGGTGATCGGGCGCGCGGTGATCGTCAGATCGGCACCCGCATAGGTGATTGTGTAGTTCGGGTTGTTCGCGTCGGTAACGCCGCCTTGCGTGATGGCGTATGTCCCCACGTCGGTGGTGTCGCCGGCGGCGGTGCCCAGCGAACCCAGAACCGCCGCACCCGCGCCCAGGCTCGTGGTCGTGAAGGTCAGCGCCGGATTGGCGGCGCCATAACTCCTGCTCAACGCATTCGCCGTCACCGTGATCGGACGCGCCGTGATCTGGAGCGCGGTGCTGTTGCCCGCCGCCTGGGCGCTGGTCAGGCTGTAGTTGCCGCTGGCGGTCAGGCCGGAGCCGGTGATGCCGTAGGTGCCGACAGCGCTGGTCCCGTCCGCCAAGGTGGCGAAGCCCGCCGCCCCGCCCAGGCTGTCGCCATTCACCAGGCTGCCGCCGGTGATCGCGCTGCTGCCCGTCAGGCTGCCGATGACGTCGCCATAGACGCTGCTCGCCGCGTCCGCCGAGTAGGTCACCGTGATCGGACGTGCCGTCACGGCCAGATCGGCCCCGGTATAGGACGTGATCGTGTAGTTGCCGGAGGCCAGCGACCCTTGCGCGATGCCATAGCTGCCGACATTCGACGTCGAGGTGGCCGAGGTTGCAAGCGCGCCGCTCAGGGTGTCGCCATTGACCAGGCCGCCGACTGTGTAGGTCAGCGCCGGAACCGTGTCGCCATAGACCATGCTCTGGCCGCTATCCGCCGTCACCGTGATCGGCCGCGCCGTCACGGCCAGATTGGCTCCGGTGTAGGAGGTGATCGTGTAATTGGTGGAGGCCGTCAGCGACCCTTGCGTGATGTCGTAGCTGCCGACATTCGAGGTCGAGGTCGCCGAGGTCACGAGCGCGCCGCTCAGGCTGTCGTCATTGACCAGGCCGCCGACCGTATAGGTCAGCGCCGGAACCGTGTCGCCATAGACCATGCTCTGGCCGCTATCGGCCGTGACTGTGATCGGGCGGGCGGTGATGCTCAGGGCGGTGGCGTTGCCGGCCGCCTGGTCGAGGGTGACGGCATAGTTGGTGTTGAAGGCGGCCAGGCCCGAGCCGGTGATGGCGTAGCGGCCGACATTGCTGGTCCCGTCCGCCGTCGTGGCGAAGCCGGCCGCGCCGGAGACCACGTCCGTCAGGCTCTGGCTGCCGGCATAGCTGCCGCTGGTGAGGGCGACGGTCCCGCTTAGCCCCGACGGCATGTCGCCATAGACGCTCTGCGCCGCATCCGCCGTGTAGGTCAGCGTGATCGGGCGGGCGGTGATGCTCAGGGCGGTGGCGTTGCCGGCCGCCTGGTCGAGAGTGACGGCATAGTTGGTGTTGAAGGCGGCCAGGCCCGAGCCGTTGATGGCATAGTGGCCGACATTGCTGGTCCCGTCCGCCGTCGTGGCAAAGCCGGCCGCGCCGGAGACCACGTCCGCCAGGTTTTGGCTGCCCGCGAAGCTGCCGCTGGTAAGGGCATAGCTGCCCGTCAGGCCGGACGGCGTGTCGCCATAGACGCTCTGCGCCGCATCCGCCGTGTAGCTCACCGTGATCGGACGCGCGGTGATGCTCAGGGCGGTGGCGTTGCCGGCAGCTTGGTCGAGGGTGACGGCATAGTTGGTGTTGAAGGCGGCCAGGCCCGAGCCGGTGATGGCGTAGCGGCCGACATTGCTGGTCCCGTCCGCCGTCGTGGCGAAGCCGGCCGCGCCGGAGACCACGTCCGTCAGGCTCTGGCTGCCGGCATAGCTGCCGCTGGTGAGGGCGACGGTCCCGCTTAGCCCCGACGGCATGTCGCCATAGACGCTCTGCGCCGCATCCGCCGTGTAGGTCAGCGTGATCGGGCGGGCGGTGATGCTCAGGGCGGTGGCGTTGCCGGCCGCCTGGTCGAGAGTGACGGCATAGTTGGTGTTGAAGGCGGCCAGGCCCGAGCCGTTGATGGCATAGTGGCCGACATTGCTGGTCCCGTCCGCCGCCGTGGCGAAGCCGGCCGCGCCGGAGACCACGTCCGCCAGGCCTTGGCTGCCCGCGAAGCTGCCGCTGGTGAGGGCGACGGTCCCGCTCAGCCCCGTTGGCATATCGCCATAGACGCTCTGCGCCGCGTCCGCCGTGTAGGTCAGCGTGATCGGACGCGCGGTGATGCTCAGGGCGGTGGCGTTGCCGGCAGCCTGGTCGAGAGTGACGGTGTAGTTGGTGTTGAAGGCGGTCAGGCCCGAGCCGGTGATGGCGTAGCGGCCGACATTGCTGGTCCCGTCCGCCGTCGTGGCAAAGCCGGCCGCGCCGGAGACCACGTCCGCCAGGTTTTGGCTGCCGGCATAGCTGCCGCTGGTGAGGGCGACGGTCCCGCTCAGCCCCGTTGGCATATTGCCATAGACGCTCTGCGCCGCGGCCGCCGTGTAGGTCAGCGTGATCGGGCGGGCGGTGATGCTCAGGGCGGTGGCGTTGCCGGCAGCCTGGTCGAGAGTGACGGTGTAGTTGGTGTTGAAGGCGGCCAGGCCCGAGCCGGTGATGGCATAATGGCCGACATTGCTGGTCCCGTCCGCCGCCGTGGCGAAGCCGGCCGCGCCGGAGACCACGTCCGCCAGGCCTTGGCTGCCCGCGAAGCTGCCGCTGGTGAGGGCGACGGTCCCGCTCAGCCCCGACGGTATGTCGCCATAGACGATCTGCGCCGCGTCCGCCGTGTAGGTCAGCGTGATCGGGCGGGCGGTGATCGTCAGATCCGCACCGGCATAGGTGATGGTGTAGTTCGGGTTGTTGGTGTCGGTGACGCCGCCCGCCGTGATCGCATAGCTGCCCACGCCGGTGGTGTCGCCGGCTACGGTAGCGAGCGAACCCAGAACCGCCGCGCCCGCGCCCAGGCTGGTGGTCGTGAAACTCAGCGCCGGGTTGGCGTCGCCATAGAGTTTGGTCAGCCCATCCGCCGTCACCGTGATGGGACGGGCATTGATGGTAAGGCTCCCATCGGCATAGGTGATCGCATAGTTGGACGCCGATCCGTGCGAAAAGGCCGCGTTATCGATCGAATAACCATAGCTGCCCACATTGCTCGCCGCCGTGGCGGTGCCGCTCACCAGATCGACCGACGCGATTGTGTCGCCATTGACCAGATTGTCGCCGCTCGCCGTCCAGGTCGCCGGGTTGGCATCGCCGTAAAGCCGCGACAGGGGATCGCCGGTGATCGTCAGCGCGCGCTGGCCGACGGTCAGCGTTCCCGGACTGCCAAGCACCAGCGCATAGCCGCCGGTGACCGCGCCGCCGCTGAGCGTGATGTCGTAGGTGTTGACATTCGCCGTCGCCGCCGCGCCCGTGGAAGAGAGTGTCGGCAGCGACGCGAAGACCGACGCCGCCGTATCGCCCAGATAGGCGCCCGCGACGCCGGCCTCCAGGCCGCTGAGACTCAGATCCGCGCTGGTGAAGGTATAGGTGTCGCCATAGGTCTTGGAGACCGGTCCGGCGGAAACCGTCACCGTCGGCTGGCTGGCGAAGACATAGCGGTTGCCCGTCTGCGTCACGGCGGTGCCGCTGTTGTTCCAGACCGCGGTATTGGCGCTGTCGAGACCGCCGAAGGTGTCGCTGCCCGGCGCGCCGGAATAGATCAGCCAGCGGCCGTCGCCGGTGAGGTCGATGGCGTCCGCGCCGGTGTTGTTGACGAAGCCGGTGCCCGCATCCAGCACCACGGCATCGCCCGAACCGCTGGCGGCGATGGTGCTGTCCAGCGTGATCGCCCCGCCGCTGACGATCTTCACCGAGGCGGCGGAAACCGGCGCGGTCACGGTGACCGGCGTCGTGCCTGTGGTCTTGACGGTCAGCCCGCCGCTCAGCGTCGCCGCCTGATCGAGCGCGAAGCTCGCGCCCGTCGCGGTGAGGGTCGTGTCCAGCCCGGAGACATAGGCCGGCGTGTCCGCCCAGCCCAGCATCGCCGCGCGGTCGGCGCCATAGGAGGCGGCATAGCTGGTGCTGGCAGTGGTGTAGGTCAGCGCATCCGGCGCGATGTCCAGCCCCGCCGTCTGCCCGCTCAGCCTGGTCAGAAGCGCCCCGCTGGTGTCGGTCAGGAGCGACAGGCTGCCCGGCCCGGACAGCGTGCCGGCGGGCAGCGCGAAATAGTAATAGCCGTTGGCGCCGGTGCTGGCCTGGCCCTGCGACGTGCCGCCGATGGACAAGCCCACCGAACTGCCCGACGCCATGCCCGAAATCGCCTGCACCCCATTGGGGAAGAGGGCGGTCAGGTAGGGATAGGCCCCGCTCTGCGCCGTCCAGCAAGTGACATCGCAACCCACCTGCGCAGTACCCAGCAGGCCAGGCAGCATACCGTTCTGCAGATCGGTGGTATGAAGGGGGGTGACGGTGTTAGCTTGGTTATAGCCGGCAATCGAGGTCGCGCCAATTCCATTGGCCGTGCCGGCGGTATCGGAGTCGAAAACAACCTGAACGCCATAAACGTCAGAAGGATTGGTCTCATTCACGGCGCCGATCGCGCCGCCCACGGAACCGCTGCCGCGCACCGCGCCGATGGAAAGCGACTTACTCACGTAAAAGGTGTCATATATGCTGGGTATCAGGTCGGAGTAATAGCCGATGAGGCCGCCGGCGGCGGTGGCCCCCGTCACCGACCCCGCCGCGAATCCTCCTTCGAGATTGAAGGTGCCGCCGCCGACCAGAGAACCGATCAGGCCGCCCGCGTAATCGGCGTTCGAAACCGAACCCAGCGCATAGGACAGCGCGATAAAACTATAGGGGTCTCCTCCGTGTTCCTCCCTGACCAGGGCGCCGACCAGGCCGCCGGCGCTGCTGCCGCTGGCGCCGTTGCCCGTGACATTGCCCGTCGCATAGGAGTTGGTGACGGTGTCAGCTTGACCCTCATACACGTAGCCTGCCCCATAAGTAGAGCCGACAAGCCCGCCGGCATTGAACCCGCCGCTGACATTGCCCGTCGCATGGGAACCGCTGATGGAGCTATCATACATAAAGCCGAACAGGCCGCCGGCATTGTATCCGCCACCGACATTGCCCGTCGCATAGGAGTTGGCGATCCCGTAGCCGGGGACGTAGCTGCTTACGCCGGCGAGACCGCCCACATTGCTGGAGGCGTAGCGCGCGTCGCCGACGCTCCCGGCATAGGTGACGTTGCCGGTGGCATAATCGTTGGCGAGCGTCGCCCCGCCCAAGTCAGAGCCGTCACTGGTGGCATAGCTGATTGGATCGTGAAAGCCGGTGCCATTGGCGCCGACAAGTCCGCCCACATCGCCATAGCCCGTGACGGCCCCCAGGGCGTGGGAGTTCACGATATGCACATCATTCAACTCCGCGTATCCCCCCACCGCCCCGACGAGACCGCCCGCGGCCAAGGCCGAGTAGTTGGGGGTGTCGTTCGCGCTCATGGAGGCGCGGGTGATCGGGACATCGGTCCATGCGTTGTAGATATTCGCCTGGTACTCGATCAAACCGACCAGGCCGCCGACAATGACGTCGTTGCTGGTGATGGTTCCGGTGACATGCACATTCGCGATCAGGCCGCCCTCCATGAAGCCGGCCAGGATGCCGGCTGACCCGTAATTTGGGTACCCAAGCCCTATTATGTTGGGGTCGCCATTGAACGTGGCGTTGGTGATGGCGAAATCGCGGATGGTGCCGGAGGTTGAATTGAACAATCCATCATTGTACAAAAATCCGGTGGTATTGCCCGAATAGTTGCTGGATGGGCCGTAATCGCCGTAATCGAGGGTGACGTGGTCCATGACATGGCCCAGCCCTTCAAATATGCCGCCGGACGCCAGGCCGAAATTGGAATTGTAGTAAGTCCCGCCATCAATGTCGGTGGCCATGGCGAAGGCGCCGCTGGCGCCGAAAATGGATAGGACGTAACTACCCGAAAAGTTCGCATACATGTCGTCAAACGAATAGAGCAACGTATACGGCCTGTTGCTGATAGTGAGCGTGGCGCCGTAGTTGGTGCTGCCAAAGTCGAGCGACGCGCCGTCGGCGAAGTTCAGGTTCAGGATCGACGGGCCGTAATATCCCGCCATCAGGTTGACGGCCCCCGCGCCCGTGACCGTGATCGTCTTGTTCACGTCGATGGCGCTGGCGGCGGTCAGGTTCAACGCGCCGCCCGTCAGCGAAATGCCCGCATTCACCTCGACACTGCTGCCCGCCGTCAGGTTGATGGCGCTGCCCGTGACCGTGATGGGCGCGTTGATGTCCAGCGCCTGGGCGGCGTCGAGCATCAGGTTGTTGCCGGTGAGCGTGAGCGGATCGGAGACCGTGATGCTGCCTGCGCTTTTCACATAAAGGCCGTTCGACAGGCCGGGCGATCCGTTCACCGCGAAATCGCCGCCGGCGACGAAGCCGCGAGAGGCAAGGCTGTTGATGGCGCCGGTGAGTTGGCTGTTGTTGCCGTCGGCGGCGTTGAGCAGGGCGGAATGATCCTCGCCCACTGCCGCCGAATAGGTCGTCAGACTGGTCGGCGCGATCAGCGTGTTGCCCCAGATGTCGAAGCCGGTGACATTGGCGCCGCTGGTCAGCGCATCCACCCGCGCGCCGTTCGCGGTGCTGACCAGAAGGGCGGAGCCGGACGCGAACGCGCCCGGCTGCGCGGCGAAATAGTAATAGCCGTTCGCGCCGGTCGAGACCTGGCCAAGGCTTTTGCCATCGGCCAGCGCCGAAACCGTGCCGGCGGCAAGCGGCGTGGCCCCGCCATCGCTATAGGCCATGCCCGAAATCGCCTGCACGCCATTGGGGAAGAAGGTGGTCAGGTAGGGAAAGGCCCCGCTCTGCGCCGCCCAGTCCGCCGCGCCGCAAGGGATACTAAGACAATCGTAGCTAAGCGGCGTACCCAGGATGTCCGGCAGCGTACCGTTCTGCAGAACGGCGGTATGAAGGCCGGTGACGGTGTTGGCGAAGACAGAGCTCGGGTTGGCGACCGAGATCGCGCCAATTCCATTGGCCGTGCCGGCGGTATCGGAGTCGAAAACAGCCTGAACCCAATAACTGCCAAGCTCGGAGGTAATATTCACGGCGCCGATCGCGCCGCCCACGGAACCGCTGCCGCGCACCGCGCCGATGGAAAGCGACTGAGCCACGATGAGGCCGGGGAAAGAGGCTCCATACAGTAGGTTGGGCTGGGCGGCGTAATAGCCAATGAGGCCGCCGGCGGCGGTGGCCCCCGTCACCGACCCCGCCGCGTATCCTTCGATGACAGCGAGGAAGCCGTTGCCGGTATCTACGCTGCCGGTCGTCATATAACCGACCAGGCCGCCCGCGTAATCGGCGTTCGAAACCGAACCCAGCGCATAGGACTGCTCGATAAGACTTTGGCCGCTGGAATCGCCGTAGCCGTAGTCGCCCAGGACGGGGAGCGCGCGGCCGACCAGGCCGCCGGCGCCGCTGCCGCTGGCGCCGTTGCCCGTGACATTGCCCGTGGCGTAGGACGCCGCGATGATTGCCTCAGGACTACCGGCAAAAGAGCCGACAAGCCCACCGGAATTGAACCCGCCACTGACATTGCCCGTCGCATGGGAATTGGTGATGCCGCCTTCAAACAAATAGCCGACCAGGCCGCCGGCATTGTATCCGCCACCGACATTGCCCGTCGCATAGGAATTGGTGATGGGGAGAAAGGTGCTGCTTACGCCGGCGAGACCGCCCACATTGCTGGAGGCGTAGCGTGTATCGCCGGCGCTCCCGGTCCCGGCATAGGTGACATTGCCGGCGGCATAATCGTTGATGAGCGCCGCCCCGACGTTTGGCTCGCCTGGCGAATAGTTTAGCGGGGCGTATCCAAGCGAGTTGGCAGCAAGATTGATTGGATCGCCAGGGACGCCGCCATTGGCGCCGACAAGTCCGCCCACATCGCCATAGCCCGTGACGGCCCCCAGGGCGTGGGAGTTCACAATAAACACCGCGCCATAGGGGCCTGGATATGTGTACACCTCCCCGACCAGACCGCCCGCGGCCGCCACGCCGTAAGGGCTCGGAGCCATGGAGGAGCGGGTCATCGGCACATCGGTCCATGCGTTGTAGATCTCCCCTTCTAGCTCAATATCACCGACAAGGCCGCCGACAACGGGGTCGTTACTGGTGATGATTCCGGTGACATGCACGTTCGCGATCAGGCCGCCGAACAATGTTCCGAGCAGGATACCGCCGCCCCCGCCGGATGCGGCGCCATTGACCGTGGCGTTGGTGATGGCGAAATCGCGGATGGTACCTTGGTTGGTATTGAACAATCCGTCATTGAAGCCGAAATAGTGGTCGGACGTGCCGTAATTGAGGGTGGCGCTATCCATGACATGGCCCAGCCCTTCGAAAATGCCGCCGGGCGCCAGGCTGAAATTGGAATCCTCGTAAGTCCCGCCGTGAATGTCGGTGGCCAGGGCGAAGGCGCCGGTGGCGCCGATAGCGGATATGTAGTTAGCCGAAAGGTTCGAAAACATGTCGTCATACGAATAGAGCAGCCTATACGGCGTATTGTTGATGGAGAGCGTGGCGCCGTTGTTGACGGCGCCGAAGTCGATCGACGCGCCATCGGCGAAGTTCAGGTTAAGGATATTCGGCAGGAAGGACGACGAGTTATCCCCATACGAGTCGGTACCCCCATACGCCACGAAGCTGTTCGCCGACAGGTTGACGGCCCCGGCGCCCGTGACATGGATCGTGCTGTTCACGTCAATGGCGTAGGCGGCGTTCAGGTTCAGCGCGCCGCCCGTCAGCGAAATGCCCGCGTTGACAAAGATATTGCCGGCCGCGTTCAGGTTCAGCGTGCCGTTCGCCAGGGAAATGCCGGCATTGACCTCGATGTTGCGCGCCGCGTTCAGGGTGAGGTGGGAGGCCGATGACCAGCTCACCGCGTCGTTGACGAAGATGTCGCCATTGCCGTTGGCGTTGACGGTGCCGTCGCTGCTGGCGAGCGTGATGTCGTTGCTTTCCAGCGCCGACGACAGCACCGCGCCCGTCATGTCGCCACCCGAAGCCG
The DNA here is from genome assembly GCA_037200045.1 of Rhizomicrobium sp. NCBI lineage: Bacteria > Pseudomonadati > Pseudomonadota > Alphaproteobacteria > Micropepsales > Micropepsaceae > Rhizomicrobium > Rhizomicrobium sp. The sequence goes on from JBBCHM010000002.1 coordinate 389,269, forward strand.
CGATGGTGTAATCCGCCGGGTCGATCAGCCAGGTGCCGGTGACGCCGCCCGGCGCCAGCGTGGAGACATGCGCGCTGTCGGCGACATGGACATGCGCGCCCGAGGTTTCGACCGAGCCGCCATGCCCGCCCCGCCCGCCTTCGGCCTTGATCGTGCCGCTGAGTTGCGTGGTGTTGGTGGCGATGACGCTGACAGTACCGCCCGTCTTGCCGGGCGCGGTGGCCGAGGCCGCGACCTGGCCCGACACGCTTATATTATTGCCGCGCACGGTGACCGCGCCGCCCGATCCGTCCGCGTTGGTGGCGGCGACCGCGCCCTTGACGCCGACATCGCCATTGGCGGTCAGCCAGACATGGCCGTTGATGGTCGCCGTGCCCGTGGCGCGCACCACGCCGCTGTTTCCGGCCAGGGCATAGACATTGCCGCCCGCCGCCTTCAGTTCCGCTGCCGCGGCGCTGACATCGCCGGAATTGGTGACGCTGCCGCTGCCGGCCGAAACCGCGATGCGCTGATCGCCGTTCACCGGTTGCAGCACGACCTGGTCGCCCGCCGCCAGGCCCGCCGTGCCGTTGGCGGCCTTGATGGTGCCGGTGTTGGTCACCGATCTTCCGACCAGCACCACGTCGCCATTGGCGGAGGTGATCGTGCCGCCGTTGGTGACGTTGCCATTCGACGTGCCGCTGAAGCTGAGCGCGCCGCCGGACAGGAACTGGCTGTTGGAAACGTCGCGCGTCGAGCCGACGAAACTTCCGCCGGTGACGACCTTGCCGCCTGCGCCGATGACGATGCCCTGCGGATTGATGAGATAGACCGAGCCGGTTCCCTTCAGCAGGCCGTCGATCTGCGAAAGATTGCCGCCGGTGACGCGGTTCAGCGTCGCGCCGGTGCCGTTGTTGAACTGGACGGTGTTGCCCTGCCCGATCGAGAAGTTCTGCCAGTTGACGATGGCGTGCGAACTGGTCTGGTTGACGACAAGCCCATTGGTCGCGGAGTTGATCGCGCCCTGGCCCGCCACGAAATGGCCGCCGGACGGCAACGCGCCGGCGGCAAGCACCGGCGTGCTTTCGAAGGTATTCCAGAACATGATGGAGGCGATCGATAGTCTCGCCACGCCACGTCGAAACGCCTTGCCCGGCTTGCCCAAACTCAACCCCTTACCCGCACAAGCCCGCCGATCAGATCTCCTGGCATTTAAGGCTCTGCTACCGTTCCGTCAGTTTTCTCATATACGAGAAATCTGCGCAAATAGGATTTTCCCTTTTCGACGGTCGCGGCCGGAGCAGCTCGTGTCGAAACACGGCTCGGCCGCATCGTCGATTCCGGTCGGGCGATGCCGTGCGTTTTGCCGCGCACTCGAAACTGCCCGGTCCGTCCGCCGACGCTCCCTCTGGAAAAAACACTCCATATTACCCGCGAGAGTTTTCCGGGCGCGATGGCCAACTTTGGTAGAAATTTTCCGCGCGTGATCGTTCGCACGGCGACGGCGACGCCAAGCCTCTGCAAACATTAAATTTCCGGGCCGGCGCGCCGTGTTTCCCCGGTCGCCAATCGTCAGTATGATGTCCCTATGACGAATGCGTGTGCCGGTCGGCGATCAGGAGATTCGGGGCCCCGTATATAGGTGTCGGGTTTATCGGGACTAGCCTATTGGGCGGCCGCCATCCTGAACAGGGATGACATAGAGCCCGCCGCCTATGCGCGGCTTTCGAGCCATTCCAAATTCATCGAAGCGACGCGGCAATCCGCGCGCACCGCGGTTGCACGCCACACCGGCAATCCCCTGATATCGCGCACGGTCAAGGACATCCGCCGGCTGATGTATGGCGTGTTCGTACTCTATCTCGACGCGCGCGGCGGGTTGACCTTGAAAGCCATCCGCGATGTGTGTGTCGAACTCGGCTTGGCCAGTCCGGGATATGCAGCCGCCATCCTCTTGCGGCTGCGCGTATTGGGCTTCGTCACGCGCGACGCCAACGCCACCGACAGACGGACGCGGCGTTACGTTCCCAGCCCCATGATGAAAACGGCCTTCACCGAATTGCTGGGCAACGAATTGCTCGCCTTTGGGATCATCGAACCGGAAGCGGTTGCGGCTGCCGAAGCAATAAAGGATCCCGTGGTGTTCCGTTACCTCGTACTCAATGGCGGCCGCGGCCTTTCGCGCATCGTCAAAAGAGCCGAACCGGGCCCGCTGCATCTGTTCGCGACGCGCGACCTCGGCACCGCGATCCTGCACGAGATCGCGCTTTCCGGCGCCGAAGACGACGCCTATCCGCCCAAAGGCCCCGTCCGCATGGCCGTGGCGCCGCTGGCGCGCAAATTCGGCGTGTCCCGCTCGCATGTGCTTCGTCTGCTGCGCGACGCGGAGAAGCAGAAGCTGCTCCGGCGCGATGCCGACGAGATGACGGGGCATTTTGAGGAGAAGCTGCGCGAAGCCCTGCTCCTGTTTCACGCGAGCGTATTTCTCTCGATCGCCGCAGGCGCCTATCAGGCAATGAACGACGCGAATGATCGCGCGACGGACTAGGCAGCCAGTGGACCGCCTTTATCGCCGATATCATCGATGCACCGCGGGAGCCGGAACAGGTGATCGCGGACATTGAGCCGTTTCCGATGCAAGCTGCCAAGCAGGCGCGGATTTGGAGACCGTCTCTTCGAAATCGGAGAGCAGTGGATCTCCGAACGGCCAGACAGCAAAGGCGGCCGGCAAAGGACCTAGTACGACAGGAAAGCGCGACAAACACCCCGGTCTGCGGACGACCGAGATCTACGCCAAATACGATCCGAGCTATCTGAGCGCGGTGCGGATCGCCGTTGACCGGATTATGGCGGACATCGACGCGAAAATGACGAAGCGCAAAATCGTCCCTGCCGAGCCAGCCGCAGCTGGTGTCTGTCGGTGCAAAAAGTTGACTAAGTGATTGAAATGGTGGGCGCGACAGGGATCGAACCTGTGACCCCTAACATGTCAACGAAGAGGCCATTCAACGATTCCAATGGCGTACGCTGGCTATCGTGTGCACGAGCGGGCTGGAAAAGGCTGGTTTTTGCCCCAGTTGCGTTACACTTGCGTGCCACCAGAACGCCTGTTCTCGGGCCTCGAGCCGCGTTCGGTTATAGGGCTGAGCGCCATACCCAACTGGCCGGCGCCGCTCAGACCACGGGATTTCATGGTCCATCATTCGGGCGACGTCGCCGTCGCGACATTTCTGCACGATCGAGATACGCCCTATTACGGGCAAATCCTGCATCAGATATATCGCTCGATCGAGACATGGGTCAAACGCGGCGCGGCGCGGCGCGGAAGATGATCGCGAGCCAGGGACGGCAGTTGCCGGCGGATCCGCCGGTGGCGAGCCTCTCGCCCAAGGAATTGGACGGCTATGCGGGCGTTTATTCCGCGGGCTCCGACCGGACCGTCACCATCTTCCGGCAGGGAGACGAATTCGCCGCGTCGACGTCCGGCGAACCGATCGCTCGGCTGGCCGCGGAGGTCCGGGATGTCTTTCACGCCAGGCTCGCCGCGCAGGAGCATCGCCTTTCAGCGCGACGCAAGCGGTCGCGTCACGGGATATGTGAGCCGTCGCGACGAGCGCAATTTGCTGTTCTCCAAGATCTAGGACATCGAACGCGCCAGGCGGCCTGGCGACAACCGAGACTGCGCAAGCTCGGTTCATCAGGGCTCCGCATGGCACCGACGAAAGCATGCCCCCCCGTGCAGAGCGGCATTTGGACGAAATAAGCCCCTTCCTTGGTCGGCTTGTACGCCAGAGCGCCTTCTGGCAGAGGCCGCGTATTGGAGGGACGTCATATGAGCGGCATTTGCGGGATCATCCGGCTGGACGGGCGCGACGCGGCGTCCGCCGACCTGGAGCGCCAGACCCGGCGCATGGCCCATCTTGGGCCCGACCGGATCGGCGTCTCGGTGGAAGGCCCCGCGGCGCTGGCGCATCTGATGATGCGCATCACGCGCGAAGACCGACGGGATGCCCAGCCTTTGCATCACGGCGATCTCAGCCTGGTCGCCGATGTGCGGCTGGACAACCGCGAAGAACTGACGGCGTTGCTGGCTCTCGACATCAAGGACATGCCCGACAGCGAATTGGTGCTGGCGGCCTGGCGCAGATGGGGCGAGGCCTGCACCGAACATCTGATCGGCGATTTCGCTTTCGCGGTGTGGGACGCACACGCCCGCACGCTGACGCTGGTGCGCGACCATATGGGCCAGCGGCATGTCTTCTATACTCAGGGCGCCGGCTTCTTCGCCTTCGCCGCCGAGATCAAGGGCCTGTGGGCGCTGCCCGACGTGCCGCGCGAACTGAACGAACAAAGCGTGATGCGTGGCCTGTTGATGGAAGAGAAAGAGCCCGGCACCACCGACTATGACAACATTCGCGCCCTGCCCGGCGGTTCGATCCTGAAGCTTGCCGCCGACGGTACCATCGCCACGCGCCGCTATTGGCTGCCGCATGCCGGCCCCGAACATCTGGCCAAGGACGAAGCCTATTACATCGCCACCTATCGCAAGGTGCTGGCGGAAGCGGTGCAGTGTCGCCTGCGCCGCGCCACCCATGCCGGCGGGCTGTTCAATGGCGGCGGCTTCGATTCCAGCGCCATCTGCGCCCTGTCGGGCGCCGCGGTGGTGCCCAACGGGCTGAAATTCGTTTCCGCCTGCTCGGTGATGCCGGAGGACTACCGCGGCACCATCCACCATGCCCGCAGATGGGTGGAGATGTGCCGCCGCGTCATGCCGCATCTGGAGGTGCGCTACGTCACCCGCGACGGGCTCGATATCTTCAGCTTCATGGAAGACGGCTTTCTCAGCTTCGACGGCCGCCACAGCCCCAACCGCTATGTCACCCACGCCCTGTTCCAGGAGATCCGCAACGCCGGCGGCCGCATCGTGATGGACGGGCATGGCGGCGACTATACCGTCAATCCACGCGGCCAGAATGCACTGCTGCGCCTGCTGGCGAAGGGGCGGTTGCGCCGCTTCGTATCGGAATTCCGCGCCACCGGCCGGCACATGCGGCTGGGGCCGCTGCGAAACTTCAAGCGCAACGTCGCCGACCGCGCCATACCGCATTGGGTGATGCGGCTGCGCACGCGCTGGCGCCACGGTCTGGCGCTGTTCGGCCCGACCTTGCCGCTGTCGCGGGCCGTGAAGGCCACCCACAACGCCAAGGCCCGCCACGGCGCCGGATATCGCCCGTCCGCGCCGCAAGGCAAGAGCATGGTGCGCACCCTGTGCAGCCAGCAGAACTTCCCGGCCCAAGGCTATTCCATCGCCGGCGCCCAGCACGGGCTGGAATTCACCCAGCCCTTCCACGACAAGCGGGTGGTGGAATTCGGCCTGGCGATTCCGGAAGACCTGTACGTGAAGGACGGCAAGACGCGCTGGCTGGCGCGCCAGGCGCTGAAAGACCTGTATCCGCCGGAATACCAGGACCGGTTGCCCGGCAACGACGACATGGGGCCGGATTTCCTGATCCAGGCCAAGCGGGTCGAGCCGCTTGTGCTGGCGGAGATCGACCGCATGGAGCAGGCGGGATATCTGAACCGCTATTTCGATTTCCCGCGCATGCGCGCCATGCTGACCCGGCGCACGGCGGACGACCACAACTCAGGCAGCGAGTTCGACACGCGCCAAGCGCAACTGGCCTTCATCGCGGCGCGCTATATCGAATGGTTCCGCGGCGACAACCGCCGAGGCTCGTGATCTTGGGCGGTGTGCTTGACGGCTATCCTTGTCCACCGCCTGGAGATGGCGGCAGCCAGCGGGCAAAAGGCTCGGGGTTATGAGACGGTGGCGAAGTTGATCGTCACTGTAAAATGGCCATCGAAAGCTTGGCTGTTGGACGTCTTGTTTGTCCCACGCCCGGCATCCGGCGTCTCGTCCGCGATAGCGGGCGCGGCCCACGGGCGCTTCGACCTGAGTCCGTCCTGTGCAATCGGTTCGTCAGTCATGCGACGCATCCCATCAATCCTATTCGCATTACTTACAGTACAAAATATCCATCGGCATATCCATCCGGCGACGCATATTGCCGCGTGTTCCGCGGGGATAATGCGCAGGCACGCGGCTGCCAGGGTGTTGCGCACCGCTCGCTGGAGTTGTGGCACGGTTCGCGGCATGGCGTTCCGTTACGGGCCCGCAATCTCGCGCGGCCCGGCCGAACTCCGGCGATCCGGCCTGTTCTTTCCGGCGAAAAATTGTACCGTGATAAGCGATGCGGAACATGAAGGGCATAAGGCACAAAGGGCATGGCAGTCACATTGGATACGCCGCTGCGCCGCAGTGACGACGTTCTGTACACGCCGGTCGGCAGCGACCGCGGTGTCTTCCTGAACATGAAGGCCAACCGCTATCACAGCCTCAACGCGGTGGGCGCGCGGGCCTGGGAATTGCTGGAGACGCCGCAGACCGTGGCCCAGCTTTGCGAACGCATCACGGACGAATTCGATGTTGATGCCGCAACCTGCCGGACGGCGATGACGGAATTCGTCGGCCAGCTCATGGATCGTGGAATTCTGCATGTCGATCCGGCGTAAGCTCGCATCCTTCCGCCGCCTTCCCGGCCGCGACCGGATGATGGTCTGCGAGGCGGCGGTGATTCTGGGCATCGCACGGGTGCTTGTGCTGACGCGACCCTTCCGCGCCCTGGTGCCCTGGCTGTCACGTTCGCCCGATAGCGGCAGCGCCGACGCCTTGCTGATCCGCCGCGTGCGCCGCGCCGTCACCATCGCGGCGCGCAATGTGCCGTGGAATGCCGTCTGCTTGCCCCAGGCGATGGCCGCCAAGGCGATGCTGGCGCGGCGCGGCCATGGCTCGGCGTTTCACCTCGGCGCGACCATCGAGAATGAGAAGGTCAGCGCCCACGCCTGGCTGACGACCGGCGCCGTGGTGGTCGTGGGCGCCAAGGGCTTGCCGGGCATGTCGCATATGGCGCAGTTCGGTTAGAGCATCATGTTTCACTACAGGATCAGCGGGCTCTCCGTCGCTTCGGAGACGGAGTTGCCCGGCGCCATTCCCGCCGCGCCGGCGCTGGAGCCGGACGTGACGGTGCAGTTGGCGCCATTGCCGATGGAACTGGCGGGCGCCTCCACCACGGGACCGAACTGGCAGATGGATGGCGCGGCGTTTCTGCTGCACGTGCCGCGCGTGGGCCGCTTCCTGATGTCCGCCGGCAGGTCCATCTCGGTGGCGCTGGAGGACGGCGCGACGCCGCGCGATGCCAGCGCCTTCGTACTGGGCAGCGCGCTGGGCATTCTGCTGCATCAGCGCGGGGCGCTGGTGCTGCATGGCTCCGCCGTCGCGCGGGAGGGACGCGCCATCGCCATCTGCGGCCATTCCGGCGCCGGCAAATCCACCCTGGCCGCGGCGCTGTGCCAAGCCGGCAGCAGCTTCGTCACCGACGATATTTGCGTGGTGGGATTGAACAGCGCGCGCCAGCCCGTCGTGCTGCCCGATGGCCGGCAGTTGAAGCTGTGGCGCCAGTCGATCGAGAGACTGGACTTGGACGGCCGCCAGGGAGAGGCGGTGCGCGAAGACCTGGAGAAGTATTTCATCGCGCCCGAGGATGTGGCCGTCGAGGCGCCACGCCTGTCGGCGATCTACGCGCTGCGCGAAAGCCGGCCGCCGCTGAGGGACGGCATCGAGGAACTGGACCTGCCCGACGCCATGCGCATGCTGGAATACGAAGCCTATCGTCCCGGCCTGCGGCGCAAGCTGGGCTCGGCGCCGCGGATGCTGGCGCAGGCGGGCGCGATGTTCGGCCATACGCGGGTCTTCCGGCTGGCGCGGCCGCTGGGCTTTGCGCGCATGGGCGAGACGGTGGACGCGCTGCTGCGCCATTGGGACGCGCTGTGACCGCGCCCGCGGGGATCGTCTGGCTGGCCTCCTTTCCCAAATCCGGCAACACCTGGTTTCGGATTTTCCTGGCCAACCTCGCCGCCGGCGAGAACGGCCCCGCCGACATCAACAACCTGGACGAGCGCGGCGGCATCGCCAGCAGCCGCCATGAATTCGAAGCCGCCACCATGCTGGATTCTGGCCTGCTGTCGCATGACGATATCGACGGCTTGCGGCCGCATGTCTATGAGCGCATCGCCAGCGAAGCCAAGGAGCAGCGCTGGATCAAGGTGCATGATGCCTATACCGCGCTGCCGGATGGCGAGCCGATGCTGGGACGCAGCGCGCGCGCCGCGATCTATCTGGTGCGCGATCCCCGCGATGTGGCGGTGTCGCTGTCGCATCACAACAACACCGACATCGACGGCGCCATCGCCATGATGAACGATTCCAGCAGCGCCTTCAGCCGAAAGTCCAAGGGCCTGCCGCAGCAATTGCGCCAGAAGCTGCTGGGCTGGAGCGGCCATGCCGCAAGCTGGATCGACCAGACGGACGTGCCCGTGCATGTCGTGCGGTATGAGGCGCTGCGTGCCGATCCGATGACGCATTTCAGCGCCGCGCTGGCCTTTGCGGAGCGCCCCGCCGCCGCCGACGACATCGCGTGTGCCATCCGCCATGCGGATTTCTCTGAACTACAGCGCCAGGAAAGCGAGAAAGGTTTTGCCGAACGCCAGTCGCGCAGCGCGCCCTTCTTCCGCTCCGGTCGTGTCGGCGGCTGGCAGGACGTTCTCAGCACCGAACAGGTAGCCCGTATAGAGGAGGCGCATGCACCGCTGATGCACCGGTTGGGTTATTCGATGCTCGGAAGGTGATCACAGTGCAAGCCGCGGGCGTATAGAATCCATCGGCGCGCGCTTGCAAGATCGTCGCAGATACGAAGCGAGCGCCGCGCCACCGGTGAGTAGCTCGGAGAGATATCGCCGAAGCACCGGCGACCTTTTCGCCGAGCGCGGTGCGTCGATCCACCTCCGTTCCGACAACGGGCCGGAATTTGCTGCATTCGCACGTCAACTTTTATGTCCGGCGATCAGCCGGCAGATGAGTCTGGAAACGGCGCCTTCCCGGTGAACGTCGGGCCATCGATCCGCGCCGGCGATCCCGCGTCTCCTGACGGCACGCTCAGCTTCGCTGTGTAGATGGGTTCGGCAAAAACCGCGTAATCGGCATATTCCTGTCTCGCGTCGAAGGTCAGGAATTCGACATCGAACGATGCCGCCGTCGCCGTGCAGACGCAGATGCCGTAGGAATCCGAATCCATATAGGGGATATGCTTCAGCCGGCGTTTCGCTGGGTCGGGCCTTCCGTCTCCGCCCGCCTTAGCCTCTCGCACACAGCGGAGCGAGTCCTCCCAGCCGAACAGTGTGGTCACACCCGTCCAGGGCAAAGGCAGCTGTCCGTCCGGGACGGCGGGGCCAGCCACCAGGGCTTCCGCATCGGTGCCCGGCATTTTCGCCGCCGTCGCCGAGGCCGCCGGCCTGGCGAAATCGCTCGTGTCGCATCACTTCTCGACGCGGGAGCAGCTCGTTCGAGACGCCGCGCGGCTGCTCGTCGCCGGCGTGCAGGACGATCTCGCATCGCTTTCCGCCAGACTGGACGGGCTTGCAGCGGAGCTTCGCGCGCCCGTGGAAATATCCGCCTACATCGTCGAACATCTCGTGACGGGTCCGGCGCAGTCCGGCACCGCCTTGCTCGAGTTCGCCTCGCTGGCGCTGACGGAAGCCCATTACCGCGAGATTTTCCTGCAATTGATCGCGCAGATCGGGACGGTGTTTCCAAACGGCAGTCGCCCCGAGCGCGAGAAGCATCTCATGGCGTTCGTCGTCGGCGAGCTGCTCGCCCATTGTCCGCAGCGATGCGGCCCGATCGCCCTGGCGGGCCTGCGCAAGCGCCTCGGCTGGTTCATGACAGCGGAAGATACCGACCAGGCGCGCTGGCTGTCGCGACTGCTCGTCGTGCTCGAGAGCGGCGGAGCCGTGGACGGCGGCCAAGTCCCACCGGGCGTGCCGGCCGGCCTGGTCTGGGATCGAAGCCATGGGCCGAGCGAGCCGACCGAGCGGCGTGCGGCGATCGTCTCCGCGGCGCTCGAGGTCCTGGCGGAGAGCGACGCCGCCAGCGTCACCCATCGCAAGATCGCCGAGCGCGCCGAGGTGCCGCTTGCCGCCACCACCTATCATTTCGCGTCGAAGATGGCGATTCTCGAAGCGGCCTACCAACGGATCATCGAGGTTGCGATGGCGGAGTCCAGGCGACTCTCGGATATTGCGATGGGCGGGGGTGAACGATCATTCCAGCACCACATCGCGATGATGCTCGACTTCTATGCCTCGGACGGACTGCGGAGCACGCTGGCGCATTTTCATCTTGCCCTGTCGGCCTGCCGCAATGACGGCCTCGCCGCCTTCGCCGTCCGTGCGCACGATACCGAAGTCGAATTGCTACGGGCCAGCGCGCGACAGCTTGGCATCACGCTGGATCGAAATCTGGCGCAGGCCGTCACATCGCTGGTGGGCGGGACCCTTCTGTTCAGGATGTTGGGATACCGCTGACCTGCAGGTGCGTATTTCACCGTCCCCTTTTACGGTCGGCTCGCTGCGCCGGACTATCGAATCGGAACGACGTCGAAAGCGACGCTGATGCGCGTACCGTCGATGCCGGTGGGCTCGGTTGCGTGTGGTACGTAGGAGGGAAATAGCACCAGCCGGCCCGGCACGGGTTCGATCGCACGCGTGCCCCAGGGCGGCTCGAAACCATGTTGCTTGGTGTCGATGGCGCCGACGATCAACGCGCCGCGATAGGCGTTTTCACCGGGAAGCCGAGGCGCATCGACGTAATAAACGCCGCTGATCCACCCGCCCGGATGACCGTGAGGTGCTTGTCGCCCGTCGCGACCGTTGATAACGGCCCAGATATCGAGGCGCGCCATTGGCGGGCGTCCGGCGGAAAACCCGTCATGGGCGGCCTTTGGGCGCTCTCCGCGGGTCTCCACGGCTTTTTTGATCCCGACGATGAGAGCCTCGACGGCAATGGCGTTGGGTTGCCGAAGCTGCCTTGTCTGCCGACCATCGCGCGTGGACTTGCCTCGCGGGTCGTCGGCAAGCATGGGATTGGCGAGAATCTCCGCCGCAAGCGCGTCACGAAAAGAGCGGTCGTCCGCATAGCCGGAAGGCACCGGCAAGTCGGATATTTCGACGAGCTTGTCGAGTGCCATCAAATCCCTTGCTTCGTCCATGCGGTGGAGCGCGCCAAGCGCGAATGCCTTCAGGTACTTTGCATGTGTATGCGCGGAATTCTCCGCGAGCATCGAATTGCACAACTCAAGAGTTCCCATCGGGCCCAAGTTTTTTGCCTGGACCTGCAATAGTCGAGGGTTCGACGACAGAAGTGCCGCGACGGCTTCGGAATTGGCATCAATCCTGTCCCAGTGTTCCAATGATATCAGCAACTCCAAACAGAAACGCTTCGCGCGGGGATTGTTCGGCGCAATCGCAAGCGCCGCCTCTGCATGCGGCAGGGCTTCCTCAAGCAGGCCTTGCGCAACTAGCACGTCGATGAGCAGGAGCCGAAGTTCCTCCGACCGCGGCAAGATCGCAATCGCATCGCGCAGATGGGAGGCCGCGTCGCGGAATTCGCCGAGGAGAATAAGCGCGCGGCCGAGAACCAGCCAGCGTCCTTCATCGTCCGGCATGTTATCGATTGCTTTGCGGGCCAGCGCCGCTGCGACCCGCGCTTTCGCTCCGCCGAATTCTGGTAGCCATTGCATATCAAATAGCAACCACTGCGTGGTGTAGCGCTTCAACGTATCAACGGACGATCAAAACTGTCCATGAAGCCGTGGAAAGGCGGTCGAAACGGCTATCGGATTCAACCGTGGCAAGCACGCCCTTCAAGCCAAGAGGCAACTATCGGCTCTTGCCATGGCTTTCCTTATGAATTTTGTAATGTTATGGCTGAGGAACACCTGTGAAAGGCCTGCACTGTGACAGAACGCGACAATGAGCCAGCAGACAGTATCAGCGAGGGTACGTCGGGCGTGCGTCCGGTGTGGCGGCGGCCTGAAGTCACCGTTCTTGATGTCGAAAGCGGAACGCTCACAACCGTGGGTAATGCCAGCGATGGCGGCGGGGGCAGCACCAGCTAACCAGCCTTATCGCCCCGAAACGCGACTAGAGCGCAGGTTGGTATGAGTTCGTTTGTCGGGACCGTGTTACTGGGCTCCGGCGAATCGCTTAGCGCTCCACCTTCTTCGCCGCCAGACGAGCCCGGCCTGGAGTCCTGTACGCGACACGAGGGCTTGGGCTGGGCCATCCGCCATCGACTACGCGTGGTCACACCGGAAGACCGCCTCGAACGCCAGCCTTTGCCGGCCTGGGGCGATGGCTGGGTTTGTTTCGCCGGCCGGCTGGATGACCTGCCGCATCTGGCCTCCGCCCTGAATATGCGATCCGCCGGAATGGCCGACGGCGCGCTTGCCTGCCGGGCGCTGGAGCGCTGGGACTGTGATGCGCCGGCACGCCTGATCGGCGACTATGCGCTGGCGGCCTGGCATCACGCCGAGCGCAGGCTGATCCTGGCCGCCGATCCCCAGGGCATGCGCAGCATGTATTACTGGCGCAAGGGCGACACCGTAATTTTCTCGACAACCCTACACGGCCTGCTGGCAATGCCGCAGGTGTCGCGTGCGATCGATCAGCGCCACGTCGCCGACTATCTGGCGATGAATTACGGCGACGCCGATACGACCTTCTATCGCGACATCCGCAAAGTCGTTCCTGGCACCTGTGTCGTCATCACCCAAGGCTCGATTCGCGCCGTCGAGGCCCACCGCTTCGATCCCGAACGTCGAATCCGGTTGAAGGACGATGGCGCCTATGTCGAGACCGCACGCGCCCTGCTCGACCAGGCGGTCGCGGACCGTCTGCGGGCCGTGGGGCCGGTCCCGATTTCCGTCAGCGGCGGCCTCGACAGCGCCTGCGTCGCAGCCAGCGTTCACACACAGGCCCCTTCGACAAAGTTGCTGACGGCGATGGCGGGACCGGGCGCCATAGGGATCAGGAAAAGCAGCGGTTATACCGACGAACGCCCCCTGGTGGAGATTCTGGCGTGCGCCTTTCCCGGCCTCGATGCCGAATTTCATGTGGCATCCCCCAATACGGATTGGAGCCCGGATTCGCGTCTCTCCACGGCGCATAGCGGGGCGCCCTATCGAAATCCCGCGCATCTCGCCTGGTTTGGCGGCGTCTACCGCCGCGCCGAGGCGTTGGGCGCGCACTCAATACTGACCGGGAACGCCGGCAACATGACGCTGACATGGGATGGCCGTCGCGGACTTCTTTCGGCACTGCGCCAAGGCAAGATTGTCCATCTGGCGCGCGAACTGGCGATGGAATCGCGCGGCAGCCCAAGAACATTGGCGGGCACCATCTGGAAACATCTTGTTCTTCCGTTGAAGGGGCAACAACAACTTTCGGGAGAACTGAGATCCTATTCAGCGCTTAGTCCGCAAGCGATGCGCGAATTCGATATCCTGGACAGGATGCGCGCCCGTGGAAACGACACGGGGTTCGTATTGCAAGGCGACAGCCGCAGGATGCGCATTCAATCTCTGCTCCGAAGCCGCCACGCGCGGTCCGACGTGATGAATATGCTGCGGGGGCTGTATGGGCTGGATATTCTGATACCGCTCAACGATGTCCGCCTGGTAGAATTCTGCCTGGCGATCCCCGAAGAGCAATTCCTGAAGAATGGAACAGATCGCTATCTTGCAAGACGCCTGCTGCGAAGGGCGGGCGTACCCCGCGCGATCACGGAAAACCGCCAGCGTGGCCGCCAGCATCCCGAGTGGTTCGCCCACATGACCGAGGCCGCACCCTCATTTCCAGCCCAGATGGAACGGCTGCGCCGATCCCCCACCGTGGGCCGCCTGATCGATCTGGATCGTCTGGACCACCTGATCGATGCATGGCCGGCGAACGCGCAGGCGGCCGAACGCCAGCGCAAGGCATATGGCGCCCTCATGAATGCGGCGCTCAGCGTGGGCGCTTTCATTGCCTGGGCGGAAGGCACCAACTGAGAGCCGCAGCATCAAAGATAACCCAGACGGTCCATCACCGCGCCATGACGCTCGGTTATCGCGCGGGCCTGGGCTGAAGAGAGCCGATCGCGCCAGCCGCCGGCGTGGCCTATTCGGAAGAAGACATCCGTCGATTCGCTTTGACGCTCGCGAAATCCGCGAATCCTCTCCTGCCCCGCCAATGTCTCGAATCGGGTGGCGGCCACCGCGGAATCCAGCATCGCATCGGTAACGACGATGCCCAGATGCGATGCCACCTGCGCCAAGAGGCCATGGGGGTCGCGCAGCATGTCTTCATATCGGATGACCAGAGGGGACAGCGACGTCTGGTCCAGCCAGGACAGGACGTGACCGCTCCACGAACCCAGCGGCTGCGGCAACTGGATCTTCGCGCCGCTCGCGGCATCGGCCATGAACGCGCCGTCATTCGCCATGAATTCTATGGTCCTGTCGATCGCTGTCCCGCGATGATGGGAAAAAGAGACCGCCACGTCGCGCGGGTCGCGCACGAGATATACCGCGCCCTGACTGATCTGCGGCGGAAAGGCTGCCTCTCCCGCCCCGGTGCGCCAAAACCGGTCGTGGACTTTTCGCAGCAGCAACCCGCCATCGGCATCGGCGGCAAGGGCGGCGCAAAGGGCGGGCCGCAGATCTGCGATCTCCTCACCGGTAAGCTCGCTTGCCTCCAGGCCGAACAATTCGTCTACCTCGGCGAAAGTCGCGACGCTCGAATCGTCCTGGAGCGCGTTGATGTCGACGGGCTTTCCGCCGGACTGGAGGCTGGAGAGCATCATCCGCAGCCAGGTGTTTCCAGACTTCGGATATGAGACCAGCCATCCGAACCGCGCGGCGGTCATGGACGAGCTTGAAGTGCCGACGCGGCAAGGCGCACCAGATCCGGCAAATCCGCCACATTGCCGGTTCGGGTCAGGGAAAAGATGGGCACGAGCGTCGCCAGGCGCGTCAGGTCCTGAAACTGTCCTTCACGCCTGCCAAGATGACGCCCCAGACGCGCGCGATAGAGCATCTCGGTCGCCGGCATGACAGACGCCGGCCCTGACAGCCGGATCAGGGTTGGTGCCTTCAGGCGGGGATCGACGCCGAGACGAACGATGGCGCCCAGCGGAGCGGGCTCACAACGGCCTGGAGGCAGGACGAGCAGGCGCTTGGCATGGCCCGGACGCCCGGCCAAGAGCGATTCCGGCGGATGGGACAGGGCGCGCGCCGCATCGGGCCACAACCGTAGCCGCAACGGTCCGGGAAAGGCGTGTGCCCGACCATCCTTGAGCACGATCCGGCAGATGTCATCTGTCATCGCTTCGTGTCCGTGCGCCACAAGGCCGGCAGCCAAGGTGGATTTCCCACGTCCCGACAACCCGGCGATGGCGACCGCGCCGTCCCCGCCGTGAACGCAGCTGGCATGCAGGATGAGATCGCCGCGCTGGTGCAGAAGCACGCCCGCCACCGTGCCCTGCAGAAAAGCCTCGACGTCCTGGATCGGGCAGTCGGGGCCGAGATCGGCAATCACGTCGCGGCCATCCCGGATCAAAAAGCGCAGTTGCCCGGAAGCCTTCAACAAAACGCGGCCATCCTCATCGACCTCGATGAAAGGGCTCTTCCAGACAGGGGCGTCGAGGCTTTGCGGTACGTCCCCGAGCCGCAACGCAATGTCTGCGGCGCCTGCGCGCTGCAGCGACGGAAAGCTAGAGATTGGCAATTCGGTACGGAGCCGATAGCCGTAGAAATATCTATCTTCCGCCGTGTCAGGGACCATCGCGCTATTCGGCGCCGCCCGCTTCGATATCGACAAGGCCATACTCGCAGAGCCGCGAGATCAGGTCTGTAGTGTCCTGCGCGATCACGGCACCATCGCCCTCGAAGTCCCGCACGAGTCCGTCGCACAATTCCGACACGGTCTGGCTGTGCTCCAGGCGGCGCCAGATCTCGGACGCCATGCCGTCAAATCCTACATATTTGCCCTGAAGCAACCCCATCACCACCATCTGTCCGTCGATCTCTGCGGTTATCTGATCGGCATGCCACTTCACGCGCGTGCCTGGACCGATCTGACCCGTTCTGTGCATCTCAATCTCCGTAACGTCTTTGCCGCGTCCGCTCGGCCCGGTCTTGTCAGTTTGAAGTCACGTCAGCCATGGATCCACATATTGACCGCGAAGCGGCGGTCCGCGAAAGCCCCATCACGGCAAAGAATGGGCTCGACCGAATGCGGTGCAATCGAAGGGAAGGCGACCATGAGGTTGTGGTCGGGAAGGATGTCCCTGGTTTGAGGAGTGCCCACCGCGTACATCCGCAGGGCCCCGCCCGTAAAGCCGGCCGGCCGACGGTTCAGATAGAGAACCAGGGTCAGTATGCGCGGCCTTCGCTGTCGAACAGTGCCGAGGAAGGTATCGACATGCCGACGGAAATGCGCGCCGTCCCCATGCGACACCATTTCAATCTCCACCTGCGTGGCCTCGAATGGGTTCATCCCGAACGCCTGCTGGAGTTCGCTCTTGATATCCAGAGCGCGGGATTTCAGCAATGCCTCGAAAGGGCCGAGGCCCGGCAATTTTAGCGCGCTACGAAGATTGGCATCGACGCGGACCGCGCCCTCGTGAAGGACGGCGGCGGGCACGTAGCACTTCTCCTGTTCAATTGCGTAGCGCAACAGCGCGTCCGCCGCTTCGGGGCGCAGCCAGTCCGGCTTGGCGAGCGTCGGCAGAAAGCCGCCGCGGCCACGATCGCCGGCAGTTGCGCTCATCGGCTCCACGACGGTCTCGACGCTCCTGTCACGATTTCACGCCACAATCATTCAACCTCGGGGCCGGGCGCGTAATTCACTGTGGGCTGCACAAGATCGCGGCCGCCATTGAAATCCTTGTACGTCTCGTCACCGATGCGATAGGCCGTCCTCACCATCTGCGTCAACGCAAGTGCGTTGCGGATTTCTCTTGTGAACCGCAGGACGGGCGCCACGAACCAAGTGGCGAGCGCCGCTTCGAGCGGCTCAAGCCGCGGATCAAAGGTATATTTGTCCGACGGACCACATCTATGCTCGTAGTTGCTGCAACCGCGCTTGACGAGCATCTTGGTATCGGGGCCTAGAGATGAGTGCTGATCGATTTTCTCGCGCACCTTGCGGTAATAGGCCTGCGCGACACCCAGCCCGGTGAGATACAGGTAGGTTCCATAGGGACTGGAATTTTGCGGGTTGTCCACTTCCGGACCGCTCTTAGACGCGCAGGGCAATGATTTGACGATGTCGCGGACCGCCATCAACTGCCGCATGGATCGTGACACCACCTTGACCTTGTAGCAGTCGCGACACCCGAACGGCACAGCGCTCTCCCCATACGCCTGGCGAAACAGGAAGTGATTGAGGAAGGCACATGGGGGGAAGGCGCCTTGCGGGCCATCTTTGATGAAGGGATCCAGCCTGGATGGCTTACCGGGATGACTGACGAAGTCCGCCAGCTCGAACCGGCCGTCTTCTCTCCGCACAAGCGCGCCGCTCTCCGCCGCCTGTTCCAGGTTTTCGGCGACGGACCTGCCATTGGCCAGTACCATAGAAGGCAATGTTTCGATCGCCCTCGCCATTCCCGATACCTTTCCTTTTTTGCCTTCCAGCCATACCCCTTGACGCTAGCATTGGATGCCGGGGATGCACAGACGGCGAGGGGCGATATCCATACCGGGTAAACACAAGCATCGGGGTGATACCGATCCTCGCCGCCCGTCGCAAGCTACGAAGCCGGCGACCTCCATCCGTATTTCATTTCCACCGATCGAGAACGATTGATGCCGGCCAATCCAGATCAGGCGGCTCGACGATGACGCTGATCAGGCTTCTTTCGATCCAGGCGCGGCGTACGAGTTCCTCCACCGCGGGCTCACGGCCCCGGAAGCGGTGCTCCCGTCCGGTCTCAGACAGCAACGTGAAGCCTTCGAAGTCTCCAAAACGATCATAGCGAATGCCGATGATCTTTCCCGTGTAACGGTGCTCGCCCGTCGGCTTGCCAGGATGGAAGGAAGGAGGCTGATAGCCGTCGGGGGACGGTGGAATCTTGGACGCGTTGCCGCCCATTCCGTTGATCCGGCCCGAGAGGTAGCTGATGTAACGCAACAGCACCTTGTACCAGCGGTTGCCGGGCCCGATCAGGCCGAGCCGCCATTTCAGTATCGCAAGCAGGTTTTCGTCCGCTGGAACAATCCTGCTTTCGCGCTCCACGGAAATCTTTGCAAGGAAAGAGCCCGACACGTAACGCCAAACCATAGGTCCGCGCTCGGCCGTGTCGATGCTGGACGCCGCCAGGAACAGCCGATCGTTGGCGCGTTTTTCGGTCGTCCGGATCTGCTTGGTGGAGATGCGGCGCACGAGCACGTTGAATTCATTGCCCTCCCGGACCGAGGCCGGAAGGTCGATCGTCATCAACCCCGCGAGGCTGCCTCCGGCGCCAAACGGAATCGGTATGTAGGTGACCGGACCCACCACCTCGCACTGAATCGTGTTGGCATCGGCGGCTGAGAGGGTGTTGCTGGAATACAGCCGCTTTGCGAGATCCAGGACCCGCTCGGCGCTCAACTCCGGCCAATAGATCTTCGCCACGCTGCCGCGCGGCGTGGTGCCCCAATCGATCATGATCTCGTCGGGGTAGCTCAGAATGCTGCGCCTGTCGGTGGACTGCGGCGGCGGGCTCGGACGGACATCGATTGTCTGAGGAACGCGATGAGTCGCGGGGAAGCCGGGGTTGCCGGATGTCGTGACCTGGAGATTGCGCTGCGCCAACTTGTCGGAGTTACCCGGATATTCGATCACGCCGTTGGCGTTTTCGATCGGCGCGAATTCATATGCGATCTGCGCGACGAGGCAGTTGTGCGCGCTGCCCGCGAGCCAATATTGGACGGGGTGGCGGCCGTACGGACTCGCCGCGTCGCCATATTGATTCGTCGCATCATTGACGTTGAGGAAGCAGCCGTAGAAGGCCCACGCATTTTGGCCGTTGGGAATCGTGATCGTCTGATTGTTCGCGCCCGTCGCAGCATAGTCGGTGGGAGAGTCGCTGAAATTGGCGGTGGCGAAAAAGGGCAGCGAACAGCCGTTGATCGCGCCATTGCCGTCGGTCCCGGGCAGCGGGCTCGAGGGATTCGATCCGCCGGGAGGATAGGTGACATTGGGGTCCGCGCTCGAGACCGCGGCCGTGGCGTTGATGAAGTCCGTGTCGAACGTCTGCGTGGTGAACATCCGGAAGAACACTTTGACGTTCGGCGCGGGGTCGGCCGGGCTGGACGAGCCCTGCAAGCGGACGCGCGCGACGGCGAAGTTGTAATTGATGTTCGATCCGGTCTTCGGGGTGACCGAAGAATCGCCCAGCAGGGCCCCGGCCTGTTGCGGCAGCACGGTGTCCAGAGGATCGGATATGTTGGTGTCGGGCGGCGTGTAACCCGGGTCCGTATTCAAATAGCCATAGGTCTTATTGAGCCAGGTGATCAGCCCCTGGATGTAGGCGTAAGCCGCGCCTGTGTCCTGCGTGGTCGGACCGCCGGTCTGGAATTGGAACGGCACGGGCGGGACCGGCGACAGGGGATCGACGATCGGCATCTGGTTGTCGCCCGTCGGCGTGACCGTGAAAACCCGAAGATCCTGACTGAGATAGAAGTGATTGTCCGCGGCCACGTTGATGTTGGTGAAATAGGGATCGGCGCCGCCCAGCAGGAAGAACTCACCCGTCGTGATCGGGTGGAAATGGTCTCCGATAGCGATGCTGGCATCGAGCGTAAAAGGATTGGGCGGATCGCCGGGATCCGGGAAGGCGCTGAGGGACGCCATGTCGAACGTGATCGCATATTCAAAGCGGATACGCTGCTTCACGTGGGCGTTCGCGCCGGTATTGCCGAGCTCATAGGTGATGGTAGGAGGATGGGAGATCTGAAGGCCGGGGATGTCCGTCGTGAAGCCGCCCGACAATTGGGGAAGGATATTTCCCAACACGTTGGGAGTGAACCCCTCCAGAAACAGGTAGAACGCATCGCCGATGGGGGTAGAAAGTTGATCGGAAACCTCGTCGCGCCCGTAGTTGTTCTTTCCGAGGCCGAAATAGAACCTGCGATCGGTCCAGGCGAGCCACGTCGCGAGATTGGCATAGAACGCCTCGAGCTCCTTGAGCACGGCCTTGCCGCTCGGCGAGGCATTGAACCCTTGCTGCTTCGTGGTGACGAGGCTGCACGGGTCGCCCAGCAGATTCAGATCGAGGAAGTGGTGAAAGGACGAGTCCGTCACGACCCGGCCGACATTCACGTTGTGCCCATCATAGGCCGCGAGCGTATTGTTGGCGTTGGCCCCGCTTCTGACGTTGCAGGGAGATGTATCGGCGCTGAAATTCTTGTTTTCGCAGACCACGTCTTCCTGATTCATGCCTTGCGGGACTTCGGTGACATGGCCGGTCAACGTTCCGCCGGGACCGGGCGTGCCCACGGTGCTTTGCGCCAGGATGATCACGGGTTCCTGGTAGCCGCCGACCGTGGGGAATTCCACGAAACCCGCGCCCGCGAACGACAGCGTGGCATCTGAATTGAATGTCTGCGTCAGTTGAGCCCCCGTGGGCACCATGACCTCGCCTTCATGCATGTGATCCGGATAGACCGTCAGGGGGCCCGTCGCGCCCTGGATCGCCGGATGCGAGGAGACCAATACGGTCAGCTTCTGCGGAATATCGTCGGACTGATCGTCGAAGAAGAAAGTCGTGCCGGAATCCGTCGCGCCTTTTTGCAGGGTGTCTACGCGTGCCGGGCCGCCACCCGGCCAATTGGCGACCCAATTGGGCGGAAGCCCCGTGCTCGAATCCCCCTGCTCGAACCATTTGCGCATGTAGCGCACGCGAGGAATGAAGCCGCCCAATGCCGCGCCCAGGCCGGAATGGTCGCCGGTGGCGAACATGCCTCCGCCCATGTTCATGAACTCGGTGATCTTCGCCAATTCACTGTCGGAAAGACGGCCGGGTTCCAAAGTCCCCGACACCGGACCGACCGTGAGCGTGCCGCCGTCGTAACCTTCGAAACCGAACAACCAGATCTCGTCATAGTCCAGGAGATTCAGCCCGGGATCGTCAAAATGAAATGGTGTCGGATTGCTCGAATCCGGCCCCTTGATCGTGGCATCCGGATCGGGGACCGAATTGGTGACGATTTTGGTGTCGAAGTCCTGGGACGCGTTGAATCCGCGGCTGGCGGTGTCGACCGTGAAGGTCGGCGACGGCCAATTGCGCAAGGTGTTGATCAAATGGGACAGCGTGAACCACGCGTCCGGGCCATAATCCGTATCGCTTTCGGGCCCAAAGGGCGGCACGGTCGGATCGATGGGATACGTGGTCGTAAGCGAAAAGATACCGTCGACGACAATCAGGACTTTGATATCGGACATGCCATCGTCCCCATTATTTTAGAGGCGATAATGCAATAAAAGGAGCTTTCTACTTCTAAAATGTCAAGTAAATGTTTCACGATCACATGGTGAATTATGCTAAGAATTCGGTCTGTGTTCTTGACTGTAAGAGCCGATCCGGAAAGAAGTTGAGTCGGGTGAATCGGTTGTGATTCCGTTGTGGGTGCTGATTCGCAACAGGAGCACCCGATGTGGAAGCCGGAGCACCGGCTGTCGGCGAGACGCAATGGTCTTCGCTATTCCAGCGACATGACGGATGAGGAATGGTCACTTGCGGCGCCGTTGATACCCCCGGCCAAGCGCGGCGGGCGCAAGCGCACGACGGATGTGCGTGAAGTCTTGAACGCCATTTTCTATGTGCTTTGGACGGGCTGCCAATGGCAGGCGCTGCCGAAGGATTTTCCGCCCAAGAGCACGGTTCACGACTATCTCGAACTGTGGAACTGGGACGGGACGTTGGAGCGCATCCATCACGCGCTCTATGTGGCAGTGCGCGAGAGCCAAGGCCGCGAGGCCAGCCCCACCGCCGCCATCATCGACAGCCAGAGCGCCAAGGGAGCGCTCAAAGGGGGGCTCTGCTCGATCCTTCAGGCTACGACGCGGGCAAGAAGGTCAAGGGCCGCAAGAGGCACATCCTCGTCGATACGCTCGGCCTGTTGCTGAGCGTCGCCGTCCACAGCGCCGACATCCAGGATCGCGACGGCGCAGCGCTGGTCCTCGACAAGCGGACGCGGCGATCGTTTCCCTTCATCGAACGTATCTTCGCCGACGGCGGTTACAACGCCAAAAAGACCGCCGATGCCGTCGCCGCCACCGGAACCTGGGTCATCGAGATCGTCAAGCGCAGCGATGCCCACCGCTTCGTGGTCATGCCAAAACGCTGGATCGTCGAACGCACCCTGGCCTGGATCAGCCGCAACCGACGCCTGGCGCGCGACTTCGAGCGCTACGCCACAACCGTCGCGGCCTTCATCCGCCTCGCCATGATCCGCATCATGCTCAGGCGACTTGCCGCAAATCCCTCAAAATGATTCAGTTCTTTCCGGATCGGCTCTAAGAAAATATTTTCCGGCGAAAGAAGATCTGCCGGAATAAGGGCCGCGGCACCTGGGACGTCAGGCGATTGAATCATCAATTTCTTGGACACTGCCTAGATATTTACTCCCGGCATTTGATGAAGAGATCGAGTGTAATCGTTCGGGTTCTGTCGAGAACTTGCCGATGTGTTCGTAAGGCGTGATGCACGGGGCGATCACGACGCACTCCATGACGCCATCTTTCAGGCGGAGTTCTTTCGCCCTGCTCGATCGAAGTCTTAGATGGCCGTGGCTTCTTGATCCCGATGCAGAAGGCCGTCGCGATCGGTCGGCAATGCTTTGGTGCGCACTGCACCCCTAAGACCGCGTCGACGGCTTCGCGCGCGCTCACAGTGGTGCGAAGTCAGCTCAACTAACAGCGACCCTTGCTTGCGCAGAGTAAGGCCCACGCATCCCGCGGTATCGTTCGTCTCTAATCCATTTTGAAGGACAGTGGACGGAGGAATTCTCGCGCTAAGTGATTGAAATGGTGGGCGGTACAGGGATCGAACCTGTGACCTTCCCCATGTCAAGGGGACATTCTCCCGCTGAACTAACCGCCCAACTAACGAGCCTCCATGGACTGATAAACCAGCCAAAGAAGGCTAAATCTCAAAAAACCCCCTGCGTTACACAAGCGTACCGGTCCCGCACTCAATTGCTTGAAATCATTACCGCGATGTAGTCGATGTCAAGGTAGTGCTCTCCCGCTGAGCTACGCGCCCTACTCCGTGCGACGGGGCGGCAGCTATAGCCTTATGGGGGCGTCAGGGGCAAGCAAGGTTTTCGGCCCTTCCACACCAACTCCCAAGCCGAAAAGCCCCGCCTCGGCCTGGCCGCGACGGGGCTCATATTCGGGCGGGAAGCCTAAAGGCTCGCCCGCCTCAGATCGAACTTGACGGCCGCCTGGGCCTGGCTGGGAACCGGCGCGCCGTTCTGGATCGCCGGCTTGTACTTCCAGTGTGCCATCACCCAGGTGACCGCCGCCTGGTCGAGCTCCGGGAAGCCACTCGACTGCAGAACCGTCGCCGAGGCGACGTCGCCCTGGGCCGAGACGACCAGTTGCAGCGTCACCGTGCCCTGATGCGCCGCCATCCGCGCCAACGCCGGATAGGGCGGCGTCGAATGCGTGCTGCTCACGCCGGACGCGTCGGTGTCGGGCTGCGCCGGCGGCACGTTGCTGGCCGGCGTCTGCGGCAGGGTGATCGGCGGCGGCTGGTCGTTCGCGACGGCGATGACGGGCGGCGGAATCGTGTCGACGGTCTCATGCGGCCGCACCAGCGCCGGCTTGGGCGGCGGCGGCGCGTCCGCGATCTTGGTCTTGTCGTCGAGGACTCGTGTCGTGAGTTCATGCGAGATGTATTTCACGGTCTGTCCGGCCATTCCGCTGACGAGCGCATAGACGATGACGACGTGCAGCATGGCGACGCTGCCGATGATCATGGTGCGTCGCGACGACGTACCCGATGGGCCGCCGTTGACAATGTCGTGTGTTGGCGCGTGCATGTTCGTTGCCTCCCATGTTCGCCGCCGCCTCTTGCGAGCAGCGCCCGCGCTCAACGGCGCTGGTGCAGGCATGGAAACGTGCAATTCCGGCGGGTCCCGGGCGTCAATGTGGCGATGCTGCCGCATTGCGGAAAAAGTTTCGCGAAAACGGAACGGCGGACAGGCTCCGGCAACGCAGCCGTCAGGCGGCGATCATGCGATCGACTTCGGCGACGATCTCGCGAAGGTGGAACGGCTTGGACAGCACCTTGGCCTGCTTCGGCGCGTTCGCCGCCGGGTGGAGCGCCACCGCGGCGAAACCGGTGATGAACATGATCTTCAGCGCGCGGTCCATTTCGGCGGCGCGCTTGGCGAGCTCGATCCCGTCCATGCCCGGCATCACGATGTCGGTCACCAGGAGGTCGAAGCGGAAGCCCTTGAGGCATTCGAAGGCGTCGCTGCCGTCGCCGAAATCGGTGACGTCATGGCCGGCCTTGACCAGCGCCTGCGCCAGGAACTTGCGCAGGCTCTCATCGTCTTCCGCCAACAATATGTGCGCCATTGAGCCGCCCTCGCCCCCCTATAAGAGCGTATAATATGCAAACCGTAAACGGCGGTTAATGGTGGGGACCTGCGACACCGGCCGCTTGATCGGGGCGGCGCGTTAATGGTCCACTGGCGCTCGGGATGACGAATCGGATGACAGGCCCGCAAACGGCGAAGACAGGCGAAGGCGGCGACGACCTGGCCGCGCTCTATGCCGAACCGTTCCGCCTGCACCGGCCGTTCCGCCAGACCGTTCCCTTCGTCTTCGCCTCGCCCCATTCGGGCCGGACCTATCCGGCCAGCTTCGTCGCCATGAGCCGGCTGAACCCGACCAATCTGCGCCGCTCCGAGGACGCTTTCGTCGACGAATTGTTCTGCGGCGCGGTGGCGCTGGGGGCGCCGATGATCGCGGCACGCTTTCCCCGCGCCTTCCTGGACGCCAACCGGGCGCCGGCCGAGATCGACAGCGCGATGTTCGAGGGTGCCCTGCCGGTGGCGGTCGATTTGCCGAGCCCACGGGTGGCGGCGGGCCTTGGCGTGATCCCGCGCATCGTGCGCGACGGGGCGGAGATTTATCGCACCAAACTGGCCCCGCGCGACGCGGAGGAACGCCTGGCGCGGCTTTACCGGCCCTATCACGCGGCGCTGGCCCAGCTTGTCGAGGAGACCCGCGCCCGGTTCGGGGTCGCGGTGGTGATCGACTGCCACTCCATGCCCTCGGCCGCGGCCATTCCGGACGTCGTGCTGGGCGATCGCTACGGCATGGCGGCGGCGCCGGTGGTCACGCGCGCGGCCGAGCTGGCATTCGAGGCGCAAGGCTTCAGCCATGCCCGCAACGCACCCTATGCCGGCGGCTACACCACCCATCTGCACGGACGGCGCGACCGCGACGTGCACGCGCTGCAGGTGGAGATCAACCGGGCGCTCTATCTCGACGAGGAGCGCGTCGCGAAGGGGCCGCATTTCGAGCTGGTCCATGCGCGGCTGACCGAAGTGCTCACGCGGCTGGTGGCGCTCGAACCCGCCGTCCTGGCGCCCCGCCTCGCCGCCGAATAATCCGGCCAAGCCAAAAAAAAGGCCGCTCCAGAGGAGCGGCCAAGTTCAGGGAGGAAACGCCCAGGAAGGGCAGGCGGCATAACAAACGGGAGGTCAGTCATGCCGCGCTGCAACAATATGGACTCCAGCCGGGGTCGATGCAAGTCCAAAGTTTTGGCAATTCGCAGAAAAAAACCAGCATTTCCAGGTCATTTAGCCTGATTTCCGGGCAATCGCACCTGCGAAGACGTTATGGTGCGGCGCAAAATCACAGTCTGGGACGTACGGAGATTCCTAACAAATCCTTACCAAGTCATACGCCTGTCGTTGCATCGCAACAAAAGATTCGCAGCGCATGCGCAAAAGATTCGTGCGCGACCGATAGGCAGGGCCCTGTGGAAAGGGCGCCGATTCGCGCCCATCGACCGGAGCGCGATGCATGGCCCGTATCTCCTGGCTGGTCCCGCCGCCAGTGGCACCCAGGCCTCCCCGCTCCCGCAATTCCGCCGGTCCCGTCCGACCGGCCCGCCATCACCGCACCGTCTTCATCTCCGACGTCCATCTGGGCACGCGCGGCTGCAAGGCGGAGCTGCTGCTGGACTTCCTGCAGAAGAACAGCAGCCAGACGCTCTATCTGATCGGCGACATCGTCGACGGCTGGCAGCTCAAGCGGCGCTGGTTCTGGCCGGAGAGCCATAGCGAGGTCGTGCACGAGATCCTGCGCAAGGTCGACGAGGGCACCCGCGTGATCTTCGTGCCCGGCAACCACGACGAATTCCTGCGCGGCTTCTGCGGCCGCAACTACGCCGGCATCGAGGTGGTGCGCGAGACCATCCACGAGACCGGCGACGGCAAGCGCCTCTTGGTGCTGCACGGCGACCAGTTCGACGGCGTCATCGAGTTCGCCAAATGGCTCGCCCATCTGGGGTCCTGGGCCTATGACCAGGCGCTTCGGGTCAACGAGGTGCTCCACGGCATCCGCCGCGCCCTCGGCCTGCCCTATTGGTCGCTGTCGAACTGGCTGAAGCACGCCGTCAAGGACGCCGTGGAATATGTCTGCCGCTTCGAGGAAGTGGTCGCCCGGGCGGCCGCCAGTCGCGGGCTGGACGGGGTGGTCTGCGGCCATATCCACCAGGCCGCCATGCGCCAGATCGGCGACGTCCTCTACCTCAACGATGGAGACTGGGTTGAAAGCTGCACAGCCCTTGTCGAAGATGCCAACGGACATCTGGAGATCGTTCGTTGGGCCGCTCCTGTTTCAGCCCAGGCCTCTCGCGCCACGGCAACCGGCGAAGCCGCGCCTGTACCCGCGTAGGGTCCGCCGGCCGTGGCCGGGCGCCGTGAGGCCGCTCGGCCGCTTTCCCGTGCCCGGCAAGGAACAGCTCAAAATTCTCATCGTGACCGATGCGTGGAAGCCGCAGGTGAACGGCGTGGTGACGACGCTGGAGATGCTCGGCCGCGAGCTGTCGTCGATGGGTCACGAAGTGCGCTATGCGACGCCGCAGGGGCGCTTCAGCGTACCGCTCCCGACCTATCCCGAGATCCGCCTCGCGATCTTTCCGCGCAAGGGGCTGGAGAAGATCATCCGCGAATTCGCGCCCGACGCGGTGCACATCGCGACCGAGGGCACGATGGGGCTGAGCGCGCGCGCCATCTGCATCGAGCACGGCATCGAGTTCACCACCGCGTTTCACACCCGCTATCCCGAATACGTTCACGCCCGCTTTCCCTTCATTTCCGAAGCCTGGGTGTGGCGGTGGGAGCGCTGGTTCCACGCCAGGGGCGTCGCCACGATGGCGCGCACCCCGGCGATGAAGCGCGAACTCGAAGCGCATGGCTTCAAGAACGTGCGGCTGTGGGAAGGCGGGGTCGACATCGAGCGCTTCCGCCCGATCCCGGACGCCACCCTGCCCTTCCCCAAGCCGATCTTCCTCTATGTCGGCCGCGTCTCGATCGAGAAGAACATCGAAGCCTTCCTCAAGCTCGATCTGCCCGGCACCAAGGTCGTGGTCGGGCCCGGCCCGGCGCGCGAGGCGCTGGCAAAGAAATACCCGGAGGTGAAATTCCTCGGCCCCAAATCCGGCGAGGACCTGGTGCGGGCCTACGCGGCCAGCGACGTGAACGTCTTTCCCAGCCTGACCGACACCTTCGGCCTTGTCATGCTCGAAGCGCTGGCCTGCGGCACGCCGGTGGCCAGCTTCCCGCGCGAGGTCATGCTGGACGTGGTGGGCAATTGCCCGGCCGCCGCCCTGGACGAGGATCTGGGCGCGGCCTGCCGCCGGGCCCTGACCCTGCCCCGCGACCAGGCGCGGCCCTTTGTCCTCAGCCATTCGGCCGGGGCGTCGACGCGCCAATTCCTGGCCAATCTGCAGGTCGAGCAGCCGGTGGACGCGACCCTGCCCTGAGGGAGGGTTGGCGGCCCGCCAAGGTCTGATAGAACCAACCGGGTTTCTCGAGCGCGCGTTCCGTCCGCCCCATGTCCTCCGCAAATGTCGAATCGCGTGCGCTCCGGCTTACCACCCGCGAGTGGCTGTTCCTTGCCGGGACGATGGTCTTCTGGGGCGCCTATGTCCTGTGGCTGGGCAAGGACACGTCCTGGGATTTCCGCAACTACCATTGGTACATCCCCTATGCCTTCCTGAACGGGCGCGAGCATATCGACATGCTCGTGGCGCATCAGGCGACCTACTACAATCCGTTCCAGGACATTCCCTTCTACGTGCTGGCGACCCATACGCCGGCCTGGTTCGCGCTGTTCGTGCTGGGGGCGCTGCAGGGCGGCAATGTCGTGCCGCTCTATATCCTCGCCCGCCAGACGCTGCGCATCGAGGAATACAAGCTGGGCGCCGCGGCGCTGGCGCTGCTCGGGCAGACCGGCGGGCTCGGCCTCAACATGTTCGGCACGACCTATCACGACAACACGATGAGCATCCTCATCCTGGGCGCGATCGCGCTCCTGGTGGTGAACCGCAAGCGGCTGAGCGAGGGGCCGCTCTGGCTCGCGGCGGCGCTGTCGGCCGGAGCGGGATTGACGGTCGGGCTGACGGTCGGGCTGAAGCTTCCCGAATTTCCCTTCGCCATCGGATTGGCCGCCGCGCTGGTCGCGCTGGGCGGAAGCTGGAAGCACCAGCTTGTCCGCCTCGCGGCCGGCGGCGCGGCGGGCCTGATCGGCGTCGCCCTGATGATGGGCTATTGGACCGAGCACATGCTGGCGACCACCGGCAATCCGCTGTTCCCCTATTTCAACGATGGGTTCAAGTCGCCGCTGGCATTGCCGGCGCCCTATCGCGACATGCGCTTCCTGCCGACGCATTTCTGGAAGGCGGCGCTGTTTCCGATTCTGTTCGCGCTCGACTGGTCGGTCGCCGACGACATCCCGTTCCGCGATATCCGCGTCGGACTCGCCTATATCGCCGGCATCGCCGCCGCCGTCGCGTGGATCGCCGGCCGCCGATCGAAGGACCCGCTGGTCGAGCCGCGGGCCGCGCTGCCGATCCTCGCCTTTGCCGGCGCGTCCTATCTCGTCTGGCTGAAGATGTTCGCGATCTACCGCTACATCGTCGGGCTGGAGATGCTGGGGCCGCTCCTGATCGCCATCGGGATCGGCCTGCTGCCGCTGCCGCGCCGCATCCAGCTCGTCGCGCTGGCCGTGCTGCTGCTCGCCGTCGCGGCCACCACCCGCGTCGACTATATCGAGCGCTCGCCGGTGAGCGATCCTTTCGTGCAGGCCGACCTGCCCAAGATCGAGCATCCCGAAAAGGCCATGGTGCTGTTGACCGGGAACGGGCCGCTCGGCTTCCTCGCGCCGTCCTTCCCGCGCAAGATACCCCTCTTGCGCATCGACGGCTGGATGGTGCAGCCGCAGGACGGCACCAGGCTGACCAAGATGATGAAGGGCCGGGTCTATGAGTGGATCGCCAGGAAGCGCGACCTCTATGTCCTGTCCGACGCCTACGACATGGGGCGGGCGCGCGACGCGCTGGCGGAGTACCATCTGCGCATCGACTGGCTGAAATGCACGGTGTTCGACACGAACATCATCGGCGACTATGAATTCTGCCCGCTGTTCAAATGGCCGCGCCCATGACCGACCTGCAAAAGACCGATGGCCGCATCGCCGTCCTCCTGCCCTGCTACAACGAGGAGGCGGCGATCGGCGCCACGGTGCGCGCCTTCCGCGCCGCGCTGCCGCTGGCGCAGGTCTATGTCTACGACAACAATTCGAAGGACCGCACCGCGGAGGTGGCGCGCGAGGCCGGCGCCATCGTGCGCAACGAGCATCGCCAGGGCAAGGGCAACGTCATGCGCCGGATGTTCGCCGACGTGGAGGCCGACATCTATGTGCTGGCCGACGGCGACGACACCTATGACGCCGCGCAGGCGCCCGAACTGATCGCCAAGCTCGTCACCGAGGAACTCGACCTGGTGACCGGCCGCCGCGTCCACACCGAGGCCGCGGCCTATCGCGCCGGACATGTCTGGGGCAACCGGATGCTGACCGGGCTGACCGCGCTGATGTTCGGGATCGAGCTCAAGGACATGCTGAGCGGCTATCGCGTCATGTCGCGGCGTTTTGTGAAGTCGTTCCCCTTCACCGCCGCCGGCTTCGCCATCGAGACCGAACTGACCGTGCACGCGGTGCGGCTCCTGATGCCGATGGCGGAGGTCGACACGCCCTACAAGGAGAGGCCGGCCGGATCGGCGAGCAAGCTGAACACCTATCGCGACGGCTTCCGCATCCTCTTCACCATCGCCCACCTCGTGCGCGAGGAGCGGCCGCTGTTCTTCTTCGGCGCCATCGCGGCGATCCTCGCCGTGATAGCCGGCATATTCGGCTGGTCGCTGTTGATCGAATTCATCGAGACCTCAAAGGTGCCGCGCCTGCCGACCGCGCTGCTGGCGACCGGACTGATGGTGATCGCCTTCCTGTGCCTGATGAGCGGGCTGATCCTGGACACGGTCACGCGCGGGCGCTGGGAAGCCAAGCGCATGGCCTATCTGGCGTTTCGCGGGCCGCAGGAGCGGCGCAACTCGTGACGTTCGACCAGCGCCTGCGCGCGCTGCTGCGCTCGCGCTTCCTGCGCTTCGGCGCGGTGGGCGGCGCGGGATTCCTGGTCGACGAGGCCGTGCTGACCCTGATGCACTACGCGGTCGGGCTCGACCGCTACAGCGCCCGCGCCATCTCGATCTTCTGCGCCGCGACCTTCACCTGGTGGGGCAACCGCAACCTCACCTTCGCCGAGCACGCCGCGACCGGCGGGGTGGGCGAGATGGCGCGCGAATGGTTCAAGTTCATGCTGGCGAACGGCCTGGGCGCCGCCGTCAACTACGCGGCCTATTCGGTCCTGGTCGGCTTCGCGCCGGCGCCGCTGTCCAACCCGCTGCTGGCGACCGCCATCGGGGTCGGCGTCGGGCTGGTGTTCAATTTCACGCTGTCGAAGCGGTTCGTGTTCCGGGCCGATTAGGGCGGGAGCGGTGCGCGGTGCGCGCCGGACGCATCGACCGTCACCGATTTGACGATGGCGAAGACCGGTTTTCCCGGCGCCAGCGCCAGGCGGCGGGCCGAGGCGCTGGTGATGCGGGCGATCAGGCGGGTCGGGCCGCAGAGAAGCTGGATGTCGGCCTGAAGGCCGTTCTCGGCCAGCGCCGCGACCTGGGCGGCGAGGACGTTGTTGGCGCTGATGCCGCGCGGCTCCTCCAGAGCCAGCATGATCTCCTCGGCGCGGACGCGCAGACGCAGGCGCGTCCCCAGGGGATCTGAGAGGCGCGAGACGAACAGCGTGCCGCCGTCGAAGGCGAGCGCGGTCAGGCCGTCGTCGCGATGAGCGCTGACGGTGGCCGCGATCACCGCCCCCACCGGCGGCGAGCCCGCCAGCGCCGGCAGTTCGAGCCCCGTCAGGATGTCGAACACCGAGCCTTGCAGGACGGTGCGGCCGTCCTTCACCACGACGATGTCGTCGGCCAGCCGAGCGACCTCGTCCAGCGAGTGGCTGACATAGAGCATCGGCAGCTTCGCATCGTCGCGCAGGCGTTCGAGATAGGGAAGGATTTCGGAGCGGCGCTGGGCGTCGAGCGCGGCCAGCGGTTCGTCGAGCAGAAGGATTTGCGGCGAGGACAGCAGCGCGCGGCCGAGCGCAACGCGGCTCTTTTCGCCGCCCGACAGCATGCGGGGACGGCGATCCAGCAACGCTTCGAGGCCGAGCAGAGCGATGACGCGGTCGATCTCGCCAGCATCGGCCTTCGCCTCGGCGCGGCGCCAGCCGAACAGCAGATTGTCGCGCACGCTCATATGGGGAAAAAGCCGCGCGTCCTGGAACACCATGCCAGCACGGCGGCGCTGCGGCGGCACGAAGATGCCCTTCGCGGTGTCGAGCACTTCGCGGTCCGCGATGACGATGCGCCCTTCGCGCGGGCGGAAGGTGCCGGCGATGGCGGCGACGATGGTCGACTTGCCCGCGCCGGACGCGCCGAACAGTGCGGTGACGCCGGAGCGCGGCAGCGCGAAAGCGACGTCGAGCGCGAAACCGGGAAAGGCGTGGCGCAGCGAGACCTCGACGCTCATGCCTTCGGCCCGCGGGCGCGGCGCTGGACGAGTTCGGCCAGCGTCATGAAGATCAGCGCCAGGGCGATGGAGAGCAGCGACAGGCGCATCGCCTCCGCCTCGCCGCCCGGTTCCTGGAGCGCGGTGTAGATCGCGAGCGGCAAAGTGCGCGTCTCGCCCGGGATGTTGGAGACGAAGGTGATGATGGCGCCGAATTCGCCAAGGCAGGCGGCGAAGGCGGTGACGATGCCAGCGGCGATACCGGGCAGCGCCAGCGGCAGCGTGACGTTGACGAGGCGGTCCCACCACGCCGCGCCCAGGGTCTGCGCCGCCGCGGTCAGGCCGGGATCGATGGCTTCGAGCGACAGGCGGATGGCGCGGACCTGGAAGGGAAAGGTGATGATGGCGGAGGCGAGCGCGGCGCCCGTCCAGCTGAACACGAAGCGGATGCCCAGCGTGTGCAGCAGCCAGCCGCCGACCGGACCGCGCGTGCCGAACGCGATCAGGAGCAGGAAGCCGATCGCCACGGGCGGCAGGACCAAGGGGACGTGGATCAGCCCATCGACCAGCGTCTTGCCGGGGAACCGCGTGCGCGCCAGCAGCAGAGCGGCGGCGAAGGCGAAGGGCAATGCCGAAAAGACCGCGACCGCGGAGATGCGCAGGGACAGCAGCAGCGCCTCGCTCTCGGGCGGTGTCAGGAACCCATCCATGCGGCTATGACCGGAAAGTTACTTAACCTTTATATCGGCAGCGCCCCCGGCTGACCAAGCTTGACCGGCGGGGGTCGTCCGCTACCGTCGTCCTTCAGGGGGAGACGTGGCCACAACCATCCGAGTCATCGCCGCGCTGGCGGCGCTGCTGCTGTTGGGGGCGGCCGACGAGACCGCGCCGGCGCCCACCGCGGCCGTGGTGGCGCCGCCGGGGTCCGTCTATGTCGTGCGCTTCGACCGCTGGATGCCGGCCGACGAGCGCGGCTTCGGCGAGTTCCTGACCTCGCTCGGCGATTCCGACTGCCGCACGGTGGATACCTGCCTGCACGGGCCGGGCAATCCGTTCCGGGCGTCCGATCCCGAAGGCATCTATTTCCGCGCCGACTGCGCCGACCTGCCCTATGTGCTGCGGTTCTACTATGCCTGGAAGCACGGCCTGCCCTTCGCCTATGTGTCGGACATCGAGCCGCGCGGGCACACGCGCGACATCCGCTATACCGCGCGCGGCAATGCGGTGGCCGAGCGCGTCACGGTCGCGGGCGGCATCGAGAGCGGCTATGCGGTGATCGAGACGCTGCGCGACGCCGTCTCCTCGGCGACGTTCCGCATCCATCCCGAGCTCGAGGCGCCGCTGGAGCAGGATTTCTATTCGCCGGCGATCGCGCCGGGTTCGATCCGGCCGGGCACGGTGATCTACGATCCGAACGGGCACCTGGCGACGGTCTACCGGGTCGATCCCGACGGGCGCATCCATTATCTCGACGCCCATCCCGACAATGCGATGACGCGCGGCTTCTACGATCTGCGCTTCGTGCGGGCCGCGCCCGGCATGGGCGCGGGGTTCAAGAATTGGCGGCCGGTGACGCTGGTGGGCGCGGTCAAGCGGGCCGACGGCACCTATGCCGGCGGCCATGTCGTGCTGCCGCCCAACAAGGACATCGCGGATTTCTCGGTCGAGCAGTTCTTCGGCAACGGGCCGCGGCCGGAAGACGACCGCGACTGGCGCGCGGGCGCCTTCACGCTCAACCAGCAGCCGATGGACTATTACGACTATGTCCGCGCCCGGCTGGCGGGCGGCAGCCTGTCGTTCGATCCGATCAAGGAAGTCCACGACATGGTGGATTCGAACTGCGCCGACCTGCACTACCGCGCCGACGCGGTGACGGTGGCGACCGGTGCCGGCCTCATGCGCCAGCCGCAGCCGGCGCGCCTGCCACCCAACATCTACGGCACCGAGGGCGACTGGGAGATCTATTCGACGCCGTCGCGCGACGCGCGGCTGAAGACCGCGTTCAAGGAATTGCGCGACCAGGCCGCGCGGTTCATGGCGATGTACCAGGCGGGCGACGAGCGGCTGAAATATGCCGGCCAGAACCTCGCGGTCGACATGCTGACGGCCTATGACCGCGAGGCGGCGGCGTGCAAGGTGAGCTATGCGCGGAGCGACGGCTCGCCGGTCTCCTTCGGCTATGAGGACGCGCGCAAGCGGCTGTTCGCGATGTCGTTCGATCCCTATCACTGCGTCGAGCGGCGCTGGGGCGCCAGCGATCCGCGCGAGCTCGCCACCTGCCGCGACGGGGCGGCGAAGCGGGCCTGGTACGACGCCGAGCAAAACCTGCGCAACCAGATCGACCGGGCCTATGACGTGCAGATGGGATTCACGCTTGCCGACCTGCAATCGCATGTCGCGGGCTCCGGCGTCGCGGCGCCGCCCGACATCGACGTGCGGACCTATCTGTGGCTGATGCGCGATATGCCGCGCGGCAAGCCCAGGGTAAGATGAATCCACCCTCCCCTTGAGGGAGGGTCGAATTGATCAATGCGTGCGGGCGTAGATTTCCCACAGATGGCCGTCGATCTTGGCCTTGGCGTCGCCGTCGGCGCTGGAGAAGGCGCTGACCGCCGCGCCCTTCTGGCCGGCGCCGAGATAGGCCAAGCCGAGACGGATCTGGGCGTTGGACTTGTCGGATACGCCCTTGGCGATGCCCTGCTGGATGAACTTCAGGGCGTCGGCGAACTTGCCCTGGCCCCACAGATCCTCGCCGAGCTTGACCAGCGCATCGCCATTGCCGGTGGCAGCGATGGCGCCGGCCTTGGCGGCGTTCTGGCCGGCCTGGCCGCCGGCCATGGCGAGCAGGCGATTGACGCGGTCGCCGGCGAGCAGCTTGGCCTGGATGCCCTTCTGGATCGCGTTCTGCGATTCGGCGGCGAAGCCGAGCTGGAGCGCGAGCTGCGCCAAGAGCATGTACTGGTCGGCGCCCTTCAGCGAACCGGTCAGCAGCTTGAGGCGGTAGATGTCGAGCGTCTGATGGTCGGAGAGGCCCTTGGTGCCTTCGGCGGTCGACAGAAGCTGCGCCCAATATTCCGGCTTGTTGGTGCGCTGGACGAGCTGCTCGAGCGCCATGCGCATCGATTCATTGTCCTGCGTCTCGTAGGCGCAGCGCATCTGCAGGGTCAGGATCTGCTCGCCGGCGCCGTTGCCGAAACTGTTGCGGATGTAGCGCGTGCACTCGGCGAACTGGCGCGTGAGGTAATAGGACTGGGCGACGAGCTGCATCGTCTGCGCATCGCTCTTGCCGCGGCCGGCGGCGATGACTTCGCTGTACTTGCCCGCGGTGTACAGGCCGGCGACGCCGGTCGTCGCATTGGACTTCTGCGAAATGTATTCCTTGACCTTGTCGATCGCCTCGCGGTCGCCGGCGGTGAGGCCGCCGACGCCTTCCGCCTGGCCGACCGTGGCGCGCGCGGCGCCGAGATTGCCGGCCGAGGCCTGGCGGATGGCCTCATTGAGATATTTCGCGACGGAGGCGCGCGCCGCTGCTTCGGCCGCGACCGTCGTCGCGAGCATGGTCACGCCCACCGTCGCGGTGGAAAGCAGGAGAGCCGCAACGGCGGTACGCAGGGACTTGGACAGCATTCTTAAGACCTCTGATCTTCAAGGCGCGGCCTTGGACGCATGCGACCGCATGGCGTCTTCGGCGGTCGCCCCTCACTTCACTGCATGGTTTCGATGCCGGTGAACCCGATATGAGTCACCCCGATGCGCTGCGCATCGGCCAGCACCATCGCCACGGAATCGTACTTCGCCAGCCGGTTCGGCTGGAGATGGATTTCGGGCTGCGGATCGTCGCTCGCCGCCGAGGACAGATAGCTGTCCAGCGTCGCGCGGCTGATCGGCGCGTTGTTCCAGTAGATCTGACCGTCGAAATCCACCACCAGCGTCACCACCACCGGCGGAGTCGGCGGCGGCTTGGTGTTGGGACGCGGCATGTCGAGCTTCACCGCATGGGTCTGCATCGGCAGCGTGATGATGAGAAGCGTAAGCAGCACGAGCATGACGTCGATCAGCGGCGTGGTGTTCATCTCCACCATCACCTCGCCTTCGCCGGACTCGTTGCCGATATTCATTGCCATGGGGCGTTACCTTTGTTCCGTCCGATCATGTGTGCGTCGACCGATGCCATCGATCACCTGTGCCATCGATCACTGGGGCTCATCGTTGTGCGGTTCCGTCAGGAAGCCGACCTTCTGGATGCCGGCAAGCTGACAGGCGAACACGACGCGGCCCACCGCCTGGAAGCGAACGTTGCGGTCGGCGCGGATATGCACTTCGGGAAGCGGCTTGCCGGCGGCAATCGCGCGGCGCAACGCATCCTCAAGCCGATCCTTCAGTTCACTCGAGTCGATGGGAGCGTTGTTGTAGTAGATGTTTTCGTCCTTATCGACCGCGATGACGATATTTTCCGGCTTCGTGAGCGTCGCGATGTTGCGATAATTCGGAAGATGGACCGGCGTCACCTTCACGATCACCGGAATGGTGACCAGGAAGATGATGAGAAGCACGAGCATCACGTCCACCAGCGGGGTGGTGTTGATGGTCGTGTTCAGATCCGGATCGTCGCCGTGATCGGCGGACTGAACATTCATAGCCATTGGATGATTACTCCGCGCGCTTGCCGCGTCCCCTGGCTACTTGCTCTTGGTGATCAGGTAGGTCTGCAGGTCGCCCGCGAAGCCGCGCAGCTTTTCCTGGATGACCTTGTTGCGGCGAACGAGGTAGTTGTAGATCAACACCGCGGGCACCGCGACCATCAGACCGATGGCGGTCATGATCAGCGCCTCACCGACCGGACCGGCGACCTTGTCGATCGAGGCCTGACCGGCGACGCCGATCGCGATGAGGGCCTGCAGAATGCCCCACACCGTGCCGAACAGACCGACGAACGGAGCGGTCGAGCCGACCGAGGCGAGGAACGCGATCGAGCCCTGCAGGCGCGAATTGGCGTCCTCGAGCTGGCGGGTCAGCGACATCGCGATCCAGTCGTTGAGACCGACGAGGCTGGTGCCGCCCTGGCTGGCGCGGATGCCGGCATCGGCGACGCTGCGGAACATCGAGTTCTTGGGCAGCTTGTCGACGCCCTCGGCCAGCGTGCCGGAGGTCCAGAAGCGCTTCTCGACCACGCGGGCCTGGGTCAGGATCCGCGACTGCTCGAAGAACTTCATGAAGAAGATATACCAGGTGCCGGCCGACATGACGGCGAGCAGGGCCAGAACGGTCAGCGAGACCGGATTGCCCTTCTTCACGATGTCTTCCAGGCCGTACGGATTGTCGGTGGAGGCCGGCGTGGGCGCCGGTGCGGCGATCGCCGGAGCGGCGGGCGCCGGCGCGGCGGCCGGGGTGCCGCCGGGAGCGGCCATGGTGGGCTCGGGCGGAGGCGTGGTCTGGGCGAGAGCCTGGCTTGCGCCGAGGCCCGAAATCAGGACGAAGGCGGCTGCGATCGTCAGGGTCTTCAAGGTCATTTTCCTACTACTCCGTGAGTCCATAAGAGACAAAGCTGCTGGGTTACTGAAGCTTGAATTGGATGGCGGCTTGGTGATTGGGCGAGGCGACCGGCGTTTCGCCCTGCATGGCGGGTGTATTACGCCATTTCGAGGCAACGCAGTTCACCGCCGCCTGATCCAGGCGGTCCGAACCGCTGGACCGGCTGACACCGACATTCGAGATCGCGCCGTCGGTGCCGACATCGTAGTGGATCACGACGGTGCCGGATTCGTTCAGCTTCTGCGACAGGGCCGGATACAGCGACTGGCAGTCATGCGTGCGGCCGACCGCCTTGGACGGCGTGACGACCGGAGCAGCCTGCACCGGCGCCGGCGCGGTCGGCGCGACGGCCTGCACGGCGGTGATCGCGTTGGTCACCGGCGCGTCGGTGGCGATGTTGATTTCCGGCGGCGGCACGAAGGGCGGCGGCGGCTTCGCCAGATCCGGCGGCGGCGGCGGCGGCGGCTTCACCTCGTCCTTGGGCTGCACGACTTCGGCCTTCAATTCCTCGGGCAGCTTGTCGATCAGGCCCGCCTTGAGACCGGCGATCAGCGCGAAGGCAAGACCGATGTGAATCCCGATGACCACCAGAAGGCTGACCGAGCGCGTGCTGGTCCCCTCAACGGCGTCCGGGATGTGGGCTCTTAGATCGTGTGTTGGTTGTTCCATGGGTCTTTCGTCGCCTACACAAAACTAATCCCGGCGCGATGGCACCGGGATTGGCGGATTTGGGCCAAAGTACACGTCCCCCTCCCGGCACCGGTTTTCGTCCGATGCTCCCTTTTTCTTAAAGCCAACGTAATCACGGTTCGCAAGGGGGGTCTAGTCTTTCGATTTGGTAAACGCAACTTCGTGAACAGGCTAGTTAATCCGGGACTGCATGACCATGCGGCAGATGCCCGATAGGAAGGCACGCCTTCCGTCATGATCAATTCACGCGACACCCGCATGACACCGCAAATCCGGCCTGTTTCCGCGAACGCCTCACAGGCCGTTCGTGACACGTCGAATGTTTCTCCCAAGCCCGTCAGGAGAGCGGCTCCGGATGCGGCGAATCGTTCCACCACAACGTCCGAGACGGAAAATCTCTCATCGCATGGTGGCGAAATTACGCCTCTCGCGCTGCAACATGAGCGGCGGGCGCGCCGAGAGTCGACGGCCTTGCGCGCGAGGACAACACTCCTCGCCGCCGAATTCGTTGCTAACATGCCGTCGAACCCCGCGGGCGGCGTTCCAAGCGAAGGAAAAAAAGAATGCGCTATCTCCACACCATGGTCCGCGTCGGCGATCTCGATGCCGCGTTGGATTTTTATTGCGCGAAGCTCGGCCTGACGGAACTTCGCCGGATCGAAAACAAGATGGGCCGCTTCACGCTGGTCTTCCTGGCGACGCCCGAGGATGCCGCGACCGGGGGCGGCGACGGCATCCCAATGGTTGAGCTTACATACAATTGGGACGAGAAGGATTATTCCGGCGGGCGGAATTTCGGTCACCTCGCCTACCGGGTCAGCGACATTTACGCAGTATGCCAACGGCTGATGGACGGCGGCGTCACGATCAACCGCCCGCCGCGCGACGGCAACATGGCCTTCGTGCGCTCGCCCGACGGCATCTCGATCGAATTGCTGCAGGAGGGCGCGGCCCTGCCGCCGCAAGAGCCGTGGTCCTCGATGCCCAATGTCGGAAGCTGGTAGGCGCATGAACTTCGCGAGCGACAACCATTACGGCGCCTCGGCGAAAATCCTGGGCGCGGTGGCGGGAATCGGACAGGCGCCGGCCCCGGCCTATGGCAACGATCCCGTCACCCGGCGCGTGACGGAGCGCCTGAGCGAGATCTTCGAGCGCGCGGTCGCGGCCTATCCGGTGATCAACGGCACCACCGCCAATGCGCTGGCGCTCGCCACGCTGGTGCCGCCGCATGGCGCGGTCTTGTGCCACGCCGAAGCCCATATCGCGGTCGACGAATGCGGCGCGCCGGAATTCTTCACCCATGGCGCCAAGCTCGTGCCGATCGAGGGCGCCGACGGCAAGCTGACGCCGGCGGCGATCGAAAAGGCGCTGAAGCATTTCCAGAAGGGCTTCGTGCATCACGCCCAGCCGGCGGCGATCAGCCTGACACAGGCGACCGAGCTCGGCACGGTCTATACGCCGGACGAGCTGAAGGCGATCTCGGCGCTGGCGCGCGCGGAAGGCCTGAAGCTGCATGTCGACGGGGCGCGGTTCGCCAACGCGCTGGCCGGGCTCGGCTGCACGCCGGCGGAGCTTTCGTGGAAGAGCGGGGTGGACGTGCTGTCCTTCGGCGCGACCAAGAACGGCGCGCTGGCGGCCGAGGCGGTGATCTTCTTCGATCCCCGCGACGCGGCCGATTTCGAATACCGGCGCAAGAAATCGGGCCATCTGCTTTCGAAGATGCGGTTCGTATCGGCGCAGCTCGACGCCTATCTCGACGACGATCACTGGCTCGCCAATGCCAGGCACGCCAATGGGCTGGCGCGGCGGCTGGCGCAGGGCCTGGCGCGGGCGAAGGACGTGACGGTGGCCCATCCGGTGCAGGCCAATGCGGTGTTCGCGCGCATGCCGGTGGCGCTGGCCGCGAAGCTGCGTGCGGCGGGCGCGGTGTTCTACGACTGGGGCGTGCCCGAGGACGGGCTCGTGCTGGCGCGCCTGATGCTCTCCTTCGCGACGCCGGAAGAGGACGTGGCGAAGCTGATCGAGACGGCGGGCTAAACTAGGCTTGAAATTTCACGCCACTCGGTGTCATCCGCCGCGAATGCGGCGGACCCAGGTGAAATCTGCACCGTAGGAGCAGGCGTCAACTGGGTGGCCCGCATTCGCGGGCCATGACAGCATTTTTTAAATTCGGCGCACGTCCGACGTGGAACGTCAGATTCTTCCCAGCAGCGAGAGCGTGCCGACCTGTTCGGTCGCGCTGTTGGAGCCGCGCACGAAGTCGTAGTTCAGGCCGATCGTCCAGTTCTCGGTCGTGGCGTTGAGCGCCGCGCCGAGGACGACGTTGCCGCGCGACGGATCGGGCCCCTGGATCGTGAACAGAGCGCCGGGATCCTTGGCCAGCGTGCTCGGATCGTCGGCGAACTGGGCCTTCAGCTTCACCGGATCGTTCAGGAAGTCGAAGCGGTAGCCGGCGCG
Source organism: Rhizomicrobium sp. (assembly GCA_037200045.1). Lineage (NCBI taxonomy): Bacteria > Pseudomonadati > Pseudomonadota > Alphaproteobacteria > Micropepsales > Micropepsaceae > Rhizomicrobium > Rhizomicrobium sp. Next base: position 430,051 of record JBBCHM010000002.1, read on the forward strand.
GGCCGAGGGCTGCAGGAAGAAGTCGCCCAGATCGATGTTGGTGCGGATCTCGTCGCCCAGGAAGGCGCGCAGCGAGTTGCCGTAATAGGGCTTGACCGTCAGGTCCATGCCGACGCCGCCATTGCGCTCGGTGAAGCCTTCCTCGCGCAGCGTCATGCCGTCGATGGATATCTGCGGGATGTTGACCAGCCAGCCATATTTCATCTGGGCGCCGATGGTCAGGCCGATCGAGGCGAGCAGGCCGGCGCGCTTGCTGTCGGCTTCGCGGGTGAAGGTGGTGTCGGTGGGCACGGTGGGCGAGGCCGGGATGTCGAGCACCAGATCGCGCTTGCCCTTGAAATCGCCGTAGCCGACATTGACTTGGCTGTCGACGAACAGGCCGCGGCCGCGCCAGGTGCTGTAGCCGCTCAGCATGTACCAGAGGGTCTGGGTCTTCGACACGCGGTCGCCGGTTTCGGCAACGTCGCCCGAATAGAAGGTGAAGGCGGCGCCGTACCAGCCGGTGGCGGGCGAGCCCTCGTCCAGGCCCATCGAGAAGCCGAAGCCGTGGTCCTTGAAGCCGTTGAGGTTCACCGTGCCGCAGGCGGCCGCGGTGCAGCTCGAGGGCTCGTTGCCGCCGGGAACGCCGGCCACGTTCTGGCCATGCGTCGCCATGTACTCGCCGAACTGGTTGCCCCAGAGCGTGAGATCGCCCTCTTCCTTGGCGAACAGGCGAAGGTCGCGCAGGCGCGCCCCGACCTGGCCGGTCGCCTGGTCGGTGAGCGAGATCGCGACGGCGCGGATGCCGCCCGAAACGTCGGGCGCGAAGGCGTCGTAGGCGGCCTGGGCGTCGGACTTGGAATTGATGCCGGCGATCATCGCGGCGCCGAGCGCGGTGTCCTTGGCGATGGCGATGTTGGCGAGCGGCTGCATGATGCGCGCATAGCCGGTCAGGCCGAGCTGATCGACCGATTTGGCGGAGATGTTGAGCTGGAGGATCTCGTGTCCCTGACCGTCGTCGGGCACCAGCGTGACCGAAGCGCTGTTGAACAGGAAGGGTAGCGTTCCCTCTGTGCAGCCGAGCGTGCAACCCACCTGGGCGCTATAGCGCGCAACGTCGGACTGCGAAACGGTCAAGCCATTGAGCGGCGTCTGGATGAGCGCGAAGGTTCCGCTCGAGGTGATGAAGCTGCCATAGGTCACGTTAAGCTGGGCGCCCGTGTTCAAGACTGCGGTAGTCGCCGAGATGACCGGGCCGACGGTGGCGTCCTGCGACACGGTGATGTTCACCGTGCCGGCATTGGTGATGCCGTTCGAGGTCGAACCGCCCGCGACGTTGAAATTGCGCGTCGCCAGGGTCGTGCCGACGTTCTGGATGGACAGCGTGCCGGTGCCGTCGACCTGCACGTCGAGCGTGCCCTGGGCGGTGATCGGGCCGGCGACGTTGGAGAACTGACCGACATGGAGGAAATCGCCCGCGCCCGGGGTCGGACCCAAGGCCGGGTTGGTGCTCGCGCCCGAACTCGAAAAGCCGAAATTGATCGCGCCGGTGTGGGTCGCGACGCCGGACGGGCCGTTGCCCTGGACGAAATAGGTGTCGCTGCCCGAACCGAACAGCACGTCGCCCTGCACGACGCCGCTGTTGCTGAAATTCAGGCCGACCGTGTTGAGCGACGCGTCGACCGCGTGGGTTATGGGCGTGACGCCGCCCGCGAGCGTCAATGTCGCGCCGGTGGTCGCGTCGGACACCGTCGCGGTGGCCCGGATGGTGCCGGCGTTGTTGATCGTGGTCAGCGAGTTGGAAACGTCGCGGATGCCGATCGCCGACAGGGTTTGCAGCGTGGTTCCCGTCGGAATGCTGGCGGTGGCGCTCGCGACGATGCTGGAGCCGCGCTCAATGTCGATCTCCGGCACATGGGTGACGGTCGTCTGCGTCGTGCCGTTGGTGACCGGCGCGCCGTCGATCGAGATCGCCGTCGCGATGCCGCCCTGCGGCCCGCTGACGACCGCCGAAATCGAGCCGCCGGCGGTGCCGGTCGGCGAGGTCTGCGACGAGACGCGGATCGTGGGCAGCGTGACGTAGCTTCCGACCTCCAGCGTCGTCGCGGTGACCGCGTTGCCCGGCGTCACGCTCGTCGCGCCGGCCGAGATGGTGCCGGAATTGATCAGGCCGTCGCCGGCGAACACGACCGGGACGGACGCGGTGCCGGTGATCTGGATGGCCTCGGAGCTGATATTGGCATCCTCGGGCGAGGCGAGGATGCTGCCGCGGTTGATAAAGCTGTAGGTCGGGTTCGCGGTGTCGGCGGAGTCCACGCCGATGGTCATCGTCTGGCCGGCGGTGATGAGCGGGTTGGGCGTGATCACCAGGGTCGGCGCCGCGACCGTGCCGTTGCCCGTGATCGTGGCGGCCACGGTGCCGTCGGAGCTGCTGGCCGGGCCGTTGTTCAGGATGCCGCCGGCGATGCTGTTCTGGATGATGAGGACCGAGCCGCCCTCGACATTGGCCTTGTTCGGATCGCGCACGGCGACGCCGGCGACGGCAAGCGTGCCGGAATTCGCGAAGGTGCCGATCTCGGTGCAGGTCGGCGTCACGGCCGTGGCGCAGGCGTTGATCGCGCCGCCGAGGATGATGCCCTGCGCGCCGTTGCCGGTGGCGCTCCAGGACGCGCCGCTGGCGATGATGACGTTGCCGTTGGTGGTGCCGAGCAGGTCGGCGACGATGGTTCCCGACGCGGCGCTGCCGTTCGCGGTCGACGGCGCCATGGTCAGCGTGCCGCCGAAATTCCAATCGCCGTTGAGGACCGTGGCGGTGTCGCTGCTCACCGCCACCGAGGAATCGCCGACGACGGTCAGCGCGGACGCGGTATCCAGCGTGATGTTGCCGTTGAAGAAACTGGCGCCGCTGAGATAGACCGCCTTCTTGGCGGTGCCGCTGCCGCCGAGCGCGATCGTGCCGTTGTTGTCGAAGGAGCCGGTCAGCCCGTTCGCGTCGATGGTGACCGCGGTCGCGCCGTCCTGGTCGGCCGCCGTTATCGCGCCGCCATTGTTGACGATGTTGCTCGAATCGATGGTCAGGGCCGGCACCGTGCTCGACTTGAAGTTGATCCCGGCGCTCGAATCGATCGTGAGATCGCCGGTGGTGCTGGTCGTCTGGGCGGTGGTGACAACGGTCTTGAGTTCCGTCGGGCCGGCCGCCAGGGCCGGGGCGGACAGAACAGCGGCCGCGGCGGCCGAAAGCATAAGAGCACGCTTGTTCAAGTCGAACCTCTTGTAACCGTGGCCAAATTGGAAACCGAAGGGGGGTTAGCCCGGACCCCGCGCCCTCGTCTCGCCCTCGTCTAGCGCCACCGGCATCGCCCCCGGGATGGGCCGCAGCCGGCGCACCATAACCGATTTTCCGGAAAGTCACCTAGCCGCTGGCCGGCCCAAAGGCAAATTTCCGCTTCTTAATCAGGTATTAGCCCGCATGGCGCCACACTGGACCTGTCCCACAGTTAACGTCCGCGGAATTGCGATCCCGATGACAACCCAAGGCCGCACCAGCTTCGCCAAGCTCAGCCAGAAAGAGGCGTCGGCGGCCGCGGCGCGCCACGAGATGCTGTATTCGGGACGGATGGGCGGGGCGCGCGCCGTCTTCGCCTTCACCGATCTGTCGGGGCTGGATTTTTCGGGCCGCAACCTCGCGGACGCCGATTTCACCGGCGCGGTCCTGGAGGAGACGAATTTCTCCAGCGCGCGGCTCGATTCATCGAGCTTCTTCGGCGCCGATCTGCGGCGCGCCAATCTTTCCCATGCCAGCGTGCGGCGCGCCGATCTGCGCGGCGCCTGCCTGCGCGGCGCCAACATGATCAGCGCCGACCTGTTCGAGGCCGATCTGCGCGAGGGCACCATCGCGGAGAAGGACAAATACGGAAACCTGCGCGTGCTGCAGCACGATATCGGGCCTTCGGAGATGCCGACCGCGCTGATGCATTCGGCCAATCTGGAACGCGCCAAGATGTCGGGCGCCATCGCGGTGCAGGCCGATTTCACCGACGCGATCATGAAGGGCTGCCGGCTGGTGCGCGCCAATCTGCGCCAGGCGCGGCTGACCGGCGCCAATCTCGAAAACGCCGACCTCTCCGGCTGCAACCTGACGGGCGCCGACCTCAACGGCGCGATCCTGGTCGGCTGCCGCCTCGATTTCGCGGTGACGCAGGGCGCCGATTTCAGCGAGACGCTGACCGAGCAGGCGGTGGGCAAGCTGCCGGACGAACTCTCCGTGCCGATCGAGGAATTGCTGGAGCAGCACGGCCGCTGGGTCGACACCGACGGCCGCGAGGGCAAGCCGGCCGATCTTTCCAACATGGATCTGCGCGCGGTGACCTCGCTCGGGCAGCGGCCGCTGACCGCGCTGATCGCGCCGGGCGCGCTGTTCTATGGGCTGAACCTCGAAGGCGCGTCGCTGCAGGGGAGCAATCTCTCCGGCGCCGATCTGCGCTCCTGCAAGTTCGGCGGCGCCGACCTGCGCGGGGTGAATTTCGTCGGCGCCAGGCTCGCCCATGCCGATTTCCGCGACGCGCGGATCGGGCCGCTGATGATCTCCGACGCGCGGCTCCTGCCGGCGCGGATGGACCGCGCGGTGGCGCGCTACGCCGATTTCCGCGGCGCGGATCTGCGGCGCGTGCGCTTCCAGGCGACCGACCTCGCCTATGCCAACATGACGGACGCCGATCTGCGCGACGCCGACCTGACCGACGCCGACACGCAGGGCACCAAGCTGCCGATGGTGTTCGCGGAAAGCGACAAGCTGACGGCGGCGCAATAGCTTTTTTATTGTCGCGCAATCACGGGCCGAACGAAGTTGTTCGGCCCTATCGCGCTCACTGCGCGGCGTTCGCCTGCACGGACGTGCGGCTGCGGATGAACTGGCCGAGGCGCGCGAGACTCACCTTCGCTTCGGGCACATGGCGGCTCGCCTGGAAGAGGTGCTGCATCCCGTCATAGATCTCCACGCTGACCGGCACGCCGGCATCGGCGGCGCGGTCGCCGATCCGCGAGGCGTCGTCGCGCAGCATCTCCAGGCTGCCGGCATGGACCATGACCGGCGGGAAATCCTTGAAATTGGCGAAGGCCGGCGAGGCGTAGGGATCGGACGGATTGGTCTTCTTCAGGTAATGCCGCGCGCTGACGAACAGCAGTTCCCAGTTCAGTACGTTGTCGGACTTGGCGTTCTGCAGCACCGACCAGCCGGAGAGCGACAGGTCGGCCCAGGGCGACATCGCCACGCAGCCGGCCGGCATCGGCAGATTGGCGTTGCGCGCGGCATGCAGCACCGCGAAGGCGAGGCCCGCCGCCCGAGCCGTCGCCGGCCAGGATCACCTGGCTCGGCGAGACGTTCTTGCCGATCAAATGGCGGTAGGCGTCGATCCCGTCGCGCACCGCGGCCGGGAAGCCGAATTCCGGCGCCAGGCGATAGGCGAGCGAGAACGCCGTCGCCTCGCCGGCCTGCGCCAGGCGGGCAATCAGCGCGCGGTGGGTCTCGGGCGATCCGGCGATGTAGCCGCCGCCGTGGAAATAAAGGATCAACCGGTCCGGCGAGGAATTGGGCAGGCGCACCCATTCGCCCTTCAGGGGGCCGACCTGGGCGGGCTCGAACACCGCCTCGCGCGGCGGAGCGCCGAAATGGTCGGAGATATAGGTGTATTGGCGGCGGAGCTCGGCGATGTCGGTTTCGGCGCTGGCGCCCTTGGGGCGTCCCATGCGGCGCAAACGATCGACAAAGGAACTCTGCCAGGAGGGCATTGCGAAGCGGTCACAAACAAAAGGGCCCGGTATCAGTAGCTCCGATACCCGGCCCTGTCATCTTGTTAGAGGGCCGAATGGCCCTGCAGAATCTTCAGCCTAGGCGGCGTGCAGAGAGCCGAATCCCGACCGTCACTGCGAGCTTTTGACGGGATAAGCCAGCTGCTGAGGCGAGGGGCGGACCAACGTCGAAGCGGTCGAATAGCCCATTCCGGCACTCTCGACGCGAAAGGTATTCCGGCTGTCGCGAACAACGACGATACCGCAGGGATCAACCGGCTTCTCCCCAGCACTGACGGGAGCCGGTACCGAAGCACTGTGCGTCTTAGCCATGTCGCCTCCTATATAGGATGACATCCGGTCAGTAAAAGCCCCATAGGCTTTTTATTTCCCTAACCCTGAAGCCCATTTTCTCGAGGTTGCAGCGAAGCGCCTGCCGCCGCCGCGGTTTCCTCAGTCTCCCGATAAATTGTCAATGGATGATAGAGCGCGTCGGCGAACGAAAATAGGAGCTGAATGTCCCAACGTTCGACAAAGACGCCGCGCGATTCGCTGTCCACAAGGACTATCCCACGAAGCTCAGAGCGGTTGTCCCCAATTCCGTCTATTGGACCCTGCCGTACGGCGCAGGCCATTAGCGCCTTGTATGGCAATCCTGGGGAGTTCTCGAACAGCCGCTCAAGAAAGCGCTGCGGCCGGCGATTTTCGACCAAATTTTGGTACGCTGAGATGCTCGTGAAATGAGCGTTGCTCTCTGTTTGTACATTGGCCGACATGAAGTGCCATCGACCGTTTTCTCCACGTGAAACGCGCGCAAATGCATTATTGGCCAGGAGCGGATCGTGATTTTCTCGCCGGCGGCGGAGATCGAGCTCAAAGACCGCGTTGTTGCTCTTTCTGTCCCGGCAAAGTGCGTAAAGATAGAGATTATCCCCAATATTGTAGAATGATTTTATCGCGCACCGGCAACTCGTACTCGTTATCATCGAGAACAAATTTGCAATTCGATCACATACGTCTTTCAGGTCGTCGCGCATCGCACGAAGGTGATCCGTATACTCGCGCGCGGTCGCCGGACTTTGATCCGAATCAGAGTATTTGCTGATAAAGTTGCGAATTAAATGGTTGATCTGGTGAACGTCGCTCGCGATGTTCGCGTATTTTTCTTTGCGGATCGTCTCGAAGGTCCGATACGCCCAGATGATAAAAATGATCGTGAGAAACAAAAAGAAATAGACGAACGAAATCGTAGCCAACACGCCTTGGCCGCGAAACATGATGGCAAAGATATCGAAGCTGGCAAAGTATGTGGCGACAGAGCCCAACAGCCCCACAACCGCATAAATCGTCAACTTCAGCCGGTGCCCCGAATCCAACCCGCCCCCCGATTCGGATCAGAGTGAAGCACTTTCAACTTTTCCGTGTAAAGAGGCGGCGGCGCGCCAGACGAAAAGGCCGGGCGTTGCCGCCCGGCCTTTCCCATTCGGCGATGGACCGTCGCGATTAGGCGGCCTTGGCCTGGCCCTCGATGGCCTTCAGCTCGGGCGCGTTGATCGCGATCTTGCGCGGCTTCTTCTCTTCGGGAACGACGCGCTCCAGGTCGATGTGGAGCAGGCCGTTCTCGAGCTTCGCGGCGCGGACTTCCACATGCTCGGCGAGCTGGAAGCGGCGCTCGAAGGCGCGGCCGGCGATGCCCTGGTGCAGATAGGCGGACTTGGCGCCCTCTTCGCGCTTGCCCGTCAGCGTCAGCACGCCATCGCGTACCTCCACGGCCAGGTCCTTTTCGCCGAAGCCGGCGACGGCGACCGAGATGCGATAATGCGTCTCGTCGGTGCGCTCGATGTTGTAGGGCGGATAGCCGTTGCCCGCGTCGACGGCCTGGTCAAGCATGTTGAACAGATGGTCGAAGCCGACGGTCGAACGGAAATAGGGGGTAAAATCACGCATGGTTACAACCTCCTGAAAGCGTTGCAATTTCAAGGCCCCGTCCACCATGGACCGAGGCCGTTTCAAGCGCCGTACGCCCAACGGGCCGACCGGCTAGCAATAGGTGGGGAGGAGTGCCAAAGGGTTCAAGGGGCGGAGGGGAGGCGGAAATCCGCCAGGTCGAGCAGCGGATCGGCCAGTTCCACCGTCTCGAACAATTCGGGCGTGACGCGGACGCGCCCCGCGGGGCGGAGCACCGAAATGTCGATATGGGTCACGGTCTGGCGCGCGCCGGCCGCGGACGGACCGGCGAGCGGGGCCGCGATTTCCTCCAGCAGCACGGCCCGTCCGTCGGGGCGCACCGCGCGCCGCCGGTAGCGGAAGAGCGTTCCGGACGCCGTCCGGGTGAACCGATCCAGACGCACATCGCGCTGCTCCGGCCGCGCCATGGCAAGAATGTCCGCGTCCAGGGCGGCGTGCCCCAGCGCAATGGCGATCGCCTCGCCGACACGTCCGAGGCGAACGCCGCCGTCTTCTCCCAGAACGAAGGTGATGCAGTTGCGCGATATGCTCCGCGCTTCGGCGGCATCGGGCGCGGCGGCAAGGGCGACGCCGTCATCCGTCCAGAGCGAAAGCCAATAGCGAAGGAACCGCTGATTGTCCGGCGAGAATGAATATTCCGCGAGCGCCCGTGCGACCGCGGCCTTGTCGAAACGCACCGTCCCATCCTTCTGCGGGGCGCCGAAGACTAGCAAAGCCGTTGCGCGCGCGGAAACGAATAGTTCGAAATTCACCACCAGATGAGATGGCTCAAGCCGGCGGCCCAGACCACGGCCAGAACGAAATAGGTGAAGACCTCGATGTGCCAGGCCTTGAATGGATGGCCGAACAGGTTCGTCGCCAGCGTCCGCAGCCAGGCGCCCTCTTCCTCGTTGTGCGGATCGCGCCACCGGCCGACGCGGATCAGCGATTCGATGTTGTTCAGCACGCAGGAGTTCTCGTTGAACAGCCACTGCAGGACGACGAAAGGCAGGAAGAAAAGATAGAACACGAGCGCATCGCGGAACGGCGCCGCCCAGCCCAGCACGATGTAGAACATCACCGCGAAATGCAGATAGAAGCAAAAAGTCCCCAGGCCGTCGCGCGCTTCGGCGGCATGCGACGGCAACGCGCTGGCGGCGGCCGGGTTCTCTTCGTCGTCCTTGCCCGCGGCGCTCATGCGATGCGCGCGCGCCGCATCGGCCGATCGCGATCGTCGGGCCTGCTTTCCTGGGTGAACAACGCCGCCAGCATCTGGTGATCCGTCGCGGACATGTCGCGTCCCGGTCCTTCCGCATTGCAGGTTCTGCCCTTTGCGCCGGCAATGCAATCTGGCGGCGGCCAGTTGTCTCACAGGGCGCAAATGCTAATAATCCCGGCCCATTCCTGCCCGACCCCGGCAGACGCGCTTTCGAGAAGGAACCGTCATGAGCTCGCCAGCGGTACAGCAGATCATCGAGCAGATGGCCGGCGCCATCGGCGCCAATTCCGGGCTCGGCGGCACGCTGAAATTCGATTTCGGCGCCGACGGCAGCGTGCTGGTCGACGGAAAATCGACGCCCAATTCGGTGAGCGACGGCGCCGGCAAGTCGGCCGACACGACGCTGACTTTGTCGCTCGACGATTTCGGCAAGATGGTCCGCCACGAGCTCGACCCGACCTCGGCCTTCATGCAGGGCAAGCTGCGCGTCGCGGGCGACATGGGCCTTGCCATGAAGCTCGACCCCATCCTGCAAAAGGCCGGCGGCTGAACGATGCGAAAGGCGAATGGGAAGGCTGTTCGCCGTCCATCATGAGCGCAGCGGTCTTCTCGCCCCATTTCATCGTCACGCCGTCGGCGGCGCGGCTGCGCACCGCGCTGTTCGCGCCGGCGCCGGGCGCGGCCGAGCGCGGCGTCCTGGTGCTGCTGCACGGCCAGACCGAGTTCATCGAGAAATACGGCGAGGTGATCGGCGAATTGCAGGCGCGCGGCTTCATCGTGGCGACCTTCGACTGGCGCGGCCAGGGCGGATCGAGCCGCGCGGTGGCCGATACGCGCAAGGCCCATGTGCGCGATTTCGCCGAGTTCGACGAGGACCTCGCGACGTTCCTCGACCAGGTGGTGCGCCCGCTCGGCGGCGGCGCGCCTTTCGCGCTGGCCCATTCGATGGGGGCGCATATCCTGCTGCGCACGCTGCATGACCGGCCGCGCGTGTTCTCGGGCGCCGCGCTCAGCGCGCCGATGCAGGCGATCTCCACCCGCGGCACGCCCGCCTGGGCGGCGAACCTGATGACGGCGGCGATGAACGGGCTCGGCCGCTCGCAGGAATGGGTGCTCGGCATGGAGGGGCGCGATCCGCTCAAGCTGACATTCGAGGACAATCTGGTGACGTCGGACCGCCTGCGCTGGGCGCGGGCGCAGAATTTGATCGTCAGGAATCCCGAACTGCGGCTCGCGGGACCGACCTGGGGCTGGCTGAAGGCGGCGGCGGCCTCGATGGCGATGGAGATGGCGCCCGGCTATGCCGAGGCGATCGAGGCGCCGGTGCTGGTGTGCGGCGCGGGCAAGGACCGCATCTGCCTGACGCCGGCGATCCGCGATTTCGCGCACCGCCTGCCGCACGGGACCTATGTCGAGTTCGAGGATTCCGAGCACGAGATCCTGATGGAGAACGATTCCATCCGCACCCGGTTCTGGAAGGCGTTCGACGATTTCGCGGCGGCGAACAACGTCTAGCCCTTTTTCGGTTCGAAATTACCCAAATAGAGAGCGTCATTGCCCGGCCTGTCCGGGCAATCCAATTTTTCTCGGCGCCAAATTGGATCGCCCGCATGAAGCGGGCGATGACGATTGTTTTTCAATAATTCAATCCACGAAACGGCTCTAGTTTCTCCTCCGCTATTGCGAGGGAGGAAATGCTAGGCGTTCAACAACGCCATGACCTCGTCGTGCAGCCGCGCATCGCCTGCCGCCAGCACCTGGCCGCCTTCGGCGCAGCTTCCGCCCTGCCAGTCGGTGATGATGCCGCCGGCGCCCTCGATCAGCGGGATCAGGGCGGCGACGTCCCAGCGGTGGAAGGTCGATTCCACGATCACGTCGCAGAAGCCCAGCGCCATGGTGCCGAAGATGTAGCAGTCGCCGCCCCAGCGGGTGAGGCGGGCCGTCTTCTGCACGCGGCGGAAGGCGGCCCATTCGCCCTCCTTGTAGAAGGCGTCGGGATGGGTGGCGCAGAGGATGGCGTCCTTGAGTTCGACGCCCTTGCGGACCTGGAGCGGGGTGATCGCGCCCCTGAAATGCAGCTCCGCCCGGCCGTTGGCGCCGACGAAGCGCTCGCCGATCCAGGGCTGGTCGAGCACGCCGAGCACGGGCTTCCGGTCTTCCTCCAGCGCGATCAGCGAGCCCCATTCGTGGCGGCCGTTGATGAAGGCGCGCGTACCGTCCACCGGATCGAGCACCCAGCGCAGGCGGTTGGCGCCGTTCTTCTCGCCGAATTCCTCACCGAGGATGCCGTCGTCGGGCCGCTCGGCGTCGATGATGGCGCGGATGGCCTTTTCGGCGTTCCGGTCGGCCTCGGTGACGGGGTCGAAAACCTCCTGGCCCTGGATCACCGGGCGCTTGTCGGCGATGTCCAGCCGCTGGCGGAAATAGGGGCGGATCACCGCGCCCGCCGCGTCGGCGAGGCGATGGGCGAAAGCGACGGTCTCGGCGGGAACGGTCATCGGAATCTCCAGAACCGCACTATATTGCACGTCAGGCAACAGAGGGGCACCGCCATGAAAAGCATCGTCGTCACCGGGTCATCCACCGGCATCGGATGGGGCATCGCGCAGGTGCTGATCGCCAAGGGCTTCCGCGTGTTCGGCAGCGTGCGCAAGCAGGCCGACGGCGAAAGGCTGAAAAAGGAGTTCGGGGCGAATTTCGTGCCGGTGATCTTCGACGTCACCGACGAGGCGGCGGTCGCGCGCGGCGCCGAGCAGGTCGCCGCGGCGCTGGGCGGCGAGACGCTGGCCGGGCTGGTGAACAATGCCGGGATCGCGGTGGCGGGGCCCCTGCTCTATCTCAAGCTCGACGACTTCAAGCAGCAGATCGCGGTCAACCTGACGGGGCAACTCGTCGTCACCCAGGCCTTCGCGCCGCTGCTCGGCGCCGACCGGTCGCGCCAGGGCGCGCCGGGGCGGATCGTGATGATCTCCTCGGTCGGCGGCAAGAACGCCAACCCGTTCATGGGGCCCTATAGCGCCTCGAAATTCGGGCTCGAAGGGATGAGCGAGGCGCTGCGCCGCGAGCTGATGATCTTCGGCATCGACGTGATCGTGGTGGCGCCGGGCGCGGTGGCGACGCCGATCTGGGACAAGGCCGACAGCGTCGATCCCGCCATCTACGCCAACACGCCCTATGTGAAGTCCCTGACGGCGGTGAAGTCGTACATGCTCGAGCTCGGCCGCAAGGGGCTGAAGCCGGAAGTCCTGGGCGAGCAGGTGTGGATCGCGCTGACCACGCCCAAGCCGAAGGTGCGCTACACGGTGACGCCCAACCCGTTCCAGAACTTCCTGGTGGGCGCGCTGCCCAAGCGGATGGTGGACAATCTGGTGGCGGGACGGCTGGGGCTGAAACGGGAGGCGTAATGTACGTACACTTGTAACTACGGCGGCGGGGAGATATCGTAGTGCTCGAATTCGAGTGGAATCCGAGGAAGTCGGAGTCGAATCGGCGGAAGCACGGTTTGACATTCGAAGATGCCATTCGGCTTTTCCATGATCCGCTGAGGCGGCTTGATATCGAAGGTGACGAACATGGAGAAATCCGCTGGCGCACGACAGGGGCGATCGATGGAGTTCTCCACGTCGTCTCACACACCATCCGCGAAGAAGGCGAAACCGAAATCTACCGCATCATCACGGCGCGGAGAGCAACACCTCGTGAGAGTAAAGTTTACGAAGAAGCTCCCTAAGCTGACCGAAGAGCAGCGTGAACGGCTCAAGGCCTTGGCTGAAATGCCGGACGACCAGATCGACACGAGCGATATTCCGGAATTGCCGGCCGACTACAAAGGACCGACCTATATCGGACTCTTTCCGGGCTTCGCGACGAAGAAGAGCGTCACCATCCGCCTCGACGACGACGTGGTGAAATGGTTCAAGGCCCAAGGCAAGGGCTGGCAGACCAAGATGAATTGGGTGCTGCGGCTCTATTACGCCAGCCATCGCAAGACCGGCGTGAAGGTCGGCCGTCCCTAGACCGCCTCGGTCCGCGAGGCGCGCTTGCGGTCGTGGGGCGAGAGCGCCTTCTTGCGGATGCGGATCGACTGCGGCGTCACCTCGACCAGCTCGTCGTCCTCGATATAGGCGATCGCCTGTTCCAGCGTCATCGGCACGATGGGCGTCAGCCGCACCGCCTCGTCCTTGGAGGTCGTGCGGATGTTGGTGAGCTGCTTGGCCTTCAGCGGGTTCACTTCCAGGTCGTTGTCCTTGGCGTTCTGGCCGATGATCATGCCCTGATAGACCTTGGTGCCCGGCACGATGAAGAGCTTGCCGCGCTCCTCCAGATACCACAGCGCATAGGCCACTGCCTCGCCGTCGCCGGTCGAGATCAGGACGCCGTTGATGCGGCCCTGCACGGTTCCCTTGTGCGGCGCGTATTCCTTGAACATGCGGTTCATCACGCCGGTGCCGCGCGTGTCGGTGAGGAACTCGCCGTGATAGCCGATCAGGCCGCGCGACGGGGCGTTGAAGATGATCCGCGTCTTGCCGGCGCCGGTCGGGCGCATGTCCTGCATCTCGCCCTTGCGCTGGGAGATCTTGTCGATCACCACGCCGGTATAGGGATCGTCGACGTCGACGGTGACTTCCTCGATCGGTTCCAGGCGCTCGCCCTTCTCGCCGGCCTGGAACAAGACGCGCGGGCGGCTGATCGAGACCTCGAAGCCCTCGCGGCGCATGGTTTCGATCAGGACGCCGAGCTGGAGCTCGCCGCGGCCGGCGACCTCGAAGGAACCTTCGCCGGTCTCGTTGACCTTGATTGCGACATTGCCCTCGGCCTCGCGCAGCAACCGGTCGCGGATGACGCGGGACTGCACCTTGTCGCCCTCGCGGCCGGCGAGCGGCGAGTCGTTCACCGAGACCGTCATCGCCAAAGTGGGCGGGTCGATCGGCTGGGCCTGGATGGGTTCCTCGACGGAGATGTCGCAAAGCGTATCGGCGACCGTCGCGTTTTGCAGGCCGGCGATGGCGATGAGATCGCCCGCCTCGGCCCGTTCCACCGGCACGCGGGCCAGGCCCCGGAAGGCCAGGAGCTTGGTGGCGCGGGCGCGCTCGACCACGCCGCCCTCGCGGTTCAGCGCCTTGATCTGGCGGTTGACGGTGATGGCGCCCGATTCGATGCGGCCGGTGAGAATGCGGCCGAGGAAATTGTCGGCTTCCAGCGTCGTCACCAGCATCTTGAACGGATGATCGTCGCCGGCCAGCGCCAGCGGCTTGGGCAGCGGCACGTCTTCGACGATGCGCTTGAACAGAGGATCGAGATTGCGGTGCTCGTCGGTGAGCTCGTTCACCGCCCAGCCATTGCGGCCCGAGGCGTAGAGATAGTGGAAGTTGAGCTGGTCGTCATTGGCTTCCAAAGCGAGGAACAGGTCGAAGATCGATTCCAGCGTCTCCTTGGGCTGGGCGTCGGATCGGTCGATCTTGTTGATCACCACGATGGGCTTGAGGCCCAGTTTCAGGGCCTTGGAGAGCACGAATTTGGTCTGCGGCATGACGGACTCGGCCGCGTCGACCAGGAGCACCACGCCGTCCACCATGGAGAGGATGCGCTCGACCTCGCCGCCGAAATCGGCGTGGCCGGGGGTGTCGACGATGTTGATCCGCGTGGTGTGCCACTCCACCGAGGTGCATTTGGCCAGGATGGTGATGCCGCGCTCGCGCTCCAGGTCGTTGGAGTCCATGGCGCGCTCTTCCATGTGCTGGTTCTCGCGCACCGAGCCGGATTGCTTGAGGAGCTGGTCGACGAGCGTGGTCTTGCCATGGTCGACATGGGCGATGATGGCGATGTTGCGGATGTCCATGGGGCGCTCGTTCGAGAAGGGCGGGCTTATATAGGCGTGCCCCGGCCGGGGCAACCGAGGCCGCAAGACAGTTTTGCCCTCACGCGGTTTTGAGCGCCCAACATTGCAAAAAAGACAGTTATATGACCGGTTTAACAGGCAAACGGGGCCGGGCGACAGTTTAAGACATTGCCGGTCTGGAAATTGGCCAAGGCCGTGCTAAGGACAGCGTGGGGGTGCGGGCCCGGCAACCTTTTGCCGGGGTGGCGGGTATTTGGCCCAAGCCCATGCCATGATTTGAGGCCGACGGACCGACACACGAATGAATATCCGCATTCCCAGCTCTTTCGAGTCGGTGCCGGACGCCGCGCAGGGCATTCCAGACCGGGTCCGCCGCGGCAATGCGGCGGCGAGTTCCCGCCTGCGCCTGATCCTGGGCATCCTCGGCGCCGTCCTTTTGGCGGCCTTGGTGATTTTCGTCGTGCTGCCGCTGTTGGGCGGGGCCAAGCCGCGCGCCACGCCGGCGCCGCCGGTGGTGGTGCAGCGCGCCGCGAAGAAGGACCTTTCCGTCGTCGAGCACACGATCGGAACCGTGGTCTCGCCGGCCACGGTGCAGCTGACCGCGCGGGTGCAGGGCCAGCTCCTGAAGGCGTATTTCGTCGAGGGCCAGACGGTGCACCGCGGCGACCTGTTGTTCCAGATCGATCCCGGGCCGTTCCGCGCCGCGCTCGACAACGCCGAGGCGACGCTCGGCACGGCGCAGCAGAAGGCGGCGCGCTACGGACGCCTGCTGACCCAGAAGGCGGTGGCGCCGCAGGACGCCGACGACGCCGAGGCTGCCTATCTGGTGGCCAAGGCCAATGTCGACGCGGCGCGGCTGAACCTGGGCTATACGCAGATCCGGTCGCCGATCGACGGCAAGACCGGCGCGATCATGATCCAGCCGGGCAACCAGATCACGCCCAGCGGCAGCGGCATGACCTCGGTCGGCGTCACCAACCCGGCGGCCTCGACGCTGGTCGTCATCACCCAGATGCGGCCGATCAAGATCTCCTTCGCCCTGCCGCAGGCCGACCTGCCGCGCATCCAGAAGCGCCTGGCGACGCAGGGCATGGTGGCGACGCTGACGCCGCAGGGCGGCGGGACGCCGCTGACCGCGACGGTCGATTTCGTCGGCAACCAGGTGAGCGACCAGACCGGCACGATCGAGCTGCGCGCGACCTTCGCCAACGAGAACGAGGCCCTGGTGCCCGGCCAGCTCGTCGATGTCGGCGTGGTGCTGGACACGATCAAGGGCGCCACGACGGTGCCGCACGACGCGGTCAACCTCGGGCCGAACACCAGCTTCGTCTATGTCGTGAAGAACGGTGTCGCGCAAATGGTGACCGTGAAGGTCATCAGCGACGACGGCACGTCGGCGGCGATCCAGGGCCTGGTCAAGGCCGGCGACGCGGTGATCACGGACGGCCAGCTCAAGGTGGTCGCCGGAAAGCCGGTGAAGGTCTCGCGCGCCCCGACG
Source organism: Rhizomicrobium sp. (assembly GCA_037200045.1). Lineage (NCBI taxonomy): Bacteria > Pseudomonadati > Pseudomonadota > Alphaproteobacteria > Micropepsales > Micropepsaceae > Rhizomicrobium > Rhizomicrobium sp. The sequence continues at coordinate 446,320 of JBBCHM010000002.1, forward strand.
CAGCAGAAATAGCCCGGCCATGAACATCTCGGCGCAGTTCATCGAAAAGCCGGTGATGACGACGCTGCTGATGGCGGCGCTCGTGATCTTCGGCCTGTTCGGCTATTCCAGCCTGCCGGTCAGCGAGCTGCCGAACGTCGATTTCCCCACCATCACGGTGTCGGCGAGCCTGCCCGGCGCCGATCCGGACACCATGGCCTCGGCGGTCGCCACGCCGCTGGAGAACCAGTTCTCGACCATCGCCGGCATCAGCTCGATGACCTCGTCGAGCGCCGCGGGCTCGACCTCGATCACGCTGCAATTCGACCTCGACCGCAACATCGACGCGGCGGCGCAGGACGTGCAGTCGGCGATCTCGGCGGCGAGCCGGCAATTGCCGACCAACATGCCGACGCCGCCCACCATCCGCAAAGTCAATCCGTCGGACCAGCCGGTGATCTTCATCGCGCTGCATTCGCCGGCGCTGGCGATGTCGGAGGTCGACAAATACGCCGAGACGCTGCTGGCGCGGCAGATTTCGACGCTGAACGGCGTGGCCCAGGTCAACGTCTACGGCTCGCAGAAATTCGCGGTGCGGGTGCAGATCGATCCGGCGCAGCTCGCGGCGCGCGGCATCGGCATCGACGCGGTGGCGGGCGCCCTGGCCAACGCCAACGTCAACCAGGCGACCGGCCAGCTCAACGGCCCGACCCAGGCGACACTGATCCATACCAACGGCCAGTTGATGACGGGCGCGGCCTTCAACAACCAGGCGATCGCCTATCAGAACGGCGCGCCGGTGCGGGTCAAGGACGTCGGGCGCGCCATCGACAGCGTGCAGAACAACCTCGCCTATAGCTGGTTCAACGGCCAGCCCGCCGTCGTGCTGGCGGTGCAGCGCCAGCCGGGCTCCAACACCATCGAGGTGGTGGACGAGATCAAGGCGATCCTGCCGGCCTTCTCCAAGCAGCTTCCGGCCTCGCTCGCGCTCGACATCATCTACGACCGCAGCCAGCTCATCCGCTCCTCCGTCGCCGACGTGCAGAGCACGCTTTTGATCGCCGCGGTGCTGGTGGTGCTGGTGATCTTCATCTTCCTGCGCAACCTGTCGGCGACCGTGATCCCGTCGCTGGCGCTGCCGATCGCGGTGATCGGCACCTTCGCCGGCATGGCGCTGTTCGGCTACAACCTCGACAATCTGTCGCTGATGGCGCTGACGCTGTCGGTGGGATTCGTGGTCGACGACGCCATCGTGATGCTCGAGAACATCGTGCGCCACATCGAGGAGGGCGAGAAGCCGCTCGAAGCCGCGCTCAAGGGCTCGCGGGAAATCGGCTTCACCATCCTTTCGATGACGGTGTCGCTGGCGGCGGTGTTCATCCCGCTCGTCTTCATGGGCGGCATCGTCGGCCGGCTGCTGCACGAATTCGCGGTGACCATCGTGCTTGCCATCGTGGTGTCGGGCATCGTGTCGGTGACGCTGACGCCGATGCTGTCCAGCCGCTTCCTCAAGCCGGCCAAGGCGCACAAGCCGGGCGGCTTCTACGAGCGCAGCGAGCGGATCTTCAACAACGTCCAGGGCGGCTATGAGCGCAGCCTGGGCTGGAGCATGGCGCATCGCGGCTTCATCCTGATCCTGTTCTTCGCGAGCCTGTTCGCCACCGTCGGCCTGTTCTACGCGGTGCCGCTCGATTTCATCCCGACCGAGGACCAGGGGATGATCCGGGCGCAGACCGAAGGCTCCGACCGCACCTCCTTCGCCGCGATGTCGACCTATCAGCAGAAGGTCGCGGCGATCGCGGCCAGGCAGAAGGGCGTGAAATCGGTGATGTCCTTCGTCGGCGGCGGCGGCTCGCGCTCGGGCACCAACACCGGAACGCTGCTCCTGACGCTGAACCAGGGCGACCGGCCGTCGGCGGACGAGATCATCCGCGAACTGCGCCCCAAGCTCGGCTCCGTGCCGGGCATCAACACCTATATGCAGAACCCGCCGGCGATCCAGATCGGCGGGCGGCAATCCAAATCGCTCTACCAGTACACGCTGCAGGGCCTCGACCAGGACCTTCTGCAGCAATCCTCGCTGAAGCTGATGAACGCGCTGGCCGCGACGCCGGGCTTCCTCGACGTGACGACCGACCTCGACCTCTCGGCGCCGTCGGTCAATGTCGCGATCGACCGCGACAAGGCGGCGTCGCTGGGCGTCACGCCCGCCAAGATCGAGACCGCGCTCGGCGCCGCCTTCGGCACCGAACAGGTGTCGACGATCTACGGCTCGGCCGACCAGTATTACGTGATCATGGAATTGCTGCCGCAATACCAGTACGCGCTGGCCGATCTGCGGCGCCTCTATCTGACCGGGGCGGACGGCACGACGCTGGTGCCGCTGAGCTCGGTGGTGAAGCTGACGCCGGGCACGATGCCGCTGACCGTGAACCACCAGGGCCAGCTTCCGGCGGTGACGATCTCGTTCAACCTGGACAAGGGCTATTCGCTGGGCGACGCGCTGACCGCCATCAACCGCGTCCAGGCCAAGCTGGACATCCCCGACACGATCCTCGGCTCGGCCCAGGGCACGGCGCAGGCGTTCCAGAGCTCGCTGAGCAATATGGGCCTTTTGCTCGCGATCGCGCTCATCACCGTCTACATCATCCTCGGCATCCTCTATGAGAGCTTCATCCATCCCTTGACCATCCTGTCCGGCCTGCCCTCTGCCGCGGTGGGCGCGCTGCTCACGCTGTGGCTGTTCCACCAACTCTTCACGATGGGGATCACCGGATCGGATTCGCCGCTGTCGATCTATGCCTTTGTCGGCATGATCATGCTGATCGGCATCGTCAAGAAGAACGCCATCATGATGATCGACTTCGCGCTGCACCGGCAGCGCAGCGAGCACGTCCCGCCGGAAAAGGCGATCGTGGAGGCGGCGATCGTGCGTTTCCGCCCGATCATGATGACGACCATGGCGGCGCTGATGGGCACGCTGCCGGTGGCGATCGGCTTCGGCGCCGGATCGGAAGCGCGCCGGCCGCTCGGCCTCGCGGTGGTCGGCGGGCTGCTCGTGTCGCAGCTATTGACGCTCTACATCACGCCGGTGATCTACACCTATCTCGACCGGCTGGGCGACCAGGTCGGCCATTTCCGCTGGCGCGACGTGTTCGGCGGCGGCGACCGCCGCAGCGCGCAGCCGGCGGAATAGCGCTCAGGCCTTCGCGGAAATCCGGTTCACTTCGGCCAGTTCGTCGGCGGTAAGTTTCCACGCCGCCGCCTTGACGTTCTGCTCGACCTGTTCGGGGCGCGTGGCGCCGGCGATCACGCTGGAGAGCCAGGGATGGGCGAGCAGCCAGGCGAAGGCGAGGTCCAGGATCGTGCGGCCGCGGGTCTCGGCAAAGGCCGTGAGGCCGCCGACGATGCGCCAGTTCTCCTCCGTCATGTAGCGCTCGCCGAAACGGCCCATGCGGGCATAGCGCGTGTCGGCGGGGATTTCGGCGCCCTGGCGGTATTTGCCGGTGAGCAGGCCGCTGGCGAGCGGGAAATAGGGCAACAGGCCCATGCCCTCCTGCTCCAGCGTCGGAACCAAGGCGCGCTCCACGTCGCGCAGCACGAGGCTGTATTCGTCTTGCGCGGTGACGAAGGCGGCGAGGCGGTTCTTGCGCGACGTCTCGTGCGCGGCGGCGAGCTGGTCGGCCGGCATGTTGGAGGAGCCGATGGCGCGGACCTTGCCCGCCTTCACCAGATCGTCGAGCGCCCGCAGCGTCTCCTCGACGGGGGTGTTGGGATCGGGCCGGTGCTGCTGATAGAGATCGATCCAGTCGGTCTTCAGCCGCTTGAGGCTGGCCTCGCAGGCGGCGCGGATATAGGCGGCGGACGAGCCGGACTTGGCGCCCGCATCGTCCATCGGCATGCCGAACTTGGTCGCCAGCACGATGTCCTTGCGCCGCGCGCCGAGGATCTCGCCGAGCTGCTCCTCCGAGCCGCCGCGATTGCCGTAGACATCGGCGGTGTCGAAGAGGGTGATGCCCAGTTCCAGGGCGCGGTCGACGACGCGGCGCGACGCCTCGACCGGCAGGGCGCCGAAATTGTTGCAGCCGAGGCCGATGACCGAGACGGCGATGCCGGATTTGCCAAGCTTGCGGGTTTCCATCGGATCCTCCTGGACGTGGGAGCGCGAACGCTAGGCCATCGCCGCGTCCGAGAAAATGGCTCCCCTGTCGCGGCCGGGCCAAACAAAAAGGGCGCCGGAAACCGGCGCCCTTTCCGTTGGCCGAAGGCCGGCGATCAGAAGTGGACGCCGATGGCGCCGCCGATGATGCGCGGGTCGCCGTAGAACGCGCCGGTGTAAAGACCCGACGAAGAACTCGTCAGATATTCGCCGGTCTGGTTCGTGGAGTTGAAGATGTTGCGGCCGTAGATCTGGGCGTACCAGGTGTCGTCCGGCGAGTTCAGCGTGAACTGCAGGTTCGCGGTGCCGAAATTGCGGATGCGGTCCGCCGGATCGTTGAAGATGCGGCCCCACATCGCGGCCTGCCAGTAGTAGTCGAACCGGCCGACGAAGGTATATCCGGCGCCGACATCGGTGCCGTATTGCATGCCGAAGCTCAGCGACCAGGGCGGGGTGTTGGCGAGCTGATTTCCCTGCAGATTGACCGCCGCGCCGGCGAGCTGCTGGCTGGCCGTCGTGCCCTGCGTCGAGAAGTTCGTGAACGCCAGGGCCGGCGCCAGGGCGCCGTTGAGGACCGACGGCGTGCAGATGCCGAAGGCCGCGTGCTGAACGCCGGCGCCCGCCAGCGCGCTCGTGCCGCCCGGCGGGGCGAAGAAGATGCCGCCGGAAAGGGCGCTCAGGGTCGCGAAGTCGGACGCGAAGTTCGAACCGCTGTAGTAGAGAACGCAGTTCTGCGCGTTGGTCGAGCTCAGCGTGCCGTCCTTGATCAGCAGCGCGTTCGGCAGGCCGCCGGTCGGGTTGCGCGGATCGATCTGGCCGCCCTGGCCGAGCTTGGTCTCCGTCCAGCTCGTGTTCAGGTTGAACTGAAGGCCGGGCACCTGGGGAGGCGCCCACACGAACTCGCCTTCGACGCCGTTCAGGAAGGCGTTCGTGTTGGCGTTGACCGAGGTGTTCGCGAGGATCTCGGAGATCTGGTACTTGGCGTAGTTGTAGTACCAGGCGGTCAGGTTCGCCTGCAGCGTGCTGTCGAAGAAGGTGTTCTTGGTGCCGATTTCGTAGGCGTCGATCGACTCCGGCGCGTAGAAGGCCGGAATGCCGGTCAGGTTGTTCGGCTGGATGCCGGGATTGGCGCCGCCGGCCTTGTAGCCCTTCGAATAGGACGCATAGACCGTGGTCTGATCGGACCAGTCCAGCTTCGGGGTCCAGTTCAGGACGACGCGGCCGGTCAGCTTGTCGAACTTGCTCGTGGTCTCCTCGAAGTTCTGGTTGCCCGGACGCGCGGCGTCGAAGTCGACCAGACCGAACGAAACGAGCTGCGCCATCGCGGCCTCGCGGTCGGTCGTGCCGTTCGGGACGAAGCCGTTGAAGATCGTGATGCGGCCGACATACTGCTTGCGGTCCTCGGTGTAGCGGGCGCCGACCGTCAGCTTCAGCTCGTCGGGCACGATGTCCCAGTAGCCTTCGCCGTAAACCGACTTGGATTCCACGAAGGATCGCTCGGTGTCGTTGTCGTACCACGGCGTGCCGTAGATGCAGCCATTGCCGTTGGCCGGGCTGATGCAGAGGTTCTGCAGCGGCGTGCCGAACAATTGCGCCCCGCCGATGCCGCCGAACAGCGTCTGGCCGTAGTCGAGCGTGTTGGACCCGACATAGTAGTCGCCATGCGCGTTCTCGTTGAGATAGTAGACGCCCGCCGCGAAGTTCAGCGGACCGTCGAGCTTGGTCTCCAGGCGCAGTTCGAGCGACTTCTGGACGTTGTTGCCGTTCGACTGGTCGTAGGCGAATTCGTTCGACGTGTAGCGGTTGATCGAGCCGCCGATGATGCCGAGATTGTTGAAATTCGAGGTCGGCAGCTGGCCGGGATGGGCGAAGACGAAGGCGTAGGGGCCGGTCGCGGGATTGGCGTAATTGGGCTGCCCGAACGTGGTGCCGAGCTGGGCCAGCACGCCGTCGAAGACGGCCTTGCTGGTCGCCAGCGTGACCGGATCGAAGTTCGCGCCCGGCTGGTTGATGTAGCTTTCCTGGTTGACCAGGTGGCCGTCGGCATAGCCGCCGACCAGCGTGGCATCCAGCCAGTCGGTGATCGTCTGCTTCCACTCGGCGCTGATCGAGTTGCTGCGGCCCTTGGTGAAGGGCGTGAAGTCGGAATTGATCGTGCGCGGGTCGGAGGGCACCGCGCCGGCCGGCGCCACATAGGGCTGCGACAGGTCGAACAGGCCCAGCGCGGCCGCGAAGGCCGGGCCGATGCCGGCCGGCGGCGCGGCGCCGAACGCGCCGACCGTCGCCTGCCGGCTGACGGGAATGTTGAAGAACGTCGCGTTCAGGTTCACCGGCTGCGAGGCGACGGCGTCGGGCAGGCAGCCCAGCACGCCGGTCGGGTCGAAATGGCAAAGCTGCTTCTCGCCGCGCATGCGCGTGTCGTTCTCGTCGCCATGGTCGGCGACGATGTCGATCGTCGTGCCGTCCCAGGGCTGCCAGCGCACGCTGGCGCGGCCCGACCATTCGTCGCGCGAATCGGGATGATGGTCCGTGACGCCGGGATTGACGTTGGTCGAGAAGCCGTCATGGCGGACCCAGTCGGCCGCCAGGCGGACGCCGAGCTCGTCGTTGATGATGGGCACGTTGACCATGCCCTTGATCTCCGAACCGTCATAGTTGCCGTAATTGCCCTCGACCGAGGCGGAGAACTCGTCGAGATGCGGTTTGGCGGTGAACACGTTCACCGCGCCGCCGGTCGCGCCGCGGCCGTACAGCGTGCTCTGCGGGCCGCGCAGCACCTCGACCCGCTCCAGGTCGTAGTACAGGCCGGAGTCGACGCCGGCCGCCTCGTAATAGACGTCGTTGACGTTGAACGCGATGCCGCCTTCGGCGTCGCCGGAGATGACTTGCGTGCCGATGCCGCGGATCTGGAAGTTCGTGCCGGTGAAGTTCGTCTTGGTGTAGGTCACGCTCGGCGTGGCGAATTGCAGGTCCTTCGGCTGGAGGATCTGGTGCGACGCGAGGTCCGCCGCGCCGAAGGCGGTGACGGCGATGGGAACGGACTGGATGTCTTCCGCCTTGCGCTCGGCGGTGACGACCACGGTTTCGATCTGCGCGAAGGCCGGCGCCGTGAACGCCGTCGACAGCAACAAAGCACCGATGAAGGTGACGGGCCGCACGGTCGCGACCGAACGCATTGCAGGCATAGTGAGCTCCCCGTTGTGGCGACGCATAGCTCGTCGCCTTATTGCCCATTGCGCCCCACTCGCTCTCCAAGTGGACCCAGACCGACGCAATTCGGCTTTGGAACGATATGAGCAAGCTCAACGGGCGAGCAAGAACATTATCGACGTGGCAATAATGCGCGCACGAAATCGCGCGTGCCTCGTGCTGATAATGTCACACGAACGGAGCGCTATGCGCGCGCTAAGCGCGTTCGCATAAGCACATATTCACTCATTCATCGATGAGTGAAATGCTGCGATGCGAAAATAGTTTTCCTTACGCATGCTTCGGGAACGGGCCGATCGGAAAGGGCTGTTCGTCGCGCACGAAGGTGATGAAGGCGAGCAGCTCCCACTCATATTGAAGGAGCGATGCGCAGAAGGATTTAATCTCGTCATGCGCGCGTCCGTTGATCGCGATCATCACGAACTGCACGGCGGCGAGAACGAAGATGACGTGCAGCACGAACCACGCGATCAGCCCATATCCGAACGCGTAGAGCAGCCGGACGATGGGAAACGGCGGGTGGGCCGGTGCCAGCGGCGCCGGGCCGGGCGACGGATTGCCAGTGCTGTTGGGCGCATCGGACATCGCAAAACCTCCTGGAGGCCGCCGCGCCGACCGGCACGGCCAAGACCCTACTCTTTACGTAGGATGGCGCGCGCCGGCTTCAAGCACCGCGGCCGCGAAGACGCCGCAAAGGGCCGAAATAAACGTCGAACGGCCCGGCCAGCAGCAGTCCGGCGAGGTAGCCGCCGAGATGGTCCTGCCAGGCGATCGCCTGGAGCGTGCCGGTCGGGCCGATGCCGATGATCCCGGTGACGAGATTGACCACGAGCCAGACCGCGCTGAACACCAGAACCTGGCTCGAGCGCAGCGGCATCAGCGGCAAGGTGGCGCCCAACAGCCAGGGCTCGCGCACCCGCAGCATGCGGATGCTGGCGCCCATCAGCCCGGAGATCGCGCCCGAGGCGCCGATGGCGCCGACATTCTGGCCCCATTCGATGCCGACAAAGGCGGCGGCACCGGCCAGGCCGCACAGGAAGAAGAAGACGTAGAACATCACGAGGCCGTAGCGCCGCGCCACCACCGGCCCGAACACCAGCAGCCACACGCAGTTGAAAGCGAGGTGGGTGAAGTTCGCATGCAGGAACACGTGGCCGAGGGGCGGGACCAGAAGCTCGATCAGGCTCGGCATCTGCGCGCCGAGCGCTTTCAAGGCGCTGGCCGAATAGATCACCGGATCGAGCGCGAACAGGTTCAGGACGGCATCCGACACCGCGGCGGGCGCCAGCACCCGCGCCACATGGGCGAGGACGAGCACGCCGATCAGGACCAAGACGGAGGCCGGCACGCGCAGAAAGGGCTCGCGCGTGGGGCGGGTTTCCTGGAAAAACGCCATGATGCTCTATTCCTTCAGCGGCGCAGCGCCGCTTCCACCAGTTCCATCCGGTCGTTGCCGAAATACATGTCCGCCCCCCCGACATATAGGGTCGGCGCGCCGAAACCGCCGCGGGCGATGAGCTCGTCGGTGTTGGTCCGGAGGCGATCCTTGATGTCGGCCTCCTGGCTGCGCGCCAGCACGTGCTCGCCGTCCAGGTCCGCCGCCGCGCAGACCTTGAGCAGGACATGCGGCAGGCTGATGTCCTGGCCCTCCGACCAATAGGCCTCGAAGCAGCAGCGGGCGAAGGGAACCAGCTTGCCCTCGTCCTGCGCCACCAGGGCGCAACGCATCGCGGCCGTCGCCTTCACCGGAAAGACCGGCGGCGGCATGACGATGGTAAGGCCCAGGAGCCGCGCCCAGTCCTGCAGGTCCTTGGCCTCGTACGCCGCCTTGCGCGGATCGGGATGGGCCCGGCGCTCATAGACCTCGCGGTTAACCGCGTTGAACACCCCGCCCACCAGGACCGGCTTCCAGACGATGTCGGCGCCGGTGCGCGCCGCGATGGGCTGAACGCGCGTGAAGGCCAGATAGCTCCAGGGCGAGGAGCAGTCGAAGAAGAATTCCAGCGTGGCCAATAAGGTCTCCGGGCGGCGTGTGCCCCAAACTAGCGCAGCCGCGTGCCGCTTTGAAACACGCCCCCGGCCGCCGGACCGCGGATCGGTCCAAATGACTCGCGCGGAGCCGCGGAGTTCGCGGAGATTCCCGGCTTTCCTCCGCGTTCTTCGCGGCTCCGCGTGACAATTCGCTGGCGCGCCTGGGCGCGCCGCAGCGCCATGGCACGGGGGTTGCTCACCTGGGTGGCAGAACCATTCACGCATCGAGACCCAACATGGCCAAGCACACCAAGTTCTGCATTGCCGCCGCGGCCTTCGCGGTTTTCGCCACGGCCGCCCAGGCCGGCGATTACAGCAATGCCAGCAACTACAACGCGCCTTATGGCATGCAGGCCGGCCAGGAGAACGCGCCGCCCAACACCTCGCTGCGCGACGCCAACGGCAATCTCACCGTGGTGAACGGCGTGTTCACCAGCGCCAATTTCGGCCCCGCCGCGGGCGCCGGCGCCGCCGGCTCGGGCGTCAGCTCGTCCTTCTCGGGCGCTGGCACGAGCGGTGCATCGAGCACGACGGGTGCGGCAACGGCCATCGGAAATCAGCTCAACGTCGTGACCCTCGGAAACAACAACACCGTCGTCGTCAACGCCGTGCAGACCAACAACGGAAATCAGACAGCCACCAATACCGTCAACGGACACTAACAGCAGAAAGCCAAAGGGAAGCCCCTCCCATGACTCGTCGCGGAAAAAAGTATCTCCTACAGCCGTTGATCCTCGTGATCGCCGGCCTGTCGCTCGCCGGCTGCATCAGCCCGCAGGCCGACAGCATCACCGGCCGCTACACGGCGCCGATCGGCGGCTCGCCGGTGATCTCCAACGAGACGCCCTACTCCGCCGCCCTGCGCTGCATGGCCGGATACACCGGCCAGCGTCCGCTGAAGGTCGCGGTCGGCCAGATCGCCGACTACACCGGCAAGGCCGAAAGCGACAATTCGGGCCGCAAGATCACCCAGGGCGCCGCCCTGATGGCGATGAGCGCGCTCAGCAAGGCCGGCGTGCAGCTGGTCGAGCGCTTCGACACCTCGGTCGCCGAGATGGAGCTCAAATACGCCAACAACAAGCTGATCGGCGCGGACCAGGCGGGCGGCCAGCCCGGCGGCCCGGACTATCGCCAGATCATCGCCGGCTCGATCCCGGGCTCCGACTACTACCTGGTCGGCGGCATCACCGAGCTGAACTTCAACATCCGCTCCGAAGGCGCCAGCGGCGACGGCGGCGGCACGGCCACCAACGGGCTGAAGGGCCAGGTCGGCGGCAACATGTACGTCATGAATGTCGGCCTCGATCTTCGCCTGGTCGACACCAAGACGCTGCAGGTGGTCGACGTGATCTCCTACCAGAAGCAGATCATCGGCCATCAGGTCTCGGCCGGCGTGTTCGACTTCCTGGGCGCGAACTTCTTCGACGCCTCGGTGGGCGAGAGCGCCCTGGAGCCGATCCAGCTCGCGGTCCGCTCGGTGATCGAGCGCGCCGTGCTGGAAATGACCGCCAGGCTCTACCACACCAGCGGCTCCTGCACCGCCAGCACCGATCCGCTGGCCGACGCCGGCGACCACACCCCGCCGCTCGACCATCACGACAACAATCCCGTCACCGCCCGCAACGAGGAACACAACAATGACGCGTCTCGCCAAGATCCTTATCGCTACTACGGCTCTAGCGATCCTGCCGGCGACGGCCTTCGCGGGTCAGAGTAACGGCTCGTCCGCGACGGCTACCGGCAGCACGATCCTGAACGGCCAAGTGAGCTTCGGCGCCCAATGGTCCACCGTGACCACGACGGCGAACAATGTCGGCGGCGACGTGGTGATCCAGAGCCAGGGCGCGGGCAACATGTTCGAAGCCGTCACCTTCGACGACACCCATGTGAAGTCGAGCCAGGACGACGAGAGCACCAATATCGGCTCGACGGTCACGGCCAATGTCAACGGCGTCGGCGGCGGCGTGAGCATCTCGGGGACGGCGGTCTGCAACTCGACCGACGTGTCGACCGATCCCAACGTCACCGCGGTGGACAGCAAGCAATATTGCGGCGCCCAGGATCCGGGCTCGGAGATCAACGGCAAGATCAGCAATGTCGCGGGCGACGTCGCGGTCCAGTCGACCGCCTATGGCAACACCTATACCGAGGACACCAACGCCGCCAACGCGCCGACCAACCTGGCGCAGACCAACACCTCCAACGTGTTCTCGACGGCGAATGTGGCGGTCCGCAATATCGGCGGCAGCGTCGGGGTGACGTCCTCGGCGGTCGGCAACAATGTGCAGGTCGTGCACTATTCGACGACCCCGTAATTTCCAGTCCGCGTGGACGCAGCCGGGGGCAAACGGCGGCGTCCGAAGGAGAGGGAGGGCGAAAGCTCTCCCTCTTTTTTTTGGAAAGCGCGGCCTACCGCTTACGCTACTTGAGGCCGCGCTTTCACGGTCAACCCTCCCGTGAACGGGAGGGTGAAACGGTGGGCCGTTCCTGTAACGTCGCCCGGCTGCCATCGAAGAGTCGCCATGCCCTCCCCCTCCATGCGCCCCGCCGCCGAACTCACCATCCGCGGCCTTATCCTTGGCGTGCTGATCACGCTGATCTTCACCGCCGCCAACGTCTATCTGGGATTGAAGGTCGGGCTGACCTTCGCGTCGTCGATCCCGGCGGCCGTGATCTCCATGGCGGTGCTGAGCGCGTTCCGCAATTCGACCATCCTGGAGAACAACATCGTACAGACCGTCGCCTCGGCGGCGGGCACGCTGTCGTCGATCATCTTCGTGCTGCCGGGGCTCGTCATCGTCGGCTGGTGGACCGGCTTTCCGTTCTGGACCTCGTTCCTGATCTGCCTCAGCGGCGGCACGCTGGGGGTGCTGTTCACGATTCCGCTGCGCCGCGCGCTCGTCACCCATTCCGACCTGCCCTACCCCGAAGGCGTGGCGGCGGCGGAGGTTCTGAAGGTCGGGGCCGGCGAGCGCGAGGACGGCAGCAAGGCCGATCCGGCGGAAGCGCGCGAGGGATTCCTGGCCGTGGTGCTGGGCTCGCTCGCCGCGCTGGGCATGGTGGCGGTGGCGGCGACGCAGATCGCGACGGGCGAATTCCAGCGGTTCTTCACCATCGGCAAGGGCGGCACAACGCTCGATTTTTCCTTCTCCCTGGCGCTGGTCGGCGCCGGACACCTGGTCGGCCTGTCGGTCGGCATCGCTGGACTGCTCGGCGTGATCCTGGGCTGGGGCGTGGCGGTGCCGGTGCTGACCGCGGCGATGCCGGATCCGTCGGCCGCGCTCGACGCGCATGTGATGGCGATCTGGAGCCACCAGGTCCGCTTCATCGGCGCCGGCGCCATCGCGGTGGCGGCGATCTGGACGCTCGTCAAGCTGGCGCGGCCCGTCATGGTCGGGCTGGTGAGCACCCTCGCCTCGGCGCGCGGCACGACCGCGGCCGGCATCGACGTGCGCGACCGCGATCTGAGCGGCGGCTGGATCGGCGGCTTGACGCTGGCCTGCCTGGCGCTGGCCGCCTTCGTCATCGCGAGCTTCGCCAGCGCGGCGGGGCTGGGCGGCCAGGCCTGGACGCTGACGCTGGCGTCGCTGCCCTTCGTGCTGATCGTGGGATTTCTGATCGCGGCGGTGTGCGGCTACATGGCGGGGCTGCTCGGCTCGTCCAACAGCCCGATCAGCAGCGTCGGCATTCTCACCGTTGTCTCCTGCGCCGGACTTCTGCTGCTCGTCGCCCTGCCCGGCCCGCCGCGGCCGCTGGTCGCCTTCGCGCTGATCGTGACGGCGGTGGTGTTCGCGGTGGCGACGATCTCCAACGACAATCTGCAGGACCTGAAGACCGGCCAGCTCGTCGGCGCGGCGCCGTGGCGGCAGCAAATCGCGCTCCTGGTCGGCGTGGTGGCGGGCGCGGCGGTGATCCCGCCGGTGCTCAATCTCCTGGCGCACGCCTATGGCTTCGCGGGCGCGCCGCACGCGACGGCGCACGCGCTGGCCGCGCCGCAGGCGGTGTTGATAGCCGCGCTGGCCGAGGGCGTGATCGGGCACAATCTGAACTGGACGATGATCGGGATCGGCGTGGCGCTCGGCGTCGCCATGGTGATCGCCGACGAGGCGATGGGCCTCTTGAAGTGGCTGCGCCTGCCGCCGCTGGCGGTGGCGATCGGCATCTATCTGCCGATGTCGGCGACGCTGCCGATCACGCTCGGCGCGGTGATCGGGCATTTCTACAATCGCGGCGCCCATCGCGCGGCCAACCCGCAGCGCGCCGAGCGGCTGGGCACGCTGGTGGCGTCAGGGATGATCGTCGGCGAGAGCCTGTTCGGCGTCCTGCTCGCCGGACTGATCGTGGCGCTGGCGAAGGACGCGCCGCTGGCGCTGGTACCGGCGGATTTCGCGGCCGCCGATCCGATCGGGATCGTGGTGTTCGCGGCGCTGGTGGCGGGCCTCTATGGCTGGATGGCGGCCCGCAACAAGAGTCTTTAATGCGCTACCGCTTCGCTGCTTGAGCGCAATGCCTCACACAAAGCGAGGACATGACGCGCCTGTTTGAGATGCGGCTGGTCGAGCATCTTGCCGTCGAGCGATGCGACGCCGGCGCCCGCGGCGAAGGCGGCGACGACTTTCTCCGCGTGCGCGACGTCTGCCGCTGACGGCGTGAAGGCGGCGTTGATCGTCGGGACCTGATCAGGATGGATCGCGAGCATGCCGGAGAAGCCCTCGCGCTGGGCGGCACGCGCGGCGCGTTCGAGACCGGCGCCGTCGCGGAAATCGGCGTGCAGCGTCTCGATGGCATCGACCCCGGCGGCCTTGGCGGCGATGAGGACCAGGGCGCGCACCATCTTGTGCACAAAGAGGAATTCGCCGGCCGCGTCGCGGTTGGTCGCGGCGCCGAGCGCGGCGGCCAGATCCTCGGCGCCCCAGCTCATCGCGGCGAGGCGCGGCGGCGGCGAACGATAGTCCTGCAGCGACAACACGGCGGTCGGCGTCTCGGTGGCGACGGGCAGGAGCCGGATCGAGCGCTGGGCGAGGCCGGCCTGCGTCTCCAGCGTGATGAGATGAGCGTCGAGGGTGAGCAGGTCCTGCGGCCCGTCGGGCTTGGGCACGACGAGGCCGGCCGGCGCGCCGGCGATAACGGCCTGCATGTCGGCGACGAAATCGTCCGAGCCGACCGGATTGATGCGCACCCAGACCGCGGGGCGGTGCTTCTCCTTGAGGAACTCGCGCGCGAGGCCGCGCGCGCGGACGCGGTTCTGCGGCGCGACGGAATCCTCCAGATCGAGGATCAGCGCGTCGGCCGGCAAGGCTTTCGCCTTGGCGAGCTTCTTCTCGCTGTCGGCGGGCACGAAGAGGAGGGAGCGGAGGATCATGTCAGTTCACTGACTCTCGTCATCGGTCCAAGGGCGTCGGCGAGGAGCTGCAACCGCATTCGGGTCGCTTCCGCCCAACTCTATCAGCCTGCGGGCCGCCTCGCGTTGCCGCTCTTTGAGACCGGGATCGACCGGCGTCCGATGCATCAACGCGCTGCGCCTGCATTGGGCGACGACCTCGCCGCGCTGGTTGATCGCCTTGTGCTCGAAGACGACGATGCCTTGCGTGGGACGCGATTTGCTCTCGCGGATTTCGAGAACCGTCGTCTCCACATGCAGCGTGTCGCCGTGGAAGACGGGCTTGGGGAAGATCACGTCCGTCATGCCGAGATTGGCGACGGTGGTGCCGAGCGTCGTCTCGTGCACCGAGATGCCGATCATCAGGCCGAGCGTGAACAGCGAATTGACGATGCGGGCGCCGAACTCGGTGGTCTTGGCGTATTCCTCGTCGAGATGCAGCGCGGCGGGATTGTGCGTCATCGCGGTGAAGAGGACGTTGTCGGCCTCCGTCACGGTGCGGCGGATGGCGTGGTCGAAGCTCTGGCCGACGTGGAATTGTTCGAAATAGAGACCGGGCATGCGGGCGTTCCGATGGCGTGGCTGTCGTTATGCCGCAAGTGGAGGCGCCGACAAACCCTCCCGTTCACGGGAGGGTCGAAAAATCGGAGCGGCGTGTAGCGACAGTGTACACGCGGATTTTCGGGGAGGGGACGGTGGCGCGGGTCGCGCTCATCCTGAGAGGCTGTCCCCTCCCCGAAATTCGCTGCGCGAATTTCGACCCTCCCGTGAACGGGAGGGTTCGAGTCACGGATCGCGATACAGCACCACCGTCGGCGCGCCCTTGTAGGTCGTGCGGACGGCTTCGCGGAAGCCGGTCTTGGCGGCGACGTTCAATGACGGCGCGTTGTTGGGCGCGATGATACAGGCGAAGCGCGTCCGGCCGAAGCGATCCTCGCCCCAGGCGAGCGCGGCGCGCACCGCCTCGGTCGCATAGCCCTTGCCCTGCGCCGGCCGGTCGAACGCCCAGCCGACCTCCGGCAGGCCTTCGAGCGAGGGCACCAGGTCGCGCTTGACGCTCAAAAATCCGGTTTCGCCGACGCGCCGGCCGGTTTCTTTCTCGTGCACCGACCAGAAGCCGTGGCCCGTCAGCGCCCAATGGCCGAACACGCGCATGAACTTCGCCCAGGCATCCTCCTGCGACAGCGGCGGAGAAATAAAGCGCGTGACCTCCGGATCGGCCCACATCGCGGCATAGGCGGGAAAGTCGTCGCGCGTGTGGCCGCGCAGGATCAGGCGTTCGGTTTCGAGGGTCGGGATAGCCATGTCATTCCACCGCGACGAAGGCGCCCGTGGCGCGATCCAGGATTTCGAGACGGCCGTCGGCGATGCCGAAGCGTGCGCCGTGCAAGGCCAGCCGCCCGTCCCGCACCCGCTCGGCCACGAAGGGAAAGGTGAGCAGGTTGGCGAGCGAAAGGCCGACGCAATCGCGCTCCATGGCGGCGTGGCGCGCGGCGGCGTCGTGGATATGGGCGGAATGGGCGCGGACCGGTTCGAGCAGCGCGATCCAGTTGCCGATGAACGGAACCCCCGCGATCAGGCTGCCGTCGAGCGCCGCGGCGATGCCGCCGCATTGAGCGTGTCCGAGGACGAGGATCTGCTTGACGCCGAGCTGCACCACGGCGAAGGCGAGCGCGGCGCTGGTGCCGTGATAGCCGCTGTCGGTCTCGTAGGGCGGCACGATGCCGGCGACGTTGCGCACCACGAAAAGCTCGCCGGGCGCGGCGTCGAAGATGGTGGACGGATCGGCGCGGCTGTCGGAACAGGCGATCACGAGGGTGGCCGGCTTCTGGCCCTTGGCGGCGAGTTCCGCGTATTGCGCGCGCTCCTCCGGCCAGCGGCGGGCCTTGAAGGCGCGGTATCCTTGAATGAGACGGTCCATGCGCCGGTTATAGCGCGGCGGCGGGCAAAATCACTCCGCGGCGTGGATGTCGCCCGGCAGGGCGCCCCGAGCCGAACCAGCGGGGCCCGGACGCTCCATCGGCTCGAACCGCCGGTGTCGGGATCGACGCATACTACCCTCCCGTTCACGGGAGGGTCGAAAAAGCGCGAGGTCCGTGAGCGACAGCGAACGGACGCGAGCGGTTTTTCGGGGAGGGGACAGGGGTAAAATCCGAACTCTTCTGGAGAGGCTGTCCCCTCCCCGAAATTCCCGTCGCTGCGCGACGCGAATTTCGACCCCTGCTCTGCTTCGCGCCGCGTCCGTACGCTGTCGCTACGGACCCCGTGAACGGGAGGGTAAAAGCGCGGCTCAATACGACTTCGGCAGGCCCAGCACGTTCTCGCCGATGAAGGAGAGGATGAGCTGTTCGCTCACCGGCGCCAGCCGCGGGATCATGCTTTCGCGGAGCAGTCTTTCGATCTGGTATTCCTTCGCATAGCCCATGCCGCCATGGGTCATCATCGCCTTGGTGCAGGTGTCGAACGCGGCGCGGGCGCCCAGCAATTTCGCGGCGTTGGCTTCGGCGCCGCAGGGCTCGCCAGCGTCGTAAAGCGCGGCGGCGCGCAGGGTCAGCCACCAGGCGCTTTCCAGATAGGTCCAGCATTCGGCCAGCGGATGCTGGATGCCCTGGTTCTGGCCGATCGGGCGGCCGAACACCACGCGCTCGCTTGCGTAGCGCGCGGCACGGTCCAGCGCGTCGCGGCCGAGGCCGATGGCCTCGGCGGCAATCAGGATGCGTTCGGGATTGAGGCTGTCGAGCAGGTAGCGGAAGCCCCTGCCCTCCTCGCCGATGCGGTCCACCTCCGGCACGAAGAGATCGTCGATGAAGACGGTGTTCGAATCCACCGCGGCGCGGCCCATCTTCGGGATGCGGCGCACCTCCACCTTCGAACGGTCGAGATCGGTGTAGAACAGCGTCATGCCGTCGGTCGGCTTGCGCCCGTCTTCCTTCTTCGCGGTGCGGGCGAGGATGAGGATCTTGTCGGCCTCCTGCGCCGTCGTCGTCCAGATCTTGCGGCCCTTCAGGATGTAGCCGCCCGGTGCCGGCCGCGCGAAGGTCTCGATGCTCGTGGTGTCGAGGCCGGCATTGGGCTCGGTGACGGCGAAGCAGGCTTTCTGCTCGCCCGCGATCAGCGGCGGCAGCATGCGGCGCTTCTGTTCGTCCGAGCCGTGCACGACGATGGCGTGCGGCCCGAAGATGTTGAGATGGATCGAACTCGCGGCCGCATAACCGCCGCCGCCCTTCGCGACCGTGTGCATCAGGATCGCCGCCTCGGTGACGCCGAGGCCGGCGCCGCCATATTCGACCGGCATGGCGATGCCGAGCCAGCCGGCCTCGGCCATCGCCTTGTGGAATTCGAACGGGAATCGCGGCGCCGAATCGCACTGCGTCCAATAGTCGTCGCCGAAGCGGGCCACGACCCGGCCGGCATTTTCCTCGATGGCGCGGTGGTCGGCGGAGAGCGTGATGTCCATGTCCCTCATAGTGTCAGGGGATTTGGCCCGAGGAAACCGCCGGATTTGCAAGCCCGATCAAGCCTTTGGGTTTGTTGCCAGAGGCCACCGGATTTCAGCCAAGCCTGTTGCGCCCGCTACCACCCTGACTAAACTGAAGTTTGAGGGGAAAACCCGGACTGACGCGTCTATAAGTGCGCCGCCTGGAAGGGGCACCTGACACAGCCGGCGGGCATGAGCACGGAGTTCAAAACCAACATATGAGTGTCACGGCCGAAGGGCGCCCAGCGCCCGCGCCTGCGCGCCGCCCCGGGATGGCGCCGACGAACGTCAGCGATCCGAACTACTTCCACAAGGTGGTGGACTGCCAATGGGCCTGTCCGGCGCATACGCCGGTGCCCGAATACATCAGGCTGATCGCGGAGGGCAAATACGCCGACGCCTACATGATCAACTGGCACTCCAACGTGTTTCCCGGCGTGCTCGGCCGCACCTGCGACCGGCCGTGCGAGCCGGCCTGCCGGCGCGGGCGCGTCGAGGAGGACCCGGTCGCGATCTGCCGGCTGAAGCGCGTCGCCGCCGACAACAAGGACGACGTGTCGGGCCGCATGCCGAAGGCGGCGGCGACCAGGAACGGCAAGCGCGTCGCGCTGATCGGCGCGGGGCCGGCCTCGCTGACCGTGGCGCGCGACCTTCTGCCGCTCGGCTATCACGTCACGATCTTCGACGCCGACGCGAACGCGGGCGGCATGATGCGGACGCAGATCCCGAAATTCCGCCTGCCCGAACATGTACTGGACGAGGAGTGCAACTACATCCTCGCGCTGGAGCCGGAGACCAAGTTCGGCCAGCGCATCGACAGCCTGAAGAACGTGCTGGCTGAGGATTACGACGCGGTGTTCGTCGGCTGCGGCGCGCCGCGCGGGCGCGATCTGGAACTGCCGGGCCGCACGGAAGCGGCGGCGAACATCCATATCGGCATCGACTGGCTGTCGAGCGTTTCGTTCGGCCACACCACCAGCATCGGCAAGCGCGTCATCGTTCTGGGCGGCGGCAACACGGCGATGGATTGCTGCCGGACCTCGCGCCGGCTCGGCGGCGAGAAGGTCGATGTCGTGGTGCGCTCCGGCTTCGACGAGATGAAGGCGTCTCCTTGGGAGAAGGAAGACGCGATGCACGAGGACATCCCGATCCACAATTTCATGGTGCCGAAGGAATTCAAGCACGCGGGCGGCAAGCTGACCGGCGTGGTGTTCGAGAAGGTGAAGGCCGAGAAGGACGCCAAGGGGCGCCGCAATCTCGTTCCGACCGGCGAGCCGGACGTGCTGATGGAATGCGACGACGTCCTGGTGGCCGTCGGCCAGGAGAATGCGTTCCCGTGGATCGAGCGCGATCTAGGCCTGGACTTCGACAAATGGGACATGCCCGTCGTCGACGCCGTGACCTTTCAGTCGACCAATCCGAAAGTGTTCTTCGGCGGCGACGCGGCGTTCGGGCCCAAGAACATCATCTGGGCGGTGGCGCACGGCCATGAGGCGGCGGTCTCGATCGACCTTTTCTGCAACGGCGCGGACGTGAGGGCGCGGCCGTCGCCGCTGGTGAATTTGTCGAGCCAGAAGATGGGCATCCATGAATGGTCCTACGACAACGACGTGTCGATGGATTTGCGCTTCAAGGTGCCGCATGCGCCGAAGGAAAAGACCCTTCGCGACGTGAACATGGAGGTGGAGCTGGGCTTCACCCGCGAGCTCGGCTTCAAGGAGGCGGAGCGCTGCCTCAATTGCGATGTCGAGACGGTGTTCGCCGAGAGCCTGTGCATCGAGTGCGACGCCTGCGTCGACATCTGCCCGGAGGATTGCATCACCTTCACGCAGAACGATCCGGAAGCGGTGCTGCGCACCCATCTGCAGGCGCCGAGTGTGAACCTGACGCAGGATATCTATGTCTCCGACGTGCTGAAGACCGGGCGCGTCATGGCGAAGGACGAGGATGTCTGCCTGCATTGCGGGCTGTGCGCCGAGCGCTGCCCGACCGGGGCCTGGGACATGAAGAAGTTCTATCTGGAAACCGCAAAGGCCGGCGCATGTCACAAGTGACGTATTCGCACGCGGAGACGCGGAGGCGCGGAGGATCGCGCTCGACTCCGCGTTCTCCGCGGCTCCGCGTGATTCAGTTGGGTGGGCGGGTCAAGCCCGCCCATGACGGAGTTTAAGAATGCAGCCCATCGCCGCGACCAACGATTTCGTCGTCAAATTCGCCAACGTCAACGGCTCGGGCTCGGCGTCGGCCAACGAGCTGTTCGCGCGGTCGATCCTGCGCATGGGCGTGCCGGTCTGCTCGCGCAACATCTTCCCGTCCAATATCCAGGGCCTGCCGACCTGGTACGAGGTGCGCGTCTCGGGCGAGGGCTGGCTCGGGCGGCGCGGCGATACCGCCGACCTGGTGGTCGCGATGAATCCGCAGACCTGGAACAAGGACGTCGACGGCATCGAGCCGGGCGGCTACCTGCTCCACGATTCGACCAAGCCGCTGACGACGCAGAAGCTGCGCGCCGACATCAACCTGCTCGGCGTGCCGCTGACCAGCCTTTCGAACCAGCTCGAAGGCACGATCCCGCGTGAGCGCCAGCTCCTGAAGAACGTGATCTATCTGGGCGCGGTGGCGCAGTTGCTGTCCATGCATCTGGAGACCATCGAGGCGCTGATCGCCGACCAGTTCAAGGGCAAGGACAAGCTCATCAAGCTGAACTATCGCGCGATGCAGCTCGGCTACGACTACGCGGCGGCGAATCTCGCGGGCAAGTGCAGGCTGAAGGTCGAGAAGGCCGACCTGGTCGGCGACCGCATCTTCATCGCCGGCAACGACGCGGCCGGGCTCGGCGCGGTCTATGGCGGAGCCACGGTGTGCGCCTGGTACCCGATCACGCCCTCGACCTCGCTGGCCGAGGCGTTCACCGCGCATTGCAAGACCTTCCGCGTCGATCCGGCGACCAAGAAGAACAATTTCGCCATCGTGCAGGCGGAGGACGAGATCGCCGCCATCGGCATGGTGATCGGCGCCGGCTGGAACGGCGCGCGGTCGTTCACCGCCACCAGCGGACCCGGCATCAGCCTGATGCAGGAATTCTTCGGCCTCGCCTATTTCGCCGAGGTGCCGGCGGTGGTGTTCGACATCCAGCGCGGCGGCCCCTCGACCGGCATGCCGACGCGCACCCAGCAATCCGACATCCTGCTCGCCGCCTATGCCAGCCATGGCGACACCAAGCATGTCCTGCTGTTCCCCGAGGACCCGCGCGAGGCGTTCGAATTCGCGGCCGAGGCGTTCGATCTCGCCGAGCGGCTGCAGACGCCGGTGTTCGTGATGATGGACCTCGATATCGGGATGAACGACTGGCTGTGCAAGCCGTTGGAATGGGACGACAGCCGCAAATATGACCGCGGCAAGATCATGACGGCGGAAGAGCTGGAGGCCGGCAAGTTCTTCGGCCGCTATACCGATGTCGACGGCGACGCCATTGCCTATCGCACGCTGCCGGCGACCCATCCGAGCAAGGGCGCCTATTTCACGCGCGGCTCCTCGCGCAACGCGATGGCGAAATATTCCGAGGAAGGCGCCGACTACGTCTACAACATGCAGCGCCTCTTGCGGAAACTGGAAACGGCCAAGAGCCTGGTGCCGGCGCCGGTGCGCCGCGCCGCCAAGGAGAAGACCAAGGCCGGCGCGATCTATTTCGGCTCGACCGCGCCGGCGATGGACGAGGCGCTGGCCGCGCTGGAGAAACAGGGCGTCCATCTGAACACGCTGAGGGTGCGGGCGTTCCCGTTCGGCGAGGACGTGGTCGATTTCGTGCAGGCGCACGACCAGGTGTTCGTGGTGGAGCAGAACCGCGACGCCCAGCTCCAGAAGCTGATGGTCAACGAATGCGCCATCGATCCGGCGCGGTTCATCTCGATCCTGCATTACGACGGCACGCCGATCACGGCGCGGTTCATCACCCAGGCGATCGCCGAGCGGATGAAGGTGACACACAAGGAAGCGGCGGAGTAAATGGCGGCAATAATTCCTCTTGGCACACTTGAGCGCGTCGCCATAACAGACGCGTGGCCGACGGAACATGGCAACTTTACCAAGTGGCTGGCAGAGGCGATCGCCCTCCTTGGCCATGCCCTCAAACTAAGTCTCGAAGTTGACGGCGTTGAAAAGCAGGTGGGTGACTTTCGAGCAGACATTGTTGCGCGAGTCGCTGGCGAACCAGAAGAGCACCTCGTAATCATCGAAAATCAATTTGGACGCACTGATCATGGTCACTTGGGACAAATCCTTACCTATCTTGCCGGAGTTGAATCCGCGAAGACAATTGTCTGGGTCGCTGAGGAAGTACGCCAAGACCATCGCGCTGCTATCGATTGGCTAAACTCCAATACGTCGGAAGAGTTTTCTTTTTTTGCAGTAGAAGTTGAGCTTTGGCGAATTGGAATGTCTTCTCCAGCCCCCAAGTTCAACGTAGTTTCGAGCCCCAACGATTGGGCGCGCGATGTGCGTGCTGCGGCGCGCCAAATTACAGACAAAAATCTTGCCGAACGACATCAAGTTCGGCTGGCTTATTGGGCTGCCTTTTCTGAATTTCTCAGAAAGGCGAACTCGACTTTCAGGATTAACCGGCCGAACAAAGATCATTGGAAGTGGTTTGCCATCGGTAGGACGGGCTTTGGAATCAGCGCGACCATTAGCACCGAAAAGGAGCGCATTGGCGTTGAGCTCTACGCATCCGATGACATCAATAAAATTGCTTATAATTTGCTACATTCGCAGAAAGAAGCCATTGAGCGCGAATTCGGCGAGCCACTCGAGTGGCAGGAACTCCCCGGCAGGAAGGCCATACGCATTGCCTTGTATAAGCGAGGAGTAGACCCGTCGGACGCCGAGCAATATCCCGCCCTTCATAGCTGGATGCTGGAAAAGATGAATCGATTTAAAAGGGTATTTGCTGCTCGAGTGCAGTCTCTGCCACTTCGGGAGACTGATGACGCTGAAGAGTCAAGCGAGGAGCACGCGGAATGACCTATATCGCCAAGCCGAAACTGCATCATCCGGGGCTCAAGCCCAACAAGCTGGGCTTCACCCATCGCGACTATGAAGGCTCGATCTCGACGCTGTGCGCGGGATGCGGCCACGACTCGATTTCGGCGGCGCTGATCCAGGCGGCCTATGAGCTCGACCTCGAGCCCTATCGCGTGGCCAAGCTGTCGGGCATCGGCTGTTCGTCCAAGACGCCGGACTATTTCCTCGGCAACGCGCACGGCTTCAACAGCGTGCACGGCCGCATGCCGAGCGTGCTCACCGGCGCCAATCTCGCCAATCGCGACCTGATCTATCTCGGCGTATCGGGCGACGGCGACAGCGCCTCCATCGGGCTCGGCCAGTTCGCCCATTGCGTGCGGCGCGGCGTGAACATGACCTATATCTGCGAGAACAACGGCGTCTACGGCCTGACCAAGGGCCAGTTCTCGGCGACCGCCGACAAGGGCTCGCGCAGCAAGACGGCGGTCAACACCGACAATCCGATCGACCTGGTGTCGCTGGCGCTGGTGCTGGGCGCGACCTTCGTGGCGCGCTCGTTCAGCGGCGACAAGAAGCAGCTCGTGCCGATCCTGAAGGCGGCGATCGCGCATAAGGGCTCGGCGGTGATCGACGTGATCAGCCCCTGCGTGCAGTTCAACAACAATCCGCAATCCACCAAGTCCTACGATTTCGTGCGCGAGCACAACGAGGCGGTGAACCGCATCGATTTCATGGTCGACCGCGCCCCGATCACGGCCGACTACGAACCGGGCACGGTGCAGATGGTGCAGCAGCATGACGGCACCTTCCTGAAGCTTTCCAAGCTGCATGCCGACTACGATCCGACCGACCGGGCGGCGGCGATGGCCTATATCCAGCACCATCACGGCAAGGGCGAGGTGCTGACCGGGCTGCTCTATGTCGAGGAGCAGGCCGACGATCTCCATGCCGGGCTGAACACGACGGCGACGCCGCTGAACAGACTGGGCGAGCGCGAGCTGTGCCCGGGTTCGGCGAAGCTCGCCGCCCTCAACGACGAATACCGGTAAGGCGATGGCGGCGCTTCCCATCGATGTCGAGGCGATCGGGCGGGCGAATGTCGCGCGCGAGCCTTTCGCGTGGTTCATGGTGCCGGGCTTCGTGCGCACCGAGGCGCTGGCGGCGATCAACGCGGACTTTCCGGCGGTGGCGCATGCCGGCAGCTTTCCGCTGCCGACCCTGACATACGGCCCGGAATTCGCGCGCTTCATGGATGCGATCAAGGGATCGGAGTTCAAGGCCGCGGTGGCGAAGAAGCTCGGCGTCGATCTCGACCGGCGCCCGACCATGGTGACGGTGCGCGGCATCTCGGCGGCGCGCGACGGGCAGATCCACACCGACAGCGTGACCAAGCTCGTCACCGTGCTGATCTACATGAACGGCAGATGGGAGGCGCCGGGCGGGCGCCTTCGCCTGCTGCGCTCGCCCGACAACCTCAACGACGTCATCGCCGAAGTGCCGCCGGACGAGGGCACGCTCTTGGTGTTCGAGAACAAACCGAACGCCTGGCACGGCTTCGAGGCCTTCGCCGGCCCGCGCCGCGTGATCCAGCTCAACTGGGTGACCAACGGGCGCGTGGTGTGGTGGGAGCAGACGCGGCACAAGGTGAGCGCGTTCTTCAAGTCGCTGACGCGCTAGCTTTACCCTCCCGTTCACGGGAGGGTCGAAATTTGCCGAGCGTAGCGAGGCGAATTTCGGGGAGGGGACAGTCTCTCCGGCAGAGCGCGATCTTCGCCACTGTCCCCTCCCCGAAAAATCTCTCGCTGCGCTCGATATTTTTCGACCCCTGCTCTGCTTCGCGCCGCGTCCGTACGCTGTCGCTACGGACCCCGCGAGCGGGAGGGTTAAGTCAGGGCGCCGGCGTCCACAGCACGTCGTCGATCCTTGGCGCGCCGGTGGCGAGCAGCACCAGCCGGTCGAAACCCAGCGCCACGCCGCTCGCCGGCGGCATGTGCTCCAGCGCGGCCAGGAAGTCGTCGTCGATCGGATAGCGCTCGCCGTAGATGCGCTGTTTCTCCGCCATCTCGGCTTCGAAGCGCCGGCGCTGCTCCACCGGATCGGTGAGCTCGCCGAAGCCGTTGGCGAGCTCGACGCCGCAGGCATAGAGCTCGAAACGTTCGGCGACGCGCGCATCGTGCGGCGCGGCGCGGGCCAGCGCGGCTTCGCAGCGCGGATATTCGTAGAGGATCGTCGGGGCGCCGTTGCCGAGCTTCGGCTCGACGGCGGCGACCAGCACCTTGCTGAAAATGTCGGACCAGTTGTCGGCCTCGGTCACGACGAAGCCGGCGCGGCGGGCCTTGGTTGCCAGGGCGTCGCGGTCGCCTTCGCCCGACGGCGACAAGGTCGAGAGCAGATCGAGCCCGGCGTGAAAGGTGAAGGCCTCGGCCACCGTCAGGCGCTGCGGCACGGCGCGCGGATCGCAGACCCGATCGCGGAAGCGGAACGCCTCGGCGCCGGCCGTGTCGGCGGCGAGGTGCAGAATGTCGAGGCAGTCCTGCTGCACGGCGGCATAGGGCTCGCCGGCGCGGTACCATTCCAGCATGGTGAACTCCGGCGCGTGCAGGGCGCCGCGTTCGCGGTTGCGGAACACCCGGGCGAAATCGAAGATGCGGGTCTCGCCGGCGGCGAGCAGCTTCTTGGCGGCGAATTCCGGCGAGGTGTGCAGATAGAGCGTCCGACCCTCGCCCGCCGTGGTCAGCGCCCGCGTCGCGAAGGCGTGCAGATGCGCCTCATTGCCCGGGGAAACCACGAGCGCGCCGCATTCGACCTCGGTGAAACCTTGGGTTTCGAAATGGGCCCGTATTGCTTTCTTGACGCGGTTGCGCTGGCCTAGCAGCGGCCGCCGGTCGGCGTGCCTGCTCGGGGACCACCAGGGTGAGCTTGTCATGTCGGTCGCCGGGCCTTTCCACTGCGCGGGGAGAGTATAGATGACTACCTTCGTCCTGGTGCATGGCGCATGGCATGGCGGCTGGTGCTGGCACAAGATCGTGCCGCGCCTTGAAGCGATGGGCCACCGCGCGGTCGCGCCCGACATGCCCGGCCGCGGCGACGACGACATCCCGATCGCGGGCGTGACCCTGGACGACATCGTGGACCGGATCTGCCAGACCATCGACGCCGAGGACGAGAAGGTCGTGCTGGTCGGCCATTCCTATGGCGGCGCGGTCATCACCCAAACCGCCGAGCGCCGGCCCGAGAAGATCAAGAGCCTGGTCTATGTCACCGCCTTCCTGCTGCAGGACGGCCAGGCCGTGCTGGACATGGCGCGCGCGGACGACGACAGCCGGCTGAACGGCAAGGTCGAAGCCTCCGACGACGACGCGACGGCGCGGGTCAGGCCCGACGCGATCCGCGAATGCTTCTACGGCGAATGTTCCGACGCGGACGTGGCGTTCGCGCGCGAGCGGCTCGGGCGGGAAGCGACGGTCGGCTTCCGGACCCCGATGCGGACGACGGCGGAGCGGTTCGGCCGGCTGCCGCGCACCTATATCGAATGCCTGAAGGACCAGGCGATCTCCATCGCCCTGCAGCGGCGATTGCAGGCGGCGCTGCCCTGCCAGCGGGTGTTCCGGCTGGACACCGACCATTCGCCGTTCTTCTCGGCGCCCGACGCGCTGGCCGAGGCGCTGGGGCGGCATTAGGGGCGCCCCTTGGCCGGGGCGTCCCGCCCTGCTATGAGCCCCGGTCTCCCAGCAGAGGTCGTCCGTGGTTTCGGTCATCGCAAGCTCCATCCGTAAGGGCAATGTCATCGAGAAGGAGGGCAAGCTCTATGTCGTCCTCACGGCGGAGAACATCCATCCCGGCAAGGGTACGCCGGTGACGCATCTGGAGATGCGCCGCATCTCCGACGGGGTGAAGACGGTGGAGCGCCTGCGCACCACGGATTCGATCGAGAAGGCCTTCATCGATCAGGCCAAGTACAATTACCTCTACCAGGACGGCGACCACTACGTGTTCATGCAGCCGGAGACCTTCGACCAGGTCCATGTCGGCAAGGACGTGGTCGGCGACATGGCGCCCTACCTGATGGAGAACATGGAAGTCACGCTGCAGAGCTTCGAGGGCAATCCGATCAGCCTGGAAATTCCCCAGCGCGCGACCTTCGCGATCGTCGAGACCGAGCCGGTGGTCAAGGGCCAGACGGCGTCGGGCTCGTTCAAGCCGGCGCTGCTGTCGAACGGCGTCAAGACGATGGTCCCGACACATATCACGGTCGGCACGCGCGTCGTGGTGATGACGGAAGACGGCTCCTACGTCGAGCGGGCGAAGGATTAGGGCAGCCCAAGCCGGTCGAAAATGTCGGAATACGGGTTGCGTTGGCGGGCCGGCCGGTTTTTGCTATACAAGTATCTCACGCTCGCCGGACCCCATCATGCTCGCCATTCGCCTGCCTCCCGACATCGAAGCTCGCCTCGACACGCTGGCCAAGAAGACCGGCCGCACAAAGTCGTTCTATGTTCGCGAGGCGATCCTCGAACATCTCGCCGATCTGGAAGACGTCTACCTCGCCGAAAAGCGTGTCGCGGCGCTCAAAGCCGGCAAGTCCGGAACGGTTCCCTTGAGCGACGTGATGAAATGCTATGGCGTGGAGGATTGAGTTCGAGCGCGCGGCGGAACGCGAACTCGGGAAACTCGATCCGCAGACGGCGAAACGCATCCTAAGCTTCCTGCATGAGCGCGTGGCGCCGCTGGACGATCCGCGCAGCATCGGCGAGGCGTTGCGCGGGCCTCTGAACCCGTTCTGGAAATATCGCGTCGGCGACTATCGGATCGTCGCGTCGATCGAGGACAGGGTGCTGCGCATCGTCGTCGTGCGCATCGGCAACCGCCGCGAGGTCTATCGCTAGAGCCGTTTCGGTTTGGATTGAATCATTCAAAGAATAATCGTCATCGCCCGCTTTATGCGGGCGATCCAATTTTCTTTGTGCGGCCAAATTGGATTGCCCGGGCAGGCCTAGCGACAGCGTGGGCCGGGCAATGACGGCTTCCGATGCATAATTTCAAACCGAAAGGGCTCTAAAACGAAAAGGCCGCCATGTCGCCATGGCGGCCTTTCGCATTTCGTGAAGCGATGCCTACGCCGCTTCGTAGCCGATGACGGCCTTGATCTCGAGATATTCCTCGATGCCGAACTCGCCGCCCCATTCGCGGCCGTTGCCCGACTGCTTGTAGCCGCCGAACGGCGCGGTCACGTCCACCGGCGCGCCGTTCAGATGCACATTGCCGGTGCGCAACTGCGCCGCGACGCTGCGCGCATGTTCGAGGCTGCCCGACTGGACATAGCCGGAGAGGCCGTAGAGCGAGTCGTTGGCCATCGCGATGGCCTGGGCCTCGCTGTCATAGGGGATCATGGCCAGGACGGGTCCGAAGATCTCTTCGCGCGCGATGGTCATGTCGTTGCTGACGTCGGAGAACAGCGTCGGCCGCACATAGTAGCCGCGGTTGACGCCCTCGGGACGGCCGAGGCCGCCGGCGACCAGCTTGGCGCCTTCCTCGATGCCCTTCTGGATCAGGCCCTGGATCTTGTTGTACTGGGCCTCGCTCACGACGGGGCCGATCGAGCCCGGCGAACCGTCGCCGATCTTGACGTTGTCCATCGCCACCTTGACCATGCCGGCGATCTCGTCCTGCTTCTTGCGCGGCACGAACATGCGCGTCGGCGCGTTGCAGGACTGGCCCGAATTGACCATCAGCCCGCCCATCTGCGCCTGCACCGCTTTGCCGAAATCGGCGTCTTCCAGCACGATGTTGGCCGACTTGCCGCCCAGTTCCAGCGCCACGCGCTTGACCGTCTCGGCCGCCGCCTTGGAAACCTGGATGCCGGCGCGGGTCGAGCCGGTGAACGACATCATGTCGATGTCGGGATGATGCGACAGCGCTTCGCCGACGCTCGGCCCGTCGCCGTTGACGAGGTTGAACACGCCGGCGGGCACGCCCGCCTCATGCATCACCTGCGCGAACAGCATGGCGTCCAAGGGCGCGATCTCCGACGGCTTGAGGACCATGGTGCAGCCCGCGGCGATGGCGGGGGCGACCTTGGCGGCGATCTGGTTGATCGGCCAGTTCCACGGCGTGATCAGCCCGCACACCCCGACCGGTTCGTAGCGGATGCGGTTCTTGCCGCGCGGCACTTCGAACTCGAACTCGGTGAGCGCCTTCAGCGTGGTGCCGATATGGCCGAGCGCGGCCGGGGCCTGTGCCGCCTTGGCGAGCCACATCGGCGCGCCCATCTCGTTGTGGATCGCCTCGGCGACCTCGCCGATATGCTTCTGGTAGGCGGCGATGATGGCCTGCAGCAGCTCGATGCGCTGCGCCTTGGTGGTCTGCGAGAAGGAGACGAACGCCTTCTTGGCGGCGGCGACGGCCTTGTCGACATCGGCCTTGGAGCCGAGCGAGATGCGCGCGAAGGGCTCTTCCGTCGCGGGGTTTTCGACCTCGAGCGTCTTGGGCACGACCGGGTCGACCCATTTGCCGTCGATATAGAACTGAAGATGATCCTGCATTCCCGTAACTCCCGTGGTTGTTGAGCGGACGGCGGAACCCGTTTCGGGCTTTCCGCGAATAGCGGGGCGCATAAAATCACATCCCCGGGCCGGCGGCAAAGCGCCCGTTACGGCACGAAAACCCGCCAAATCCGGAAGGAAATCCGCCCCGACCCATCCTGGGACGGCGGGCCGGCGACGCCCTGCTTCCGGGCGGATCTTGTGGGCGGCGGACGCCGACGCGGCGCGAAAGCTACAGCGCCGCGAAACCGGCATCCCATGACGAGGTTGTGGTGATGGCGGCCGAAAAATCGCGCTAGCATCGCGGTGGAGCTCAGAGTCGCGAACATGCAGTTCATCTGCGATGCACCCGGGCGCAAGGCATGGTTCCGCATCGAGTCGGAAGCGGAAGCCACCGCCGAGTCCGAAACGATGCGCCACGCCGTGGAGAAATATTTCCGCCGCGAGCGCGACGCGGCGGTGCGCAAATACCGGCCGTCGCCGTCGATGAGCTATATCGAGCGCGACATCGGGCTTGCCGCCCATGTCCAGCGCACCATGCCGCTGTTCCTCACCCTGCGCGAGCATGACGGCACGCCGCTCGCCACCGCGATGCTGCCGCCGGGCGGCCGGG
Source organism: Rhizomicrobium sp. (assembly GCA_037200045.1). Lineage (NCBI taxonomy): Bacteria > Pseudomonadati > Pseudomonadota > Alphaproteobacteria > Micropepsales > Micropepsaceae > Rhizomicrobium > Rhizomicrobium sp. The sequence continues at coordinate 476,731 of JBBCHM010000002.1, forward strand.
ACGACGAAAACTTCCGCCTGATCGTCGTGGGGCCGGCCAACACCGATCCCTTCGCGAGCCAAGCCGAGGCGATCGCCGCCTTGGGCCGCCATTTCGGCCTGACGCTGACGCGCGAGCGCTGCTACCCGTACCAGAATTACGGCGTGTGACCGCGCGCGGAGCGTGGCCCGCGCCGCGCTGACCAGCTCATGGACATGGCGGCGGAAGGCGCGCGCCTCGGCGCGGTAGCCGCCATGCTTGAGGGCGCGCAGATTGCCGAGGGGAGCGCCGCGGCCACTCAATCTTGTGGCTCTTTCGCCTCTGCTCCACCATGTACTGTTTTCGCGGTCGCGCGCGAACCCAGCACCTTGGCGATGGCGATGTTGGCCTGGATCAGGCGCGTCAGAGCGGACGCCGCCAGGGCGTTCTCCTTGGCGCCGATGTTGTCCGCCAGGACAAAGCCCATCGCCTGGCGCACGGCATTGCGCAATTGCGCGGCGTGCTCGGCGAGAAGCGCGTCGAAATTCTCCACCGGGGCCGGCGCCCGCCAGTCATAGGGCTCCGGCGAGCCGAACAATTTCTCCTGAAACTCCTCGCGCCTTTTGCGGTACGCGGCCCGCTCGGCCTCGTATTCGGCGTGTTCGCGCTCGGCCTTCTCGCGCCAATCCTCTTGCATGGCTCACTCCTTGCCGTGTCGGGGCGCAGTATCCGCCCGCCGGCGGGGGTGTTGGACAATTATGCGGCGTAAATCTTCGAGACGCAGGATTTGGAAGGACTTGCGCGTGACTTGGAGGCCCGTTGCGGGCACATTGTCCACGGCCATTTTCGGGACGTTCGCCATGAAACGACTTGCCACGGGTCTGCTCGCCGCCGCGCTGTTCGCGGCCCCCGCGCTCGGCGCGCTCAAGCCGGGCGACGCGGCGCCGGACTTCACCGCGCCGGCGGCGCTGGGCGGCAAGCCGTTCACCTTCGCGCTGGCCGACGCGCTGAAGAAGGGGCCGGTGGTGGTCTATTTCTATCCCAAGGCGTTCACCACGGGCTGTTCGCTGGAGGCGCATGCCTTCGCCGAGGCGATGCCGCAATTCGCCGCCTTGGGCGCCAGCGTGATCGGCGTCAGCCATGACGACATCGCGACGCTGGAGCAGTTCTCGACCAAGGACTGCGCGAGCAAGTTTCCCGTCGCGTCGGACGGCGACCAGCACATCATGAAGGCCTATGACTCGGTGTTCGCACGGGCGCCCGACCTCGCGGACCGCATCTCCTACCTGATCGCGCCGGACGGGCATGTGCTCGCGGTCCATGCCGACCTCGACTATTCCAAGCATGTCGACACGATGCTGGCGGCGCTGCAGAGCTGGAAAGCCGCGCAGCACTGAGGGGGTATGAGCGACAATCCCCACGGCCCATTTTTTCGCCGGGCCGTACCGCCGGATCGCGAGGCTTTTCTCCAATACGTCGAAAAGTGCCGTACGGCGCTGGCGCAAGTGCGCGCAAGCGGCGAAGGCGGCATGGCGCTGATCGAGGCGGCGGGCGAGCTCGGCTCGGCGCTGTTCATGCAGGAGGGCAGGGAAGCGGAGGCGGCGGCGCTGCTGGAAGAAGCGCTGGCGCTGTCGCGCGCGCAAGGCGACCGCGCAACGGAGATCGACGGGCTCCTGGGACTCGCGACGGCGCGGCAATATCTCGGCGAGCGCGACGCGGCGGTGGCGCTGTTCGAAGAGGGCTTGCGGCTTTGCGCCGAGACAGGCTTTCGCGAGCAGGAGAATTTCCTGCTGCATCATCTGGGGCGATGCCTGGTCGAGATGGGACGGCGCGATGAGGCGCGGGCGGCGTTCGAGAAGGCGCTGGTGCTGCGCAGGGCAATCGGCAACGAGCGGTTTTTCGCTTCGACGCAAGCGGCGCTCGACGATCTGGCGAAGATGTAGCGTCACATCTTGCGGCTGTCATAGGCCCAGTGAAGCAGCGCCTGGCGCTGGCGGGGGCGGCAGCGAAGGTCGCCGGGCTCGCAGGCCTTCTTGAGCTGCGCTTCATGGCGCGCGATCTGGCGCCAGCGGCGGATCTGCCGCGCGTCGTCCTCCATCCGCCGTCCCATGTAATAGCGGCAATACCATTGGAACCAGCCGCGCGGATCGGCCTCGTGAAGCCAGCCCTTGCGGCGCCATTCCGACAGCGGCTGCGAAGCATCGACGCCGAAGAAATTGAGCTTGGTGTCCTTGGCCGAAGGCGAAAGCCTGGCGGTGGCGAACCAGTTTTCGGGAAATTCCGCGGCGCAGTCGGTCATGTATTTTCCGCCGAACACGCCAAGCGCCAGCATCTCCTTCGGCGTCAGTTGCGGCGCGAAACCGGGCGCGAAATCACGGCCCATGGGCGCCGTGAGCGCATAGCGATAGCCGCGCTGCATCTTGTCGTTGACGGTGACGTGGTTGGGCGAATGCGGCATGGCCGTGTCACGGCCTCCGCCGCCGGTAGGATCATCGCCCGATCAATAAAACGCGAACGCCCTTATCTCGATGCTCTCGCGCGGCGGCGCGTCGGGCGGCGCCAGCGGGTTGTCGAACGCGGCGTGCGCGCCCCAGCGGGCGCGGCCGTCGGTCATCGAATCGTAGACCTTGAACACCAGCGCCTCGTCGCGGTGCATGCGCGGGAACCAGAACCAGCGATGCGCCGGGTTGTAGGTGAACTGATAGATCTCGCCGACGCGGTCGGGAAAGCGGCGCTCGGTCGGGATCAAATCCTTGGGCGCGATCGAACGCGCATCGGCGATGCCGAGCGGATCGCGCTCTACGGCCGCGTTTATCGCGCGCCACACCTGGACGATCGCGACGCGGCGGGAGAGAAGATCGGCCGCCGCGCCGGGAAAGAAATCGCGCACGCGCCGCGGCCCCGACCAGTCGGTGTAGTCGTTGTGCACCGCCTTGACCGGCTCGCGCAGCTTCTTCGCCGCGCGGGCGTCGGCGTCGCCGTGGCGCACCGTGTGGTCGAAGATGTGGACGCGGGCCGCGCCGGAGCGGGCGGCGATCAGCGCCTCCGTCTCCGGATAATAGACGCTGCGCAGTTCGTCGGGATCGAGGAAGTCCTTCACCCGGGTCGGCTGGTCGGCGAGCTCGAAGCCGGCGGTGTCGAGCGACAGCGTGGCGCGCAGCGGGCGGGCGTCGGCGACGGGCACGACACGGCGGGCGATCACGGTGGTGGAGTTGCGCTCCAGCCCGTCCTTGCCGCCGGTCTGCGCGACCGGCTTCACGCCGGTGTCGACGGCGTAGTTGAAGGCGGCGTGGATCGTGTCGTCGGGCTTGAGGGCGGGCTGGCTCATGGCATCGCTCCGGTGCGGCCCTTCGAAAGGTAGGGCGGAACGGAGCTTACACCAGAGGTGATGGGCATGCAGGGCGCGTGAAGAATTTCACGCGGAGACGCGGAGTTTTCTTCGCGTTCTCCGCGGCTCCGCGTGAACCCGATCGACCGCGCCTTTGGCGCAATTACGTCCAATCCTTGCCTTTGTGGGGTTTGCGGACGAGCTGGGGCTCGACATAGGCCGGCGGCTTGCCGCCCGTCGCCGGCACGGCAGGCGCCTTCTTGTCGGCCTTGGGCTTCTTCTTTTCCTTGTTGCCGCGCTGTTCGCGATTGGCCATGGGGACCTCCTTGGTCGCCGAATCAAGCCCGTAAAATAAGGCCTGGCCGGCGAAACGAAAAGCCTCAGGGCTTGGGCGGGAACACCGGCTTCCACGCCGGGTCGCCGGCGCGCCATTTCACGAAGGCGATCCAGTCGGCGGCCAGCGTGTCGGTCTGGCTGCGCGTCGAGCCGATGCCGTGGCCGGCCTGGGCGTCGATGCGCAGCAGAACCGGATTGGGCGGGTCCACGCTGAGCAGCGCGGCGGCGAACTTGGCCGGCACCCAGGGCGCGACGCGCGGATCGTTCAGCCCGGTCGAGATCATCACCGCCGGATAGGCGACGCCCTTCTCGACATGCTGGACGCTGTCCGTCTCCCACAGGTTCTTGAAGCCGTCTTCCGTGGTCACGGTGCCGAATTCGGGGATGTTGTCCGGGCCGTTGGGGGTGAACTCCATGCGGATCGTGTTGGCGGCGGGCACCGCGTCGAGCACGACGGCGAAGAGATCGGGACGCTCCTCCATCGCACGGCCCATGGTGATGCCGCCGGCCGAGCCGCCCATGATGGCGAGCTGGGCCTTGGTCGTGATCCCCTGGTCGACGAGATACTGGCCGCAGGCGATCTCGTCCTGCCAGGTGTTGTGCTTGTTGGCGTCCTTGCCGGCGAGGCGCCAGGCGTCGCCCAGCTCGCCGCCGCCGCGCACATGGCACACCGCGTAGGAGATGTTCTCCTTCAGGAACACGGCGCGGCGCGAGGAGAAATCGGCGAGGTTGGAGATGCCGTAGGAGCCATAGGCCTCCACCACCACGATGCCGGGGCCGCTGGCCGATTTGGGCCGCACCAGTGAGAGCGGCACCAGGACGCCATCGCGCGCCGGCGCCTTCAGGTCGCTGACGACATAATCGGCGGGATCGATGTCGCCGCGCGTGCCGATCTTGATATCGGCGAATTTCCCGGTCTTGGGATCGTAGCGATATTCCGTGGGCGGAAGAACCCAGGAGGACAGGTCGAGCACGACGCCGGGGCGGCGCTGGTCGCTGAACAAGTCGCCGACATCGCCCTTGACGGGAAGCGCGATCGCCTCGGCCTTGCCGGTCTTGTAGTCGACGCGAAGGAGCTCGGAATAGACGCCGCGGGTGGCGAGCACGTAAAGCCCGTCGGCCGCGGCATGGACGCTCTTGATCACCCGGTCCGGCGTGGCGGGCACCAGCACCTTGGCATGCGCCAAGGGCTTGCCGGCCTCGACGCTGAGCACCTGGAAGGTCGGCGCGTCCTTGTGGCTGAGCAGGAAGACGGTCGAGCCGTGGACGTCGAGCGAGGTGATGCCGTCGGCGCGGTCGGCCAGCATGGTCCAGGCGGCGGGGTCCGCGGCCTTCGCGGCCGGCGCGGTCCACAGCTTGTATTCGTTCTGCACGCCGTTGATGGAGATCAGCGCGGCGACCGGCGAGGCGGGCACGAAGACCAGTGCCGGCGTCTCGTCCGGCGTGAAGGCGGGGCCGTGGCCGGCGAGCGAGCCGTAGAGCGGCACCGGCTCGGACTTCAGGTCCCAGCCGTCGAGCATGGCGTCGCGGTATTTCTCGGTGCCCGGATCGGTGGGCTTCAGGAGCTTCAGGCGGACGAAATAGAGCGTCTTGGAATCGTTGCTCCACGAGGTCGGGCCGAATTCGGCGCGGTCGATCGGGCCGGCGATGGGCTTGCCGGTGGCGGCGTCGTAGACGGTGAGCGCCGCGTCTTCCGAGCCGCCCTCGGAGAGCCCGACCGCGACCTTGGCGCCGTCCGGCGAGGGCAGGACGTAGTTGATGGCGTAGGGCTTGCCGCCGTGATCGGCCATCACCTTGGCGATGTCGACGATCTTGCGCGTGCCTTTCGCGTCGCGGACCACGAGGTCGTAATTGTCGGCGCCGGGCGCGCGCTCCTGGTAGAATTCGCGGCCGCCATAGGTTGCATAGCTCTTGATGAAGCCGAAGCTGCCGGTGAAGGCGCCGACCCGCTTGCCCAGATCGGCGCGGCCGGGGATCGCGTCCAGCAGCGCGGTGGTATAGGCGCCCTGGGCCTTCATCCAGCCGATGGTGGCGGGGTCGAGCTTTTCCATGCCGCGCCAGGCGTCGGTGACCGGCTTGCCCCAGAGCGTCTCGGTGACCGGGGAGGGCGCGATATCGGCCGGCTGCGGCGGGGCGCCGGCGGGCGCGAGCGGATCGAGGGCGAGCGCGGCGGTCGCGGTGGCGAGGACCAGCACGGCGGCGCCGATGGCGGAGGACAGCTTCATGACGGGAACCCCGGAAGAACGGGCGAAGTCTAGGCCAGGATGGCGCGTCTTGCGAAGGGCGCGCACGGGGACGTGATGGGGGGGGGGTGGCGGCAAATAAACAACCAGGGCGGGTCCGGCGGGACTAGGATGGCGCCGACGGACGGCGAGCAACGCCCCCGCACCCAGGAGGAAACGCCATGGCCAAGACGGCATCCAGCAGCGGTGTGTATCGCGTCACCGAGATCATCGGCACCAGCCCGACATCGTGGGAGGACGCGGCCAAGCGCGCGGTGGAGACCGCCGCCAAGACGCTGCGCGACCTGCGCGTGGCCGAAGTGCACAAGCTCGACATGACGGTGGAGAACGGCAAGGTCGCGACCTATCGCGCGCGGGTGTCGCTGTCGTTCAAATACGAGGGCTGAACGCGGCGGGGCGCGTCAGGCCGCCAAGGCGCCCCAGGGCGCGAACTTGGCGAGCGCGCCCAGGATATCGCTGGCGCGGTAGGGCTTGGCGAGGAACCGGCCGCCTTGCGGCAGCTGGTCCCTCGAGAGCATGCGCTTGCCCGAGGTCACGATGATCTTGATGGGCGGCCAGCGGTCGTGCGCGGTGCGCGCCAGCGCCAGGCCGTTCATCGAGCCGGGCATGTCGACATCGGTGAAGATGCAGTCGATGTCGTCGCGCGCCTCCAGGATGCGCAGCGCGGCGTCGGCGTTTTCCGCCTCGACGATGGCGTAGCCGGCCTCCTCGATCATCTCGGCGGCGCACCAGCGGATGAGCGGCTCGTCCTCGACGACGAGAACGTGGCGGATGGAGTCGGTTGGCGGCAATGTTGTCATAGCAAGGTGGAAACGCCGCCCAGGGCCCGAACGATCCGGATTGTTCCGTGCCGGGACGTTAAGCAGTTTTACGCAAATCGCGCCCAAGGTGAAAACGCGGCCGGGCGGCGTCAGCCGGCTGGCCGCAGCACTTCTTGTATTTGCGGCCCGACCCGCAGGGGCAGGGATCGTTGCGGCCGATCTTCGGCGCGGTGCGGACGGCGATGGCGCCGGCCGGCGGCGGCTTGTTCTTCTGCTGCCAGTAGTCGGCGATGTCGATCACCGCCTGCGCGATCAGGTCGGGCGACTGGGCGAGCAGGAATTCGCGGTCCTTCCGGGAAAGCTCCAGCAGGGGTTCACCGTTCTCGTCCTCGCACAAGGCGAGGATCGGATAGGCGATGGTGTCGTCCTCTTCGGACTGGAACAGCGCCGACCAGGCTTCGAGGCGCAGGGCGGCGCCGGTCATGAAGCCGACGGCCCAGCCTTGCGGCAAGGGTTCGTCGTCGTCGCCGACATCGAAGACCGGGGCGTAGGCGCCGGCCTCGACCTCGCGCACGATGTCGTCATAGCGGGCGAAGATGGCGCGGCGGACGGCGACCGCCTGGGCGCTGTTTTCGAAGCGCGGCTCGGTGTTGTTCCAGATGACCGGGATCCATTCCTCCTCGCCGATCGGCTCGGGCCCGATGGCGACGGCCGTCAGGAAGCCGTCGAGTTCCGACAAGGTCATGACGTCGTCGGTCACGCCCGGCGCATGCAGATAGGCCGACAGCAGATCGAGATCGGCGTCGCGCGGGGTGGGATCGTCGGCGTCGTGTTCGGTCATGCGCTCGCTCGATTGCCGTTCAGGACAAGGTATGCCAGCGCAGGGACATGCAGGACAAGCCGGCGTCGAGCTTGCGGACCTCGCCGATGGGCAGGGCTTTGGCGGCGAAGCCGGCGGCGCGCAGCGCATCGAGCGTGCGCGGATAGCAGTCACCGACGAAGACGGTGTCGTTGACGCTCAGGAAATTGGCCGCGCCCTCCTCGCCGTCGGGCACGACGAGGATTTTCAGGCCGGCGAAGGCGCCGGTGTCCGCCAGGCGGCGCGTGACCATCACGGTGTCCTCGCTGAGGAGAGAGGATGCCGTCTTGAAATGCAGCACGCCCTCAGGCGTCTCGACGATGCGCGCGTCGCGGCCGAGCTGGGCGAGCTTGTGCTTCAGCGCCTCGGCGCCTTTTCGGGTGGTGCGCTTCGACAGGCCGATGAGAACGGCGTCGGGCGTGACCAGCACGTCGCCGCCATCGGCATATTCGTCGCCTTCGAGCTCCAGAACGCGATCGAAGTGGCGCGCCAGGGGTTGGCGCAGGTGCTCCGCCTCGCCCAGCCGCGCGGCGACGCCAGGGCGCAGCAGGATCGCGCCCTCGCCGAAGACCAGCGCCGGATCCTCGACGAAAACAGAATCGGGAAAGGCTTCGAGCGGCGGCAGGATATCGACGCTGACGCCGGCGGCGGAGAGCGCGGCGACATAGGCGGCGTGCTCTTTGAGGATCGTGTCGTAGTCGGGCACGGCGGCCGCATCGGCGCGGATGCCATCCACGACGCTGCGCCCGGGCGTACGGACGATGGCGGAATCGAAATCGAAGACGCGCATGCTGTTCCAGGGGCAAATTGAAGATGGCGGCCGGAGGCGCCGCGATGTGTTGCATTTGTATAGGCATTTGTCTATATAAAGGAACTGCGGGGCGGGGATGGAATTTTCGGGCTTCGACTGGGATGACGGCAACCGGTCCAAGTGCCGGAAGCATGGCGTTTCGGCCGCCGCCATCGAAGCCCTGTTTGCCGCGGGTTTGACGATCCTGCCGGACGATGCGCACTCGCAGACGGAGAAGCGCTTTCGCGCCATCGGGCGCACCGGGCAAGGCCGGGCGATCTTCGTCGTATTCACATTGCGCGAGCGGGATGGCGGCAGGCTGATCCGTCCGATCAGCGCACGGTACATGCACAGGAAGGAAGTCGAGCACTATGAGAAAGCCTGCCGCCCTTAAGAAACTGCCGGCGCTCAAGAGCGACCGGGCGGCGGAGCGGTTCGTCGACCAGGCGGATCTGACGCAATACGATTTGGCGGGCGGCGAGTTCGTCCGCTTCGAGCTGAAGCCGAAGGACAAGTCGGTCAATCTGCGGCTGCCGGGCCAATTGCTGGACGCGGTTCGGCTGCGCGCGAAACGCGCCGGCGTGCCGTATCAGCGATTCATCCGCATGGCGCTGGAACAGGCGGTGAGGAAGTAACGATCCCGTGTCGGACTTTTCAAGCCGCGACAACTGCTGGAGAGGATTGGGCCAGTGACAAAGAAATGGACTCATACGGCGGCCTTCGAGAGCTTCGGCGTCCGACCGTGGAACACGCGTTGGAGTTGGTCCGCCCGCAGCGATGATGGAAAGATCGTCGTAGCGACGCTTTGGCAAGATCAATTCTCACGGCGCGACAACCGACTGATTTACGCCCGTCCAGGGTTCACACTAGGCGAGAGGAAACGGCCTGGATTCAGCGAGTGGGTGGAAAATTTGGCTTGGGCCGAGGACCATTGCGGCGGTCGTTTTCATGTAATTGCAGCAATCCCGAAGGACAAAAATGCCGATCCACGCTCCATCGCCGAATGCTTCCCGACGAAAACGGTCATGCGGATCGTTGAATTCGACCGGCAAACAGGAGCCTTTGTGGCCGAACAGGAAGCGAGAGAGATCTGATCCGCCTTCAGAACACTTCTTCGGTTCAAGCTCGGTGATCAAAAAAAAGCCCCCACGCTCAATGCGCGGGGGCTTTTCGAATCTGAGAAGGCGGCTCTCAAACGCTGTTCTTGGCAGGACCGGCGGCGCCGCGTCCTGAGCCGCTTATGCCGCCGCGGGCTTCAGCGGGCGAATGCCTTTCAGCTCGTCGCGTGCCGCGATGGCGGCGGCCGACAGGTCGTGCTGGGCCTGAAGGTTCATCCAGAAGTCCGCTGACGTGCCGAAAACCTTGGCAAGGCGCAGCGCGGTGTCGGGCGTCATCGGCTGGGTCTCGCGAACCAGCCGTTCGATGCGGGTGCGATCCTTCAGGCCCATCGCCTTCGCCAAGGCGCCGGGCGACAGGCCGAAACCGGGAAGATACTCCTCGCGCAGATGTTCGCCCGGATGGGGCAGCGGGGTCTTGAAGTCGGAATAGTTGCGGGCGGCCATGTGTCCCTCCGTGCAAGATATTTCCAATGTTAGCCGCGCCACGCGCGGCTCTCCACCACAATCAGAAGAGTCGAGGATTTGAAAGTTTGTACCTTGAAATCTCGTCGCGATCGATTAGCTTTGGAGGATGTCGGGGTGGTCCAATTTGCGGATCGCTGGACTCCACAAAAACGCTGTAGGAGATTCTCATGTTAGGACATGACGACGGCACGCATCTGATCGTTTGGGACGATCCCGATTTCGTTGCAGGCGTGATGTGGACTCGTTCGCGTGACGTTTGCGCGTGGTGGTTCAAGCCTGATGGCTGGCGTAATGACATTCAGATCAAACCGGTCTTGGCAGAACTCGGTGACGACGTTCTTCGTTATGCGCGCTCTGCGCAAGCGACTCTGAAACTGGTCGCCGCAAGTGATCCTTGACCCGATAGACCAGACGCGCTTCGACGCCTGGGTCCCCTTCCCTCGCGCCGCTTCGCGGCGCTCGCCGGGGATGACAGTTGTGCCGAAAACAAAAAGCCCCCACGCTTGCGCGCGGGGGCTTTTCGGATGTGTGAAGGCGGATCTCAATTTTTCGGGCTCACGCTCTCGCGTACGCCTTAGCTGTTCTTGGCAGGACTGGCAGCGACCTACTCTCCCGCGGCTTGAGCCGCAGTACCATGGGCGCTGGGGGCTTTAACGGCCGAGTTCGGAATGGGATCGGGTGGAATTCCCCCGCAAGGACCACCAGTCCGGCAAAGAACAGCAATTGGGATTGAAATACGACACTTAACCTTCGCCGCGCTCGCGCGAGACGAAGTTAGCTGAGCTGTCGTCGGGTCGTCGACAGTGTTTCATGCTTCGCGCTTATGCGCGAGGCACGACCTTCGAAAATCCGCTCGATGAAAACGAATTGTTCGAAGTGCGTGATGCCTGGCTTTGTTTCCAGACATGGAACGGTGCTGCTTGCGATCAAGCCAATCGAGCGATTAGGACCAGTAAGCTCAACGCGTCGCCGCGCTTACACACCTGGCCTATCGACGGGGTAGTCTTCCCCGGCTCTCAAGCGAAACCTAGTTTTGAAGTGAGTTTCACGCTTAGATGCTTTCAGCGTTTATCTCGTCCGTACATAGCTACCCGGCAATGCGGCTGGCGCCACAACCGGTCCACCAGAGGTACGTTCCTTCCGGTCCTCTCGTACTAGGAAGAAGTCTTCTCAAGTTTCGAACACCCACGGCAGATAGGGACCGAACTGTCTCACGACGTTCTAAACCCAGCTCACGTACCACTTTAAATGGCGAACAGCCATACCCTTGGGACCGGCTACAGCCCCAGGATGTGATGAGCCGACATCGAGGTGCCAAACCGCACCGTCGCTATGGACGCTTGGGTGCGATCAGCCTGTTATCCCCGGCGTACCTTTTATCCGTTGAGCGATGACCCTTCCACACGGGATCACCGGATCACTATGACCGACTTTCGTCTCTGCTTGAGCCGTCGCTCTTGCAGTCAGGCAGGCTTTTGCCATTGCACTCAACAACCGATTTCCGACCGGTCTGAGCCTACCATCGCGCGCCTCCGTTACTCTTTGGGAGGCGACCGCCCCAGTCAAACTGCCCACCATACGCGGTCTCGGACCCCGTTTCGGGGTCGCGGTTAGACATCAGGATCACAAAGGGTGGTATTTCACATTTCGGCTCCACTCGGGCTGGCGCCCAAGCTTCAAAGCCTACCACCTATTCTACACATCGCAGTCCTAATGCCAGCGTAAAGTTGCAGTAAAGGTGCACGGGGTCTTTCCGTCTGACCGCGGGAACCCCGCATCTTCACGGGGAATTCAATTTCGCTGAGCCTGTGTTGGAGACAGTGGGGAAGTCGTTACGCCTTTCGTGCAGGTCGGAACTTACCCGACAAGGAATTTCGCTACCTTAGGACCGTTATAGTTACGGCCGCCGTTTACCGGGGCTTCGATTCAACGCTTTCACATCTCCTCTTAACCTTCCGGCACCGGGCAGGCGTCAGACGCTATACGTCATCTTTGGATTTCGCAGCGCCCTGTGTTTTTAGTAAACAGTCGCCACCCCCCTGCTATGTGCCCCCGGCCACCACTTGCGTGGCAACCGGGCCCTCTTCTTCCGAAGTTACGAGGGCAATTTGCCTAGTTCCTTCAACACAGTTCTCTCAAGCGCCTTAGCATACTCTGCCAGTCCACCTGTGTCGGTTTGGGGTACGGACTGAACGTGGGAGCTATTTCCTGGGACCTCTTCGCGGCCCTCCCAATCCAGTAAGGGAGAACAACATACGAGATCCGTCACTTCCCACAGGCCCACGAATATTTACGTGGTTCCCATCGGCTACGCCTTTCGGCCTGGCCTTAGGGTCCGGCTAACCCTGCGCAGATTAACTTGACGCAGGAACCCTTGGACTTCCGGCGAGAGGGTCTCTCACCCTCTTTATCGCTACTCATGTCAGCATTCTTACTTCCGATACCTCCAGGCTCGCTCACGCTCACCCTTCGCAGGCATACGGAACACTCTGCTACCATTCACCTTGCGGTGAATCCTAAGCTTCGGTGCATGGCTTTAGCCCCGATACATTTTCGGCGCAAAGTTCCTTGTGTTAGATCAGTGAGCTGTTACGCTTTCTTTAAATGATGGCTGCTTCTAAGCCAACATCCTGATTGTTTTGGGAACCTCACATCCTTAACCACTTAGCCATGACTTGGGGACCTTAGCTGTAGGTCAGGGTTTTCATCCCTCTTCACGACGGACGTTAGCACCCGCCGTGTGTCTGCCACACTCAGCACTCACCGGTATTCGGAGTTTGGTTAGGTTTGGTAAGCGGTGAAGCCCCCTAGCCCATCCAGTGCTCTACCCCCGGTGGTGATATGTGACGCGCTACCTAAATAGCTTTCGCAGAGAACCAGCTATCTGCAAGTTTGATTGGCCTTTCACCCCTAGCCACAACTCATCCCCGACTTTTTCAACAGGCGTGGGTTCGGTCCTCCAGTGCGTGTTACCGCACCTTCACCTGGTCATGGCTAGATCACTTGCTTTCGGGTCTCATCCGTCTAACTCAGTCGCCCTATTCAGACTCGCTTTCGCTGCGCCTCCACCTGACGGCTTAGGCTTGCTAGACAGACGAACTCGCTGACCCATTATACAAAAGGTACGAAGTCACAGGCTCGCCAAAAGCGAACCGTCACCTCTTCAGCTTATTCCTCACTTCATTCAGATGCGGACCCCCATGCTGTCGCTTGCGCGAGACATGGGAAATCGCACGATCACCTTGCGGGCTTTCGTGTTTTCGACATCTGCGTTTGAAGCAAGGTTGAAGAGAACCGCTCACCTTTGGTGAGCCTGCTCCTTCTGTTTGTAGGCGTCCGGTTTCAGGTCTCTTTCACTCCCCTCGCCGGGGTGCTTTTCACCTTTCCCTCACGGTACTAGTTCGCTATCGGTCACACACGAGTACTTAGGCTTGGAGGGTGGTCCCCCCATCTTCAGACAGGATTTCACGTGTCCCGCCTTACTCGAGACGCCTTCTCCTTTTTACCCGTACGGGGCTATCACCCGCTATGGCCGACTTTTCCAAGTCGTTCCGGTTTTTAGAGAAGACGTACTGGCCTGGTCCGCGTTCGCTCGCCACTACTAACGGAGTCTCAATTGATGTCCTTTCCTACGGGTACTGAGATGTTTCAGTTCCCCGCGTTTGCCTCTCTCCCCTATGTATTCAGGGACAGATAATGCTTGCGCATTCGGTTTCCCGATTCGGAGATCTGCGGGTCAAAGGGTGCTCGCCCCTCACCGCAGCTTATCGCAGCGTGCTACGTCCTTCATCGCCTGTGTGTGCCAAGGCATCCCCCAGACGCCCTTGCTTTAACGCTTGATCGCTCAGCATTCGTTCCATGCCCAGAAAGAAAGCCAGCGCATGGACGACTCCATGCACCGCGTTCAACCTGGAAATGGTTTTCATGCGATCAGTTTTAAGTGTCGTATTAAGATCTTACCGGTTGTGCAAACCGGCTCAATCCCGCCTTCACAATGTCAACGCTCTCTCTTTCGGATGAACCGAAGAGAAGAGCTTCTCGCGAACTTGGGCAGCGCGCAGCGCGCGCGAACCAGGTTCGAAGCTGATTGTCTTTTCCGTCGTTCGGATGCTGCGAGGTTCGACAACTGGTGGAGCCAGACGGGATCGAACCGACGACCTCATGCTTGCAAAGCACGCGCTCTCCCAACTGAGCTATGGCCCCGTTAGTTTTGCCGGGCTGCGAAGCTGGGCGTGGTGGGCCCGGAACGAGTTGAACGTTCGACCTCACGCTTATCAGGCGTGCGCTCTAACCACCTGAGCTACGAGCCCGATGAGGTTGCAGCGAAGTCCGCATGGGATCGGCCCAGCGGATTTCGACGGAAAGGAAGGGAAACGAAGGCGGCGGCAAGATTCGCCATTGTTGTCTTAGTACCGATGTCTGGGATTCCTCGTGAGAGTCGAGCCTGAGGCTCATTCATCCGAAGACTTCGATCCTTAGAAAGGAGGTGATCCAGCCGCAGGTTCCCCTACGGCTACCTTGTTACGACTTCGGCCCAGTCGCTGATCCTACCGTGGTCAGCTGCCTCCTTGCGGTTAGCGCACTGCCTTCGGGTAGAACCAACTCCCATGCCGTGACGGGCGGTGTGTACAAGGCCCGGGAACGTATTCACCGCAGCCTGCTGTTCTGCGATTACTAGCGATTCCACCTTCATGTACTCGAGTTGCAGAGTACAATCTGAACTGGGACGGTTTTTTGGGATTAGCCGCTCCTCGCGAAGTAGCTGCCCACTGTCACCGCCATTGTAGCACGTGTGTAGCCCAGGGTGTAAGGGCCATGAGGACTTGACGTCATCCCCACCTTCCTCCGGCTTGTCGCCGGCGGTCCCTCTAGAGTGCCCAACTTAATGATGGCAACTAAAGGCGAGGGTTGCGCTCGTTGCGGGACTTAACCCAACATCTCACGACACGAGCTGACGACAGCCATGCAGCACCTGTCTCCAAGTCCCTTGCGGGAAAACCCCTGTTAAGAGGCGGTCTTGGGATGTCAAACCCTGGTAAGGTTCTGCGCGTTGCGTCGAATTAAACCACATGCTCCACCGCTTGTGCGGGCCCCCGTCAATTCCTTTGAGTTTCAACCTTGCGGCCGTACTCCCCAGGCGGATTGCTTAATGCGTTAGCTGCGCCACTGA
Source organism: Rhizomicrobium sp. (assembly GCA_037200045.1). Taxonomy (NCBI): domain Bacteria; kingdom Pseudomonadati; phylum Pseudomonadota; class Alphaproteobacteria; order Micropepsales; family Micropepsaceae; genus Rhizomicrobium; species Rhizomicrobium sp. The sequence continues at coordinate 491,759 of JBBCHM010000002.1, forward strand.
ACAGCAAGCTGCCCAACGGCTAGCAATCATCGTTTACGGCGTGGACTACCAGGGTATCTAATCCTGTTTGATCCCCACGCTGTCGTGCATGAGCGTCAGAAACGAGCCAGTGAGCCGCCTTCGCCACCGGTGTTCTTCCCAATATCTACGAATTTCACCTCTACACTGGGAATTCCACTCACCTCTCTCGTCCTCGAGCTTCACAGTTTCAATGGCAGTTCCGGAGTTGAGCTCCGGGCTTTCACCACTGACTTGAGAAACCGCCTGCGCACGCTTTACGCCCAGTAATTCCGAACAACGCTAGCCCCCTTCGTATTACCGCGGCTGCTGGCACGAAGTTAGCCGGAGCTTATTCTCCCGGTACAGTCATTATCTTCCCGGGTAAAAGAGCTTTACAACCCGAAGGCCTTCATCACTCACGCGGCATGGCTGGATCAGGGTTTCCCCCATTGTCCAAGATTCCCAACTGCTGCCTCCCGTAGGAGTCTGGGCCGTGTCTCAGTCCCAGTGTGGCTGATCTTCCTCTCAGAACAGCTATCGATCGTCGCCTTGGTGAGCCGTTACCCCACCAACTAGCTAATCGAACGCGGGCTAATCCTTCGGCGATAAATCTTTCTCCGTTAGGACGTATACGGTATTAGCTGCAGTTTCCCGCAGTTGTTCCGTACCGAAAGGTATATTCCCACGTGTTACGCACCCGTCCGCCGGTGTGTATTGCTACACCCCTAGACTTGCATGTTTGAGGCCTGCCGCCAGCGTTCGTTCTGAGCCAGGATCAAACTCTCAAGTTATGATCCTGAACTCTCGCTGACTCATTGTTGCGTTATTCGCAAAACTGATTGACTAGGGTTTGGTCGCCTCGGTCCCGTCACAGGTCCGAGACAACCGAACATATTCAACTTTGTCTTGCTGAAGAACGCGAGCATCGAGAGCTCGATTAGTTAGCCTCGAGATACAAGATCTCGAAGCGTGGCTGGCCGAGCCGCCGCCCACGTTCCCCTTCCTTAAATCACAATGTCAAACAGCGCCGCCGAACGGCATTTGACTGTCTTTCGACAAATCATGTCTTCCGGCAGAAGTCCGCCGACCGCAGAGCTCATCGCCTGCGTTCGGCGTGGGCGCGGTGTATAGGCGGGGGGCTTTGCCCTGTCAAACGGTAAAACGCCGAAAAGAAACGATTTTTTTGCCAGCCTGTGGATAGAGCGGATCGCGTTGTTTTGCGGTGCGGAATCGTGCGGCGGCGTCGCGCGCGCCGCCACATCATATAGGGGTCGAGCGGCCTGACGTAACTTTATGTCGAATTTGCCGAGCAGGCCGGCGCGCGAACGGGTGCTATATTTTCGCCGCAGGTTTCGGCGAGGGACGAGGGAATGGCGGGGAAGAGCGGCGAATCCGTGGATCGGCGCGCGCTGATGGCGCTGGGCGCGAGCCTGGCCTGCGGCGCATCGGCGGCGAAAGCGGCGGAAGGCGGCACGCGGGTGATCGTCGATCTCGGCGGCGTCGCGCTGTCCGATGAGATCGCGGACGCGATGGAAACGCAGATCCGGCGCGCGGTGCTGATGGCGGTGGCCAAGGCGATGCCGCACACCAAGTTCAAGAGCCTGCCGCTGCCCAAGGGCGCGCGCGGGATCGTGCTGGCAAGGGCGTGAGAGCGGGCGCGTGCGAAAGACCTGCGATTGTGCTATGTTCCGCACATGAGCAAATCGGCTTCCGACGCATCCGTTTTCGAGCCTGCCGACGACGCGGCGGAAGAAAAGGCGCTCGAAGCGGCGGAGGCGCAGGTCGCGGCGGGCAAGTTCGTTTCGCATGACGCGGTGCGCCGCTGGCTGCTTTCGTGGGGCAAGCCGAACGAATTGCCGCCGCCGAAGTGCGGCGAATAATCTGGTCGCCGCTCGCGGTCGACGACCTGCGCGGCATTCGCGACTATATCGGGCAATTCAATCCATCGGCGGCGATGCGCTTCGCGGCGCGTCTCTTCGAGACGGCGGAGAGCCTCGCGGAATTCTCCGAGCGCGGCCGGCCCATCGGCGGCGGCCGGCGCGAGTTGGTGATCGTCTGGCCTTACGTGATCCGCTACCGCGTCGAGCCCGAGCGCGTCGTGATCCTGCGCATTCGCCACGGCGCCCAGAAGCCCCTGCCCTGACGATCTGGATTTGCGTGCGGTCTTCCCTTCAACTGCGCGGAGCGCTTCGGACAAAGGGGAGACACGCATGAGCGACGTTGGCGGGACTGTCGAGCCCGGCTTCGAGAAGGTCCGCGAGGCCTTCGCGGAGGGGCAGACGGCGGACGAAGGCGGGGCGCAGCTCTGCGTCTATCGCGGCGGCCGCAAGGTCGTCGATCTGTGGACCGGGCGCGACACGGTCAAGGACCGTCCGTATACGGACCAGACCCTCGCCGTCATGATGTCGGTGAGCAAGGGCGCGGTGGCGACGGCGGCGCATATGCTGGCCGAGCGCGGGCTGCTCGATCTCGATGCGCCGGTGACGACGTATTGGCCGGCGTTCGGTCGGAACGGCAAGGAAGGCGTGACGGTGGCGGACCTGCTCACCCATCGCGCCGGGCTGTCGAGCTTCGGGGCGCACAGCGGCGTGGGGCCGCGCGAATTGCTCGACTGGGACAAATGCACCGAGGCGCTGGCGGCAATGGCGCCGCTGTGGCCGCCGGGCACGGCCTTCATGTATCACGCGGTGACCTATGGCTATCTGGTCGGCGAGGTCATCCGGCGCGTATCGGGCAAGACGCCGGGACGCTTCCTGGCGGAGGAGATCGCCGCCCCGCTCGGGCTGGACCTGTGGATCGGGCTGGCGGAGGCCGAGGAAGATCGCGTGGCGCCGTATTTCTCGCGCCGGCCGGGGCTGACGCTGGAGCAGTGGACGATGCTGCTCAACGGCTTCGGCATCGATGCGCAAAGCCCCCTGGCGCGGGCCATGACGCACGGGCTGATCGGCACGGCGGAGGCGGTCGCCATCATCAATTCGCGCGAGGGCCATGCGGCGCAGATCCCGGCGGCGAACATGATCGGCACCGCGGCATCGCTGGCGCGGATGTACGCGGCGACGATCGGCGAAGTCGATGGCGTGCGGCTGCTGCAGCCGCGAACGGTGGCGCGCGCGATGGCGCCGCGGACCGAGGGACTGACCGTGCCGGGGGACTTCGCGAAGCTGCCGAACCCGTCGCCGCTGCGCTACGGCCTGGGCTTTCAGTTGACCCGGTCGGCGGCGCCGATGCTGGGCGAGGGCTCGTTCGGCCATGACGGCGCCGGCGGGCGGATCGGCTTCGCCCATCCGCAGAGCGGCGTGGCGGTGGGCTATGTCTGCAACAACATGCTGTGGGATGGGATGCGCGGGCCGGATGACCGCTGGGTCGGTTGGACGGCGGCGCTGAAGGATGTGGTGGGAGTGTGAGTAACCTCTCCCGCTTGCGGGAGAGGTCGACGACGCGAAGCGGCGTCGGGTGAGGGCCTGCCTCGCGGCCCTTCCCCTCACCAGCAAAATCCAAGCACTTAGCTGCGCTTCGCTAAGCGCAGGATTTTGCGTCCTCTCCCGCGAAGCGGGAGAGGAAACAGATCAACGCGCCGCCACCGTCATCGCGGGGGCATGCACGTCGTGAGCGACGATGGAATCGCGGGCGCGGCTGTAGACCAGGTCGCTCTGATCGATCCAAAGCTCCGTCCCCGGCATGCCATCCAGCGCGACCTGGATGCGCGTGGCGTGGCCGGCGGCGTCGGTCGAAACCGCGACGACGCGGCCGAAGGATTGTCCCGAAACGAAGCGGACCGCCACGCCCGCGAGCAGCCGCGACGGATCGGCGATCGCGGACACCGGCGTGACCGGAGTTTCCTCGGCGACCTGGGTGGGGACCGCATGGATGTCGCTGTTGGCGAGGCCGGCGGTGGCGCCGCCCGCGAGAACGGCGGCGATGCAGGCAACGGCGAATTTGGAAACGGCCATGACGCGCTCTGTCTGAAGGAGGACCTACGGAGGGTGAACGTGTTCGACCGCTAGTCGTTGCGCGCCATCAAAGATACCGGTGCAAACCGATATCTTTGTGGCGTTCGCGCAACGCGGCCTGCCTAGAAGCGCGGCACATGCGCCAAGCCGTCGACCTCGGTACGGGAGAGATCGGTCAGAACGAGACGGTTCGCCGGATCGAACCGGATATCCTCGGCGTCGATCCAGGCCACGGCCCCGCCGCCCGAGGACACCGCGACGCGGACGATGCGGCCGTCGCGGTCGGTATCGACGTCGCGGACGCGGCCGATGCGGGCGCCGCCGCGCGCGTTGACGCGCACGCCCAACAGCTCGTCGCCGCGCATGTAATCGACGTTGCGGAAGCCGCGATAGCCGTAGAACGCGTCCCAGCGATGGACATAGTCGGCGCGGTCGGCGCGATAGCGGCTGCGCTCGTGGTCATAGGTCGCGCGCTGGGCGTCATAGGCGCGCATCTTGCGGTCGTAATCGGCCTTCTTGGCGGCATAGTCCGCGGCGTCGGCCGCGGGCGGCGCCGGCGGCGTCCGCGCGTCCGCGGCGGCGTTGGTGTTGAGCTGGTCGGTCTGCGCCCGCTCCTGCGGCGTCGGATTGGTGTCGTAGATGCTTTGGCCGCCGGCATTGGTCGGTCCGGGCTGCGTCGGCGCGGTGGAATCGGTGTTGGGCCGGGTGGCGTGCGTCCGCGTCTGCGGCGTCGCATTGGGGTTGTCGGTGCTTTGCTGCGCGACGGCGGGCGCGGCGGCAAGCAGCAGGGCGGCGACGGCGACGGTTCCAAGCAGGCGGGTCATGGGCGTTCCTCGATGGTGTTCAACTGAAGTGACAACGTCCACACGGAGCGGCGCGTTCCGGGAACAGCGCTCAGGGCACCGGACATTGCGGCGAGGGAATGGTTTGCGGCGAGCCGGCCGGCGGCGGCACGGGCGGCGCCGGACAGGCGGGACACGGCGCGCCGCCCGCGCAGGATGTCGGCTGCGGCGCGGGACTTGGCGTGGTCGGCGCGGGCGCCAGCGTGCCGTTGGCATTGGGCAGCGCGTTCGAGCCTTCCGGCGTGCGGTTGGCGTTGGGCATCGCGGTGCTTTGATTGGATTGCTGGTTGGATTGCTGGTTGGATTGCTCGGGCGTCTGGTTGGCGTTCGGCATGGTTTGCGCCGAGGCGGCGGACATCGCGAGGGCCAGCACGGCGCCGGCGAGAAGGATTTTCATGGTTCGTCTCCCTGCCCCCGTGGGGAGGGAACGCGAGCGGGTGACGGGTGTTCCGTCGGTTCCGCGCGCGTACAATTGTCATCCCTTCACGCTCATCTCCAATCCGCCATCGAAAGGCAGCGTCAGCGTGGTGAAGCCGTTCGCCGCGAGTGTCGCGAAGTAGTCGCCGTATTGGCGGCGATAGGTGTCGGTGTTGTCGGCGACCGCGATGGCGCCGGGGCGCATGTGCGGCGCGACCAAGGCGAGCGTCGGCGCCGCCATCTCGGTCCAGATGTCGCAGAGCAGGAAATCGACCGGGCCTTCCAGGTCCTTCAGCGTCTCGCGCAGATCGCCTTCGCGCAGATCGACGAATTCCGAAAGGCCGGCGGCGGCGAAATTGGCGCGCGCGGCTTTCGCCTTCGCCGGTTCATATTCGGTGGCGATGACGACGCCGCCGGAGCTGTTCGATGGCCCATCGCTTTGCTGCTTGAGGCCGGAGTCATTCGATGGCCTATCGCTTCGCTGCTTGAGGCCGGAGTCATTCGATGGCCTATCGCTTCGCTGCTTGAGGCCGGCATTGTCGCGCACCGCGGCGGCCAGATAGAGCGTCGAGACGCCATGGGACGTGCCGGCCTCCACCACGCGGCGGGCGCGCAGGGCGCGGCACAGCGCGTAGCAGAATTCGCCCTTCTCCTTCTCCAGCGCCACCAGCTTGTCGGCGAAGAAGCGGTCGGACTCGGCGTCGAACCGGTCCCAGCTCAGCGTGCCCTCCTTGGCGCGGCGCGCGAAATAGGCGCGCATCGCGGCGGATTGGCCGTCGCTTTCCTCGTGCAAGGCCGCGAGCAAGGCTTCGAGCTTCGGATCGTTCAGCACGCTCATGCGGCGCCGCCCAGGGTGTCGGGATAGACGGGATTTTCCATCGCGGGTCTCCTTCAGCTTTCGTCGTCGTATTGCATCGCGCCCAGGCGATTGGCTTCGGTGTCGGTGAAGTGGATCAGCGTGCCCACCGTCTCGATGTGCGATTTCTGCATGACGATCACGCCGCCGGCGGCCACGACTTTGCGCGCGATGTCGTCGATGTCGGCGACGCCGACGGTGAGCTCGAAGGAGCGCGGATGGGTGCCAACCAGGGGCTCGTGGCGCTGCTGCAGCGCGCCGGGCAGGCCGGCGCCGTGGATCAGGTAGAAGCCGGGCGGGCCCCAATCCTCGAAAGTCCAGCCGAACACGGCTTCGTAGAATTTGCGCGCCCGCTCGACATCGGCGGCGGTGATGGCGAAGAAGCGGATGTGGTTGGCCATGGCGTCTCCCTTGGGGGCAGTTTTGCCCGGCGGCGCGTGGCGCGATATCATTAGAACGACAACTTTTATCGGGAAGGCGACAAGTGGCGGATTACGCCCTGCGCAGCCTGGGGCAGAGCTTTTCGAGCGGCCATGTCCTGGCGCCGCACGCCCATCCCTGGGGCCAGCTCATCTACGCCATCAGCGGCACGATGCAGGTCGCGGCCGGCAACACGCTGTGGCTGGTGCCGCCGACCCGCGCGTTGTGGGCGCCGGCCGGCGTGACGCACGCCATCGAGATGCGCGGCGCCGTCGCGATGCGCACGATCTATGTGCCGGCCGCGCGGGCCGAGGCGCTGCCGCGCACGGTGCACGCCATCGATATCGCGCCGCTGCTGCGCGAGATGATCGTGCACATCGTGGGCCTGCGCATGCTGCGCGCCGAGGAGGCGTCGCACCGGCATCTGGCGGCGGTGTTCCTCGATCTCGTCGCGGCGGCGCCGAGCCTGCCGCTGTTCGTGCCGATGCCTGAGGACAGCCGCGCCGCCGCCGTCGCGCGGCTGCTGCGGGACGATCCGGCGCGCGAGGACGGCATCGAGGCGCTGGCGCGACAGGTGGGCGCGAGCGTGCGCACGCTGCAGCGCGTCTTCCGCGAGGAGACCGGACTGCGCTTCGTGGAATGGCGCCAGCGGTTGCGGCTGCTGCACGCCATCGCGCTGTTGGAGCAGGGCGCGTCGGTCACCGAGGCGGGCGCGGCGGCGGGCTATGCCAGCACCAGCGCCTTCATCGCGGCGTTCCGCCAGCAGATGGGGGACACGCCATCGCGTTATGCGCGGCAGAGGGCGTGAGGGCAATGCAAAAAGTTGTCATGGCCCGCGAATGCGGGCCACCCAAGTGACGCGCGATCCGCCAGATGTCACCTGGGTCCGCCGCATTCGCGGCGGATGACACCATTTTTTATTGGCAACGTCTTAAGCCGCGGTGATGTATTCGCGCAGGGAGGTGGCTTCCTGGACAGTTTCCTCGATCCTGGTCTTCACCACGTCGCCGATCGAGACGATGCCCGCCACCATGCCGTTGTCCAGCACCGGCACGTGACGGAAACGGCCGATGGTCATCATCTCCATGATGTCCTGGACCGTGTCGGTCTCGGTGCAGGTCGCCACCGCGCGCGTCATGTACATGCTGACCGGACGGGCGAGCGCCGCGACGCTGCCGTCGGCGACGGCGCGAACCACGTCGCGCTCCGACAGGATGCCGGCGAGCATCCCGTTCGCGTCGCGCACGACGACGGCGCCGATGCGCTTGCGCGCCAGAAGGCGCGCGGCCTCCGACAGCGTGGCGTCGGCGGAAATGGCGACGACCTCGCGGCCCTTGTCGCCCAGGATGTGCTTGACCAGCATTTCGCGTGCTCCTCCAGCGAACTGTGGATAAATGCTGCTCCCGATTACTTCGCCCTACAAGGGAAACAATCCGTTCACGGTAAATTCGCAAGATTCGAACCGAGCAGGTGCAGCATGGGGTTTCACGCGGCGAACGCGGAGTTTTTGGCTTACCGGCGCCGTCCGTGAAATTTCCCTCAAGCTTTGCGCTCGATCCACCGCACCAGCGGGGTGAAGGTCAGGCCCTGCACGGTGATCGAGAAGGCCACCACGGCGTAGGTCACGGACAATAAGAGCGCCCGTTCCGGGCCGGCGGGGAGCGACAGGGCCAGCGCCAGCGACAGCGCGCCATGCAACCCGCCCCAGCCCAGGATCAGCGTCGGGCCGCGCTCGGCATCGCGCAGGCGGAACCATTGGCCCCAGGGCAGCACGACCGCAAACCGCGCAATGAGCACGATGGGGATCGCGGCGGCGATCAGGCCGGTCTCGTGCGCGGCGAACCGCACCGCGATCATCTCGACGCCGAGCAGGAGGAAGAGCAGCGCGTTCAGGATCTCGTCGACCAGGGTCCAGAAGGCGGTGAGGTAGCGCTCGGTCGCGCCCGCCATCGCCTTCTTCGCCCGCTCGCCGCCGAACAGCATGCCGGCGCCGACCACCGCGATGGCGCCCGACAGATGCAGCGCCTGCGCCGCGGCGTAGCTGCCCATCGCCAGCGCGATGGTCAGCGAGACCTCGACCGCGAAATCGTCGAGCAGGCCCATCAGACGGATGACGCCATAGCTCAGCGCCATGCCGAACAACAGGCCGCCCGCGGCCTCGACCACGATGTCGCCGACGACGGCGAGCGGGCTCGTGCCGGCGCCGCCGGCCGCGAGCGCGACCAGCGCGGTGAAGGCGACGATGCCGACGCCGTCGTTGAACAGCGCCTCGCCCTGGAGCACCACGGTGAGGGTCTTCGACAATTTCGTGTGGCGCACCGTCGCCAGCACGGCGACGGGATCGGTCGGGCTGATCAGGGCGCCGAACACCAGCGCCCAGGCGAGCGGCAGGCCAAGGCCGAGCGCATGCGCCACCGCCCACAGGCCGAAGCCGACGATGACGATGGAGGCCGCGACTCCCAGCGTCGCCAGCGCGCCGATGGAGAGCCAGCGCCGCCGCATCTCGCCGAGATCGACCTGCATCGCGCCGGCGAACAGCAGGAAGGCCAGCATGTAGCCGGTGACGGTGGAGGCGAAGTCGATGCGGTCGATATAGGCGGCGATCTCGCGCAGGCCGGCGAAATCGGGGAACAGGAGCTGGGCGGCATAGAGGACGGCGGCGGCGGCGAGGCCGGCGAGCAGCATCGCCACGCCATGCGGCAAATGCAGGGTCCTGGCGTTCAGCCAGCCCGCCAGGGCGACCACGGTCATCAGGGCGGCGACGAGCTCGAAGGGGGACATGGGGGAACTCTAACCTCGAAATCGCGTGGCGCGGAGGGAAACCGTCGTCATCGTCCGTCCTTCGCTGTTGCTAGTGTCCAGAGTCAGAAGTTCGCGGCACTCGGTGTCATCCGCCGCGAGTTCGTAGTGACAGCGTACGAACGGCGGACCCAGGTGAAACCTGCACGACCGCGGCAGATTTCACCTGGGTGGCCTGTATGTGTGTTCTTGCGGGCTTGTTAAGCTTGCCGGTGCTGCCGTAGCGCGCTGGGTGGCGGAACGATCCTTCGGATCGGTTCGAGACGCGGGTTTGCGCACGGCGGCATCGTAGGAGTTTGTCCGGACAGTCAGAAGGGCCGTCGCCGTGGCGGCGAGCCCGCATACAGGCGAGGACCATCTCATGACAGCACTTTGTGTTGCCGGGATCGACGTGTCGAAAGCCCGGCTGGATGTTTTTGTATTGCCGCAGCGCATCTCGTTGGCCTTCGACAATGCCGGGCGCGGGATCGCGGCGCTGCGCCGGCAATTGCAGCGTCGCGGCGTGCAGCGGGTCGTGCTGGAGGCCACCGGCGGGCTCGAGTATCCGGCCGCCCGGGCGTTGAGCGACGCCGGCCTTCAGGTCGCCCGCGTCCAGCCCGGCCGGGTGCGCGGCTATCGCAACTTCCTGGGCCGGCGGGCCAAGACCGATGCCCTCGACGCCGAACTCATCGCGCGCTTTGCTCTGGCCATGCCGGAGGATGACATCCGTCCCATTCCCAGCCAAAAGGCCGAAGCGATCCGCGGCCTGTCGGCCCGGCGCCGCCAACTGGTCGAGCTCCTGGTCCAGGAGAAGACCCGGCTGAAGATGACGCGCGACCGCTTCGTCCTTCAAAGCCTGCGAACCGTCATCGCCGGCCTCAACGCCGAACGCTGCCGCATCGAGGCCGCGCTCGCCCAGGCGATCGCGCAGGACGACGCCATCCGTCACAGGAACGAGCTGCTGCGCACGATTCCGGGGATCGGACCCGTCGTGGCATCCGTCCTCATCACCGACCTGCCCGAGCTGGGAAGCCTCAACCGCCATCAGGCCGCCAGCCTGGCCGGTCTTGCCCCCCATCCCCAGCGCAGCGGAACATCCCTGCGGAGCGATCATATCGGCGGCGGCCGCTCTTGCGTGCGAACCGCAGCCTATATGGCGGCGGTCTCCGCCATCCGCTGCAATCCCACCTTCAAGGCCTTCTATCGGCGGCTCGTCGACGCCGGAAAGCCCAGAAAAGTCGCCATCGTCGCCGTCGCGCGAAAGCTCATCGCTCTGGCAAACAGCATCGTCAAAGCCGATACCCCCTGGCATCCCGCCAAAATGCTTGACTGACAACACAGTCACCCGCAGTCGCGGGCCATGACACCTTCATTCTGCATGCGCCGGGCAATGACGGTTGTTGTTGAGATAGTTTCGATCGGGCGGACGGTCGCTCCCATCGCCCTGCCCTGCCGCAAGCAAGGTGCTTGACACCGATCAAGACGCTTTGGGCCGCGACGCGCGATGATCCAGCATTCGAAACGGAGTGGCGACATGTTCACAAGCGTCCTGGTGCCGAGCCTGACCTCGGTGTGCGACGAGCAGGCGATGGAGCTGGCCTGCAAGGTCGCCGGACCCGGACATGTCACCTTCCTCCATGTCCATCCCGACGCCCGCGAACTGGCGCGCTATACCGGCTCGCTGGACCTGGAAACCTCAATGTACACCACCCAGATCTGGGAGGCGATGGTGGCCGGCGACAAGTCCTGCGCCGAGCGCTCGCGCCGCATCTTCGATGCGTTCTGCGCCAGCCCCCGGCTCGCCACCGCCTCGGCCTCGTTCCGCGAGATGGACGGCAACAACCTGGACGCCACCATCGACGAGGCGCGCTATCATGACCTGGTCGTGATCGGCCGGCCGGCCGCACCGCAGGACATGACCATGGACGGCACTTCCGACGTGCTGGTCGATAGCGGACGGCCGCTGCTGCTGGCGCCGTCCACACCCTCTTCCAAGCCGCTCACCACGGTCGTCGTGGCGTGGAAGCCGGGCGCCGCCTCGGCGCGCGCGGTGGCGGCGGCGATGCCGCTGCTCGTCAAGGCCAGCAAGATCCATGTCCTCGGCATCGCCGAGGGCCGCGCCGACGAGGACGAGGTGCTCGCCTCCGCCGAGCGGCTGGCGGCGCATCTGCGCCGGCACGGGCTCAAGCCCCAGGCCGGCCATGTCCGCGCCGACGACCGAAATGCCGCAGAGGTCCTGCTCGAGGCGGCGGATCAGAAGCTGGAGGCCGGCGTTCTGGTGATGGGCGGCTATGGACACAGCCGCGCGCGCGAATTCGTCTTCGGCGGCTTCACGCGCGAGGTGCTGCACAAGGCGCCCCTGCCGGTGTTCATGAGCCACTGACGTCGCAAATACGACACGGAGAATTTCCATGAAAGCGCTCGTCTATCACGGTCCCGGACAGAAGGCCGTGGAAGAGCGGTCGATGCCGCGCATCGAAAATCCCAGCGACGCCATCGTGAAGGTCACCCGGACCACGATCTGCGGCACCGATCTGCACATCCTGAAGGGCGATGTCGCGACCTGCGCGCCGGGGCGCATCCTGGGCCATGAGGGCGTGGGCATCGTGGAGAGCGTGGGCGCCGGGGTCACCGCGTTCAAGAAGGGCGATCATGTGCTGATCTCCTGCATCTCGGCCTGCGGCAAGTGCGAGTATTGCCGGCGCGGCATGTATTCGCATTGCACGACGGGCGGCTGGATCCTGGGCAACACGATCGACGGCACGCAGGCGGAGTATGTCCGCACGCCGCATGCCGATACCAGCCTCTACCGCATCCCGCCGGGCGCCGACGAGGAGGCGCTCGTCATGCTGAGCGACATCCTGCCGACCGGGTTCGAATGCGGCGTCTTGAACGGCAAGGTCAAGCCGGGCGATACCGTGGCCATCGTCGGGGCCGGGCCGATCGGGCTCGCGACGCTGCTGACGGCGCAGTTCTATTCGCCGGCTGAGATCATCCTGATCGACCTCGACGAGAACCGGCTGGCGGTCGCCAAGCGTTTCGGCGCGACCAAGACGGTCAAGGCGGCGGCGGAGGAAGCGACGGCGGCGGTGATGAAGCTGACCGACGGGCGCGGCGTCGATGTCGCCATCGAGGCGGTCGGCGTGCCGGCGACGTTCGAATTGTGCGCCCAGATCGTCGGGCCGGGCGGCACCATCGCCAATATCGGCGTGCACGGCAAGAAGGTGGACCTGCACCTGGAGACGCTGTGGTCGCAGAACATTTCCATCACCACGCGGCTGGTCGACACGGTGTCGACGCCGATGCTGCTGAAGACGGTGCAGGCGGGCCGGATCGACGCGACCAAGCTGATCACGCACCGCTTCGCGTTCGCGGACATCCTGGACGCCTATGACACGTTCGGCCGCGCGGCGGAGACAGCGGCGCTGAAGGTCGTGATCGCGACGTGAATCGCCCAAAACCAAAACGTCGTCGCCCGCTTCATGCGGGCGACCCAATTTTCTTGTGCTCGCCAAATTGGGTTGCCCGGACAAGCCGGGCAATGACGGTTTATTGTTCGTAATTTCGCTTGGTTCTCAAATCCCAAACGGCACGATCTTGTTCGCCGCGTCGTGGCCGATGTCGGCGTCGCCCAGATAGGGAATGCCCGACACCGCGCACCAGTGGCGCGCGATCTCCTGCGGCGTCTGGCCGAAGGGCGGGTCGTTGTCGGGAATGTCGCTGACGCGGCCCAGCCTAATCCCGGCGCAGCGGCGCATGCCCGCGTTCGACGTGACGTGGAACATCAGCCGGTCGATGGCGTAGAGGTGCTCCGATACGTCTTCCAACATCACAATGTGACCCGCGAGGTCGGGCATCAAGGGCGTGCCGATCAGCATCGCCAGGATGGTGAGGTTGAACGCAACCGCCGGCGCCTTGCCGTCGAGGCTGGGTTCGAGACCGCTCCTGTCGCCATCCGCCAGATAGGCGAGCGCGCGCGCGACCGCCGCTTCGCCGCCGGCGCGGCGGATGTCGTGCGGGATGGGCCCATGCGCCACGCGGTAGCCGGCTCGGTAAAGACCGCCGAGCAAAAAGCCGCCATCGCTGTAGCCGAGATAGGTCTTGGCGCGGGCGGCGGGGCCCAGTCCCGCCAGCACCGCGTCGGCGATGCGGCCCGAGCCATAGCCGCCGCGCGCGAACCAGACGGCCGAGACGTTTTCATCGTTCGCGACTTCGAGGAAGGCGCGGGCGCGCGCCGAGTCGGCGCCGGCGAAGTGCCCTTCGGCCAGGAAACATTGCGGATGGAAGACGAGTTCGACGCGCCGGCCGAAGGCGGACGCGGCCAGCGCGGTCACGCGCTCGGCGGTTTGCGGCTGCAGCCGCGACGCCGGCGCGACGATGCCGATCTTCATCCAGGTCCCTCGCTTGTCACGCCGGTGTCCGGCTTATAGCGTCCGGCGATGGCACAAACGAGACCTTACTTCTTCTGCGGCATCGGCGGCAGCGGGATGCTTCCGCTGGCGCTCATTGTGAAAGCCCGCGGCTACGAGGTTGCCGGCTCCGACCGCGCGCTGGACCAGGGGCGGCTGGCGGCGAAGTTCGATTATCTGCGCCGCGCCGGCATCGAACTTTTCCCCCAGGACGGCAGCGGCGTGACGGCGCGCGAGACCATCGTCGTCACCTCGGCGGCGGTGGAGGAGACCATCCCCGACGTGCAGGCGGCGCGGCGGGTCGGCGCCACGCTGACGACCCGCGCCGAACTTCTGTCGCGGCTGTTCAACGAGGCGCCCAACGCCATCGGTGTCGCGGGCACCAGCGGCAAATCCACAACCACCGGCATGATCGGCTGGATCCTGTTCGCCTGCGGGCTCGACCCGACCGTGATGAACGGCGCGGTGATGATCAATTTCGCCAGCGACGACGCGCCGTTCGCCAGCGCGCTGGTCGGCACGAGCGATCTTTTCGTCAGCGAGGTCGACGAGAGCGACGGTTCCATCGCGCGCTACAGCCCCCGCGTCGCGGTGCTGAACAATGTCGCGCTGGATCACAAATCGATGGACGAATTGCGCGCCTTGTTCCGCGCCTTCGTCGCCAAGGCCGACCTGGCGGTGATCAATCTCGACAATGACGAGACCGCGACGCTCGCCTATGAGATGCCACCGGCCAAAAGGCTGACCTACAGCCTGTCCAATCCCAAGGCCGACCTCCTGGCGCAGGACATCGAACCCCTGCCCGGCGGCATCGCCTTTCAGGTCAGCGAGCGCAATGGCGGCGCGCCGGCGCGGGTCCGGCTCGCGGTGCCGGGGCGGCACAATGTCGCCAACGCGCTGGCGGCGATCGGGGCGGCGCGCGCGGCGGGCGTGTCGCTGGAAGAGGCGGCCCGGGCGCTCGGCGATTTCAAGGGCATCCGCCGGCGGCTCGAAATCGTCGGCGAGGCCAGGGGCGTCACGGTGTATGACGATTTCGCGCACAACCCGGACAAGATCGCCGCCACGCTGGCGACGTTGCACGACTTTCCGGGGCGCTTGCTGGTGATGTTCCAGCCGCATGGCTTTCGGCCCTTGAAGCTGATGAAGGACCTTTTCATCGACGGCTTCGCGCGCAACCTGAAGGAAGAGGACGTCCTCGTCATGCCCGAGCCGGTGTATTTCGGCGGCACGGTCGACCGCGGCGTGACCTCCGTCGACATCGTGCGCGGCGTCGAGGCGCGCGGGCGCGCCGCCCATGTGTTCGACGACCGCGAGGCGTGCGGCGCCAAGCTCTTGGCGCTGGCGCGCGCGGGCGACCGCATCGTGGTGATGGGGGCGCGCGACGACACGCTGTCGCAATTCGCGGCTGGGCTGGTCGAGGCAATCCGCGCGGGCTCGCGCCCATGAGCGGTCCCACGACGAAGAAATTGTCGCTTTCGACGATCCTGATCTTTTCGCTTTCCAACATGCCGATCGCCGCGATGGGCGTGGTGCCGTTCGTCTATCTGCCGCCCTATCTGTCCGGCCATCTGGGCCTTTCGCTCGGCCTGATCGGAGGGGTCTGGTTCACGGTGCGCGCCGTCGATCTCTTCATCGATCCGGTGCTCGCCCATTTCATGGACCGCACGCAGACCCGTTTCGGCCGCTACCGGGTGTGGCTGGCCGCCGGCGTGCCGCTGTTCATGCTGGCGACCTACATGCTGTTCCTGGCCTCGCCCGGCATCGGCGGCTATTACCTGTTCTTCTGGCTGTTCGCGTTCTACTTCGCCAATTCGATCCTCTACCTCGCCCAATGGGCGTGGAGCGCGACCCTGGCCACCCATTACGACGAGCGCTCGCGCGTCTTCGGCGTCAGCGCGGCGGTCGGCGTGGTGGCGGTCGTCGCCTCCCTGCTGATCCCGGTCTTCGCGCCGCTCGCCGGGATGTCGAGTGCCGAGGGCGTGCAGGCGATGGGCTGGGCGATCGTCGTCATGACGCCGGTCGGCGTCGGGCTCACGGTGTGGCGCACGCCGGAGCGCGTCAACAAGAACGCGGTGCAGCGCTTCGCGATCCGCGATTACTGGGAGATCGTCTCCAAGCCGGAGGTGGTGCGCCTCTTCCTCGCCCAGGTCGCGCTGACGCTGGGGCCGGGCTGGATGAGCGCGATGTACCTGTTCTATTTCCACGACGTGAAGGGCTTCGGCCAGCAGCAGGCGACGGTCCTGCTGCTCGTCTATATCCTGATCGGCATCGTCGGCGCGCCCTTGACCGCGCGGCTCTCGGCGCGCATCGGCAAGCATCGCACGCTGATGGTGACGACGGCGGGGTTCTCGGTCGCGCTGCTCAGCCTTCCGCTGGTGCCGTTCGGCAATGTGTGGGGCAGCGTGCCGGTGATGGCGTGGTGCGGCTTCATGGCGGCGGGGTTCGGCCTCACCATCAACGCGATGATGGCCGATGTCGGCGACGAGATCCGCCTGCAGCAGGGCCGCGAGCGCATCGGCCTGCTCTATTCGGTGCTCAGCATCGCCGGCAAGCTCACCGCCGCCTTCGCCATCGGGCTCAGCCTGCCGCTGCTGGAATATTTCGGCTATGTCGCCAGGGACGGCGCGCACAACACGCCGGCGGCGATCGGCGCGCTGCAATGGCTGTTCATCACCGGCCCGATCCTGTTCGTGATGCTGGGCGGGGTGTGCGTGTGGGGCTGGCGGCTGGACGCGGCCAAGCACGCCGACATCCGGGCGCAGCTCGAAGCGCGCGATGCCGCGCTGCTGGTCGAGGAGGCGGCGGTGGTGAGCGTCAGCGTGACGTCGCTGGTGCTGGCGGCGGAAGACGCGGCGAGCTTCAAACCCTAACTGTGGGCGCTAAGGCCGCGCGTCGTTCGCGGCTTTGGCGGCGTCGTTTTCGGGCTCGGCGTTGAAGCCCGACTGGGTGATCACGACCTTGTACACCGCGCCGTCGGCCAGCGGCATGTAGTTCGCGTCGCCGAATCTGCGGTCCTCGGTGTAGAACTGCGTCAGGAGCCAGTTGCGCCACGCGTCCGGCACATAGGAATTCACCGCCGGCTTGCCGATGAGGTCGCAGGACGTGATCGGCCGGCCATTGCCGCGCTCCGCGTTGAAATATTTGTTGGAGACCTGGTCGAGCGTGTAGGTCGCGTCGAGGCCCAGCACATTGGCCCACGCCTTCCACTTCTGCACCCGCCCGCCGATCAGCCATTCGTCGCCCTGCAGCCTGCAGGGCTGGTCGGGAATGGCGCCGTCGAGCCGGTGGACCGTCACCAGATAGAGATTGTGCGCCGGATCGAGCGCCTTGACGCGGACCTCGGCCACCGGGCCCTCATGCGTCAGCCGCGTGAAGAGCTGCATGTTGAGGCCGACCAGGCTGAGCGCCAGGCCGACCGCCGCCGCCAGCGTGCCGCCGACCATGCGCCGGCCGGCGCGGCCGTGCTCGCCCTGGAAGACGTTGCCGACGCCGCTGATCACGAAGAGCACGCCGAACACGGCCACGGCCACCGGCGCCAACCACCACAACATTCCCAAGGCTGTTCTCCCGCGAGCCGAGGCCCCACTGTAGCGGAGTTTGTGTCAAAATCCCGGTTCGGGACAGGAGAGTTCCATGCGGAAGATCGCCTTGGTTACCGGCGCGGGTAGCGGCATCGGCCGCGCCGTGGCGGTTGCGCTGGCTTTGGACGGCTATGCCGTGGTGCTGGCGGGGCGCCGGGCGGAGGCCTTGGCCGGGACGGCGGCGCTGGCGCCGGAGGCGACCATGGTGCCGGTGCCGACCGATGTCGCCGACGCGACGGCGGTAGCGGCGCTGTTCGCGGGCGTGAAGGCGCGGTTCGGCCGGCTCGACCTGCTGTTCAACAATGCCGGCACCGGGGCACCGCCGGTGGCGCTGGAGGACCTCACCCTGGCGCAATGGCAGGCGGTGGTGGACGTCAATCTGACCGGGCCGTTCCTGTGCACCCAGGGCGCGATGCGGCTGATGAAGGAACAGGCACCGCGCGGCGGGCGGATCATCAACAACGGCTCGATCTCGGCGCATGCGCCCAGGCCGAACTCGGCGCCCTATACCGCGACCAAGCATGCGATCACGGGGCTGACCAAGGCGACCGCGCTGGACGGGCGGGCGTTCGACATCGCCTGCGGCCAGATCGACATCGGCAATGCCGAGACGCCGATGACGGCGCGGATGCGCAAGGGCGTGCCGCAGCCTGACGGCACGCTGAGGCCCGAGGCGACGATGGACGTGGAGGCGGTGGCCAAGGCGGTGCTCTACATGGCGAGCCTGCCGCTGGATGCGAATGTGCTGAGCATGACGGTGATGGCGACGAAGATGCCGTTCGTGGGGCGGGGCTGAAGATGGAGTCACGCGGAGCCGCGGAGAACGCGGAGGGGATTGCTCCTCCGCGTTCTCCGCGGCTCCGCGTGCGATCAATTCCAAACCAAAAGCTGTCGGGCCATGACACTATTGGGAGCGGAGCATCGCTCGGAATATGCGGTCTCTCTTCAGAAACACCTCGCGCCGCATGGCGCCGTTCCGCGTGCGGTGGCGCTCGGCGTAGATCAGCGTCCATTTTCCGCCGCGCGTGAACTTGGCGCCGCTGCCGCCATTGTGCTGCTCCAGGCGGCGGTCGAGATCGAGCGTCCAGCCGACATAGGTCCGCTTCGGGCGCGACCTGCTCAGGAGGACATAGACGAAGGCGGCCATCGTCAGGCGGCGAGCGCGAGGCCGTCCGGCTGCCATAGCGCGGTCAGCGCGTCTTCCACCGCGCGCGGATCGGTGAGGCGGCACAGGCGCGATTTGGTCTCGCGGCGCGCTTCGGGTGACGCCGGCAGGCCGGCGGTCTCGATGTACCAGGCCAGATGCTTGCGGAAGATCTTCAGGCCCAGCCGGTCGCCGTAGAAGCCCAGCGAGTCGCGGAAATGATCGAGCACGATGGCGAGGCGTTCGTCCCGCGCCGGCTCGATCGCGTCGCCGCCGCCCTGCAGCGCGCGTTCGATCGCCGGGGCGATCCAGGGACGGCCATAGGCGCCGCGGCCGATCATCGCCGCGTCGGCGCCCGATTGCGCCAGGGCTTCGCGCGCGCTGGCGGCATCGACGATGTCGCCGTTGACGATCACGGGAATGGTCACGGCTGCCTTCACCTGCGCGACGGCGCGCCAGTCGGCTTTGCCGCCATAGAATTGCTGCCGCGTGCGGCCATGCACCGTGATGGCGCGGACGCCGAGCGCCTGTGCGCGGGCGGCGAGCTCGGGCGCGTTCCTGGAGGCGTCGTCCCAGCCCAGACGCATTTTCAGCGTCACGGGGCGGCGCGTTGCGTCCACCGTCGCGGCGATCAGGCGCTCGGCGAGGCCGAGGTCGCGCATCAGGGCCGAGCCGGAGAGCCCGCCGGTCACTTCCTTGGCCGGGCAGCCCATGTTGATATCGATGATGTCGGCGCCGGCGGCTTCCGCCATCCGCGCGCCCCGCGCCATCCATTCGGCGCGGCGGCCGACGAGTTGGATCACGGTCAGCTTCAAGCCGTCGCCGACCGCGGCGCGGCGCACCACGTCGGGGCGTCCGGCGGCGAACAGCTCGCAAGCCACCATCTCGGTCGCGACATAGGCGGCGCCGAGGCGCGAGGCGGCGCGGCGGAACGGCAGGTCCGACACGCCGGTCATCGGCGCGGTCAGGACGCGGCCGCCGATGGGGACGCCGCCGATGGAGAAGGTGCCGGTCATGACGCGGTTCTAACAGAGCGCGGGCGGTCTAGCGAACGCGCGGCGTTGTTGGCAAGCTTCGCCGATGTGGAAGGCCATTCTTCTCTATGCGTGCCTCTTGGCCGGCGGCGCTTTCGCGCTGCAATGGCTGCAATACCAATATGTCACGCGCATGTTCGCGACCGAGTTCTATGTCGGGCTGATCGCCCTGGCGTTCGCCGGGCTGGGCGTGTGGGCCGGCTACCGGCTGACGCCGCGCCGAGCCGCCGAGGCGTTCGAGCGCAACGCCGCCGCGCTCCGCTCGCTCGGGGTCACGGAGCGCGAGGTCGCGGTGCTCGATCTCCTGGCGGCCGGGCAGTCGAACAAGGAGATCGCCCGCAGCCTGGGCGTGTCGCCAAATACGGTGAAGTCGCACATCCTGCACCTGTTCGAGAAGCTGGAGGTGCAGCGGCGGACCCAGGCGGTGCGGAAGGCGCGGGAGCTCAGGCTGGTGCGGTAGGGGCATTGCCCAGACCCGTCGTCATGGCCGGCCCCCAGAGCCGCCATCCATCCGGCGCGCGTTAGCGCGCCAAGGACTCACGCGGAGCCGCGGAGAACGCGGAGATTCAAGAAGAACTCCGCGTTCTCCGCGGCTCCGCGCGAATCTATCTGCGCTTCGCGCGATGGATGGGCGGGGAGAGCGGGGGTCCCCAAAACCGCCGATTTCCGGCGATTCACCCTTTCGGGCGATACCGCGATGGCGCCGGGCGTGGCTATGCTCGGCCCTCGTTCGTCGCATATCGGGGGATCGCCATGCTCAGGATTTCGCTCGTCTTCGGCTCCATCGCGGGCCTCATCGTCATCCTCGTCCTGATCGCCGGGCTGACCGTGCTGCGCGGCCTGAGCTTCATCACGACCGAATGGTTCGGCTATCTCAGCATGATCGTGGCGCTGTCGATGATCTTCCTCGGCATCAAGCGCTATCGCGACAACGAGAAGGGCGGCGTCATCAAATTCCTGCCCGCGTTCCTCCTGGGGCTGGCCATCGCCGTCGTGGCCGGCGTCATCTATGCCCTGGTGTGGGAGATTTACCTCGCCTCCACCGGCTATCATTTCATGGACGCCTATGTCGCCGGCCTGATCGCGGCGCAGAAGGCGCATGGGGTGACCGGCGCGGCGCTGGCGGCGCAGGTCGCGCAACTGAACGCGATGAAGGCGCAATACGCCAATCCGCTGTTCCGCCTGCCGATGACGTTCCTCGAGATTTTCCCCGTCGGGCTGATCATCGCGCTGATCTCCGCCGCGGTGCTGCGCAATCCGCGCGTGCTGCCGGCGCGGGCGTGAGGCGGCCTATTCCCGCGGCGGGGGCTGCACGGCGATGAGCTGCATGTTGAACACCAGGGTCTGGTTCGGACCGATGTCGGCGCCGGCGCCCTCCGCGCCATAGCCGAGGTCGGCCGGGATCACGATCTGCCACTCGTCGCCGACATGCATCAGCCGGAGCGCCTCGACCCAGCCGGGGATGAGCTGGCCGGCCGGGAAGCTGGCGGTTTGGCCGGGCTGGGTGCGGTCGAAGACATGGCCGTCGATCGTCCAGCCCTTGTAGGTCACGGTGACGGTATCGGCGGGGCTCGTCACCTGCTTGCCATGGCCGGCGTTGATGACGCGGTATTGCAGCCCGTCGGGCAGCGTCTTGACGTCCTTGCGCGCGCCGTTGTCGGCGAGGAATTTGGCGTTGGATTCCGGCGTCAGATCGTATTGCGGCGCCCCCGCCTTGTCGCCGCAACCGGCGAGCAGGAGGACAGCGAACAGCGCGGCGGCATAAGGCACATGCATGGCAAATCACTTTCCCGTCGAAGCGGCGGGACCATATCAGAATTCGCCGCCGCGTCCGCTAGCGCGCCCGCCCGGTCAGCCGGTAGGCGGCGAGCCCGATCCACTCATGCAGCGCACTGTCGATCTCCACCAGGCCGTCGGAGGGAGAGCCGAGATACACGCCGGCGCCGGCGGTCGAGATGTAGTCCGACGGCCAGGGCACCATCGTCCAGCCGAGCCTTCGCGCGATCGCCATGGCGCGCGGCATGTGGACCGCCGAGGTGACCAGCAGCCAGGTCTCGCCCGGCCTGGGCCGCGCCAGCTTCATCGAATTGACGAGGTTCTCGCCGGTGTCGAGCGAGGTGCGCTCGTACAGCACGCGGCCGGGCGCGAGGCCCATCGCGAGGAAGGCGTGTTCGGCGGCCGCGTGCTCCGCCTCGCGCTGGCGGGCATTTCTGCCGACGATGCCGGAGAAGACCAGCTTCGCGCCCGGAAAGCGCCGGGCGAGCTCGGCGCCGGCGAGCAGCCGCAACGGCGTCTCGGTCAGGCCCAGAACGCCGCGATCGGCGAAGACGCGGCCGTTCATCGAACCGTCCAGCACCACGATGCCGTCGACATGCGCCGGCAAAGCGGGGCGCGGATAGGCGTTCTCCAGCGGCCGCGCCAGGATCTGATCGATCGGGAGGAACAGCACGCCGAAAAGCAGGACGGCCGCGCCGGCGAACAGGCGCTGCTGCAGCACGCGGCGCCCATAGCGGCCGGCGACGAACGCCGCGATCATCAAATAGAAAACCCAGCCGGCCGGATCGACCAGATAGCGGGTCAAGAGGTAATAGATCACGGCGCGGTCCCCCCCGAACGAAACGAAACGGCGCGCCGAGCTTAGCGCGCCGCCCCGTCCGCCGCTCGACTTTCGCGCGGCCGGTGCATTTCCTTTTGGGCTGAAACTCCAAACTCAAAGTCGTCATCGCCCGCTTCATGCGGGCGATCCAATTTTGCCGCGCGAAAAATGGATTGCCCGGACAAGCCGGGCAATGACGGCTTGCAAATGGATGACCTTACGCCGAACAGCCCTACAGCAGATCCCCGCCGGTCGCCGACGCCGTCGTGCCGTATTGCTTGTAGGCCTTGATGACGTTGCGGCCCGTGGTCCATTTGTGGACCTCGTCCGGGCCGTCGACCAGCCGCTGCGAGCGGATATGGGTGTACCAGCCGGCCAAGGGCGTATCCATCGAATAGCCCAGCGCGCCGTGAAGCTGGATCGCGGTGTCCACCACCTTGTGCACCATGTTGGCGAGATAGACCTTGGCGATGCCGTTCTCGTTGCGCAGGTCCAGCCCCTTCTCGGCCTTGTAGGCGATGTGCAGGATCATCAGGCGGGCGATGTAGATCTGGCTGGCGCATTCGGCCAGCATGAACTGCACCGCCTGGCGCTCGTCGAGCTTCTTGCCGAAGGTCGTGCGGCTGGTGACGTGCTTGACCGCGAGGTCGAGGGCGCGCTGCGCCATCGAGACATTGTGCATGCCATGCCTGAGGCGCCCATAGGCCAGGCGATGCTGGCCCATGTTGAAGCCGTTGCCCTCGCCGCCCAGAAGGTTCTCCGCCGGCACTTCGAGATCGGTGATCTCGATCTCCGAATGGCCGCCGCCGAGGATGTGGCTGAGCGGGCCTTCCGCCGCCATCGTCTTGATGTCGCGTTTGATCTTGTAGCCGGGGTTGGGCAGCTCGACCAGGAAGGTCGAGAATTGCTGGTGGCGCGGCGCGTCCGGATTGGTCTTGGCCATCACCAGCGCGATGTCGGCGACGCTGGCGGCGCTCGAAAACCATTTCTCCCCGTTCAGCACATAGGTGGAATTGCCCTTCTTCTCGGCGCGGGTCTGCATGCCGGTGGCATCGGCGCCGGCCGCCTTCTCGGTCATCGAATAGCAGATGCGCTTTTCGCCGTTGAGCAGCGGCTTGAGGAATTTCTCCTTCTGGAAATCGGTGCCGTTCTGCAACAGCGTCAGCATGGTCGCGTCGTCGGGGCCCTGGGTGTTCATCGAGAGGGCGCCGAGATAGCTCTCGCCGAGCTCCATCTGCACCAGCGCGTTGGCGAGCGGGCCGAGACCCATGCCGCCATATTCCTTGGGGATGAACGGGCACCACAGGCCCTGCTCGCGGGCCTTCTTGCGCAGGGCGCCGAGCGTCGTCTTGTAGTCGGCGCCGGCGAGCAGCTTTTCCTGCGCCGGGATGCATTCGTCCTGCACCCATTGGCGGACCTTTTCGCGGATCGCCTTGGCTTCCGCCGGAATCTCGAAGTCGATGGCCATGTCTGTTTCCTCTCCTGGAATGATCGATGGCGCGATTGTACGGCCAAGCCGCGCATCGCCGCCATCGCTTCCGGTGGGGAACGATCGCGGTTTCGATGACCGAGGAGAAGGGAGCGCTGGAGTCCCGAACGGGACGTTTGCTGAATTCAACATAAAGGTGTCATGGCCCGCGAATGCGGGCCACCCAGGTGATACCGCTCCGCAGGTGCAGGTTTCACCTGGGTCCGCCGCATTCGCGGCGGATGACACCGAGTGGTGTGAACGTCCCTTTCAGGACACTAGCGGACCGTGGCCCTCAGCTCGCCCATTGCGTGGCAAGCTCGGCGTCGGTGCCGTCGAAGGTGTCGATGTCCGGCGAGCCGAGGCCCGGCGCGGCGTGCGGCGTCGGGCCGTTATGGCCGTCGGTGTATTGCCACAGCCAATAGGATTTCCAGGTCGGCGGAATGAGGGCGGCGTTGCCGTATTGCGCCCACCACAGCCGGTGCTGCGCCAGATAGGGATCGACCGTCGTGCCGAGCTTGGACTTCAGATAGGAGCCGCCATAGAGCACCGCCTTGCGGCCGAGCTTGGCCTCGATCGCCTTCAGGAACTGCTTGGCCTGGGGCAGCGACATCGTCTGGGCGGGCGAAGCTTCGTTCTGCTCGAAATCCAGCGCGACCAGCGTGGAAGCATCGGGCTTGACCACCGAGAGAAATTTGGCGACCTGGGCATCGACATCGGCGCTGGTGCCGAAGTGATAGGCGCCCCATAGAAGGCCGGCCTTCTTGGCCTGCACCGCGCGCGCGGCGTATTTGGCGTCGACATAGCCGGAGCCCTGCGTCGCCTTGTGGACGATGCCGAGCACCCCGCCCGCCTTGGCGGCGGCGAAGTCCGGCGTCGGGCTGTAATGCGACAGGTCGACGACCTTGAAATTGGGCATGTTCTATCTCCCCGCAATTGTCCGATTGACCGTCGAGCGCGAAAACGCGGCGTCGAATATAGAACTTCCACGGCCAGAGCGGCCAGGGACAAGAGTTCGCGAAGATTAGAGCTTTCCCAATTCTGCGCAAGGCGGCCGGCGCCCGTAGCGGGACTCGATGCCGCGCAGGATGAGATCGACCCCGGCGAGAAAATCGACCCGGTCGTCGTGGACGCGCAATTGCCCGGCCAGGCTACGAGTGAACGGGTACACCTCCGGATCGAGCTGCGACCAGGCGGTCGCCACCGCGTCCAGGAAGTCGGACCGATCGAGGCCTCGCGTTCGGGCGAACTGCCGGTTGGCCGCGTTCTGCCCGCCGACGCCGAGGATGTAGCTCAGCAACGCCGACCCCGCTTCCCATTGTTCGTCGAACGGAACGCCGAGCGCGCGGATCTGCTGGCCGATGACTTCGAGGATGCGCACCATCGGCAACTGCCCCGGGGCGCGCGTGAGCGCCGAGCCGACCCAGGGATGCGCGTCGATCGCGTCGAACAGGCCCCGCGCGAGGGCGCGAACGGCCGCCTTGGGCGTCGCGCCGGCCACGCGCGTCTCCAGCGTGCGCGCGACCACGGCGTCGCAGGCGGCGATCAGCAGGTCGCTCTTGTTCTCGACATGCCAATAGATGGCGCCGGGTCCGGTGGCGAGCCGTTCGGACAAGGTCCGAAACGTCAGGCCGTCTTCTCCGCTGCTGTCGAGCAGCGCGATCGCCGCGTCGATGATGCGATCGCGCGAGAGCGATTCTTCGCGTCGCTGCGTGCCGTGCGCTTTCCTGACCATGCCGCAGCTTGACACAAATGGAATGCCGTTCCAAGGTCATGGAATGACGTTCCATTACCGCTGCCGAATTCCCGACGGCGGCCCGCAACCGCGAAGAGATCGGCATGAACACTCCAATCACGATCATCGGTGCCGGACTCGGCGGCCTGACGCTGGCCCGCGTCCTCCACGTCCACGGCATCGCGGCGATCATCTATGAAGCGGAAGCCTCGGCGGATGCGCGCGCGCAGGGCGGCAATCTCGACATCCACACATATAACGGGCAGCTCGCGCTCAAGGCGGCGGGGCTCTACGAGAAGTTTCTCGGGATCATCCAGGCCGGCGCCGAGGCGCAGCGGATACTCGACAAGGACGGCAACGTCCTGCTCGACGAGCCCGACAAGGGCAATGGCGGCCGGCCCGAAGTCCCCCGGGGTGCGCTTCGCCGGATCCTGCTCGATTCCCTTCCCGCCGACACGATCCGCTGGGGACACAAACTCACCGCGGTGTCGCCGCTCGGCGGCGGCCGGCATGGGCTGAGCTTCGCCGACGGCGCGATGGCGACGGCCGACCTCCTCGTCGGCGCGGACGGCGCCTGGTCGAAAGTGCGGCCCCTTCTGTCCGAGGCGAAACCGACCTATGCCGGCCTCTCGTTCATCGAGACCTATCTGTTCGACGGCGACACCCGCCACAAGCCAAGCGCCGAAGCGGTTGGCGACGGCGCGATGCTGGCGATCGCGCCGGGCAAAGGCATCTTCGCGCACCGCGAGACCGATGGAACGCTGCATACCTATGTGGCGCTGAAGAAGCCGGAGGACTGGATGGCCGGCATCGATTTCTCCGATCCGGCGGCGGCCGTGGCCCGCATCGCGGCGCAGTTCGACGGCTGGGCGCCGGCCCTGACCGCGCTCATCGCCGACGGGGAGACCGACCCCGTGCCACGCCCCATCCATACGCTCCCGATCGAGCACCGATGGGATCGCGCCCCCGGGGTGACGCTGCTCGGCGACGCGGCGCATCTGATGTCGCCGTTCGCCGGCGAGGGGGCCAACCTCGCGATGTATGACGGCGCCGAACTCGCGCGGGCCATCGCCGCCCGTCCGGGCGACATCGATGCCGCGCTCGCCGCCTATGAAACGGACCTCTTTCCCCGCAGCGCGTCCGCCGCCGCGGAAGCGGACCGCAACCTCGCGCTGTTCTTCGACGACACCGCGCCTCAGGGCGTGGTCGACATTTTCATGAACGCCCAGCCCGCCGCGTGAGTGCGATCACGCGACTGACAACTTGTCATTTCTGGCCCGGTGTGGCATGAGCGGTCCAACGCAGGGTGGGAAAGCCATGGCTCTCGAGCATTTCGACGTCATCATCGTGGGCGCCGGGCTTTCGGGCATCGGCGCCGGCTATCACCTGCAGGCGAATTGCCCGGGCAAAAGCTACGCCATCCTGGAAGGGCGCGACGCCATCGGCGGCACCTGGGATTTGTTCCGCTATCCGGGCATCCGCTCGGACTCCGACATGTACACGCTGGGCTATGCCTTCAAACCGTGGGTGCAGGCCAAGGCGATCGCCGACGGCCCGTCGATCCGCGCTTACGTGCGCGAGACCGCGGCCGAGAACGGCATCGACAAGCACATCCGCTTCAACACCCAGGTGACGCGCGCCGACTGGTCGAGCGCGGAGGCGCGCTGGACGGTGGAGGCCGAGGTCGGGGCGGCGAAACAGATCGCGCGCTTCACCTGCAATTTCCTCTTCATGTGCAGCGGCTATTACGACTATGCCGGCGGCTACGATCCGCAGTTCGCCGGGCGCGCCGACTTCGCCGGCGCGATCGTGCATCCGCAGTTCTGGCCCGAGGATCTCGACTACGCCGACAAGAAGGTCGTGGTGATCGGCAGCGGCGCCACCGCCGTCACGCTGGTGCCGGAGATGGCGAAGACGGCCGCGCACGTCACCATGCTGCAGCGCTCGCCGACCTATGTCGTGTCGCGCCCGGCGGAAGACGCGACGGCGAACTGGCTGCGCGCCAGGCTGCCGCCGATGCTCGCCTATGGCATCACGCGCTGGCGCAACGTGCTGCTCGGCATGTTCTTCTTCAACATGGCGCGCAAGAAGCCGGAGAAGGTCAAGGCCGGCCTGATCGACATGGTGCGCAAGGAACTCGGGCCGGACTACGATGTCGGCAAGCATTTCACGCCGCGCTACAATCCGTGGGACCAGCGGCTCTGCCTGGTGCCCGACAGCGACCTGTTCCGCGCGATCAAGGACGGCAAGGCCGAGGTCGTCACCGACCATATCGAGCGCTTCACGCCGGGCGGCATCCTTCTGAAATCCGGCAAACAGATCGAAGCCGACATCATCGTCACCGCGACGGGCCTGAAGCTCAATCTGCTGGGCGGCATGCAGGTCGGCGTCGACGGCGCGCCGAAGGCGATGGCCAAGACGATGAGCTACAAGGGCATGATGTATTCCGACGTGCCCAACCTCGCCGCCGCGTTCGGCTACACCAACGCGTCCTGGACGCTGAAATGCGACCTGACCTGCGGCTATGTCTGCCGCATGATCAACTACATGGACCGCAAGGGCTATGAGATCGCCACGCCGGTGAGCGATCCGGCGGTCGAGGAATTGCCGTGGCTCGATTTCTCGTCGGGCTATGTGCAGCGGGCCCGCGACGTGTTGCCCAAGCAGGGCGCCAGGAAGCCGTGGCGGCTCTATCAGAACTACGCGCTCGACATGCTGACGCTGCGCTTCGGCGCGGTGGACGACGGCACGATGCAGTTCTCTAAAGCGCATCCGGTTGCGCGCAAGCTCGCCGCGCCCGAACGCATCGCCGCCGAGTAACCGCCGCCACACGTTGACAAGACACAGGGCTTGTCCGACGCTGCCGTCTCGTCGCGGCGGCACAGGCATGCCCCATCTTCGCCGCGGCCCTGTCGCGTAAGGCGGCGTCTCCTCGCCAGCACCAGTCTCTCCAGCAGCCAAAGCGGAGGTGCGCCATGGCGGATCCGGTCGTTCCCAATTCCGATCCCAAGATCGATTTTCCCAAGCCCGACCAGCCGGTCGGCCACTACTTCCCGCTGCAGACGCCGCCGCCCGATCCGGGCACGTTCGAGATCGGCCTGGTGCTGGGCGGCACGGTGTCGGCGGCGGCCTATACCGCCGGCGTGGTGGATTTCCTCATCCAGGCGCTCGATGCCTGGACGCTCGCGAAGAACGCGGGCGGCGCGCCGACGCATAACGTCATCATCCGGATCTTCGCCGGCACGTCGGGCGGCGCGCTGACCTCGGTGCTGCTGGCGCGCATCCTGTGCTCCGGCTTTCCGCATGTCGACGCGACGACGCCCGCCGCGACGCGCGCGCTGAACCCGCTTTACGATTGCTGGGTCAACCAGGTCGACATCACCGACATGCTGGCGACCACCGATCTTACCGGCAAGACGGTGCCGTCGCTGCTGTGCGCCGACAAGCTCGACGCGGTGGGCGACAGAATCGCGGACTACACGCCGATCCCGCTCGGCCCGGCGAGCAACACGCCTGCGGTGCGTGACTATGTCGAGCAGAAGCTGCCGATCGTGCTGACGCTGACCAATCTGCGCGGCGTGCCCTATTCGGCGGATTTCCGCGGCACCAGCGGGCGGGCGGAATACTATTCCAACTATGCCGACCATGTCCGCCTGAAGGCCGACATCACCGGCAAGAACCCGCCGACGGCGGCGGACCTCGCGCCCTACGAGATCGGCATCGCCGACGCGCCGGCCGCCGGCTGCCAGGGCTGGGCGACCGCGATCCATGCCGCGCGCGGCAGCTCCGCCTTCCCGGTCGGCCTGCCGCCGCAGCGGATCGAGCGCGATCCGCGGCATTACCGCTACCGCTATGCCGTGCTCGACGATATCGACCCCACCGCGCCGCCGAGCGTCGAATGGCTGCGGCCGTCCTGGCCCTTCATGATCCCGGTCGGCGACGGACCGGCCACGCCTTACGCGTTCCTGACGGTCGATGGCGGCTGCTTCAACAACGAGCCGACCGAATTCGCCCGCCAATGGCTGGCCGGCGTGACGGCCCACAACGAACGCGACGGCACCAAGGCCCACCGCGCCGTGCTCCTGGTCGATCCCTTCGCCGCCGTGCCGGGCGTCGGCGCGATGACCGATAACGGGCTGCTCGACACCGCGCTCTCCACCGTCGGCGCCTTCACCAAGGGCACCCGCTTCGAGACCGCCGATCTCGACCTCTATACCGCGGAGGACCTCTATAGCCGCTTCCTCGTCAATCCCGTCCGCAAGGCGACGCTGCCCGGCGACAGCGCGCCGACCGTCTTGACCGGCGGCGCCGCCATCGCGACCAATCCCTTGGGCGCCTTTGGTGGCTTCCTGTCGTCGCATTTCCGCGAGCACGATTTCCTTCTGGGCCGGCGCAACTGCCAGGAATTCCTGCGCACCGAATTCGTCCTGCCGGAGACGAATTCGCTGTTCGACGCCCCGCGCTGGACGCCCGGCCAGCGCGACGACTACCGCGAGGACGGCTGCCTGCCGATCGTTCCGCTGATCGGCGCGCTCAAGACCGAGATCCCGCAGCCGCCCTGGCCGAAGGGTGCGTTCCAGCCGGAATCGATCCGCGGCGCCATCAAGGCGCGATTGTCGAAACTGGCCGATGTGGCGATGAAATCGTCGCTCGGCGCCTTGTCGGGTCCGGTTGCGTGGGTGCTAGGGCCAGTGATCTCGACGATCACCGACAAGGCGGTCGACGCGATCAAGAGCGCGCTGAGCGCCAAGGGAGTCGATCTGCTTTAGGGGCGTGAGCCGGGCGTTCGCTGAATTCAAAATAAAGGTGTCATCCGCCGCGAATGCGGCGGACCCAGGTGAAGTCTGCACCGCCGCAGCAGATTTCACCTGGGTGGCCCGCATTCGCGGGCCATGACACCGGGAGTATGAACTTTTGACCCGGCATATTTCGTCCCACCCCCCAGCCCTTTCGCCACCGTGATAAAGCGCGGTATGAAAGCCGCATGACCGTGCTCGTCACCGGCGCCGCCGGCTTCGTCGGATTCCATGTCGCCGCCGCCCTGCTGGCGCGGGGCGAGCACGTTGTCGGCATCGACAACCTCAACGACTATTACGAGGTCTCGCTCAAGGAGGCGCGGCTGGCGCGGCTGACGCCGCACGCCAATTTCCATTTCGAGAAGCTCGACATCTCCGACCGCGACGCCATCCTCGCGCTCGGCGAGCGCCACGGCGACATCGACCGCGTCGTGCATCTCGCGGCCCAGGCCGGCGTGCGCTATTCGCTGATCGATCCCTATACCTACATCCAGTCCAACGTCATGGGCCAGGTGGTGATGCTGGAGATGGCGCGGCGGCTGAAATCGCCGCGCCACTTCGTCTATGCGAGCTCGTCCTCGGTCTATGGCGCCAACACCGAGATGCCGTTCTCGGTCGAGCAGCGGGTCGACCGGCCCAACTCGCTCTATGCCGCGACCAAGCGCGCCGACGAGCTGATCGCGCATACCTATGCGCATCTCTACCGCCTGCCCTCCACGGGCCTGCGCTTCTTCACGGTCTACGGCCCCTGGGGCCGGCCCGACATGTCGCCGATGATCTTCGCGCGCGCCATCCTGGCCGGCGAGCCGATCCACGTCTTCAACGACGGCGAGATGTGGCGCGACTTCACTTATATAGACGACATCGTGGACGGCGTGCTGCGCGCGCTCGACCGGCCGGCGGCCGGCGCGCCGCCGCACGCGGTCTACAATCTGGGCAATCACCGGTCGGAGAAGCTGCTCGACTATATCGCCGCGCTCGAACACGCGATCGGGCGCAAGGCCGACAAGCGCCTGGAGCCGATGCAGCCGGGCGACGTGCCCAGGACCTATGCCGATATCGACGCGACGCGGCGCGACCTCGGCTATGAGCCGACGACGCCGATCTCGGTCGGCATTCCCAAATTCGTCGCCTGGTATCGCGACCATTATCGCGTCTGAGGCGTTCTGGATGTAGTCGCCGCTCGCCCGAGTTCCGGGAACTCGCGCGCGCCTGGCGCGTTTCTTCTCCGACAGCACCGCATTCGACCGTACGTTGGGCCTTTGCCGCCGGCGGGCATCGCTGTGCGTGGGTAAGGGCGACGCGTCATGAACTATTCGGAGATCGGCCGCCGCGCGTCCTGGCGCCAGGTGCTGGAGCCGAACGAAGGTCCGATCCGATCCGAACTCTTCAGCATCGAACGGCTGGAGCAGCACGCGGCCAGCCTGGCGGTGGCGCAGCGCGTCTCGCCCGATGTCGAGCGCGGCCGCCCGCTCGCCACAAGGCTGGAGGAGAATGCGCGGCTGATCGCCGACGCCTATCGCGCCATCGTGCTCGCGACCCGGGCACGCCGCTCGGTGCCGCCGGCGGCCGAATGGCTGCTCGACAATTACCACATCGTCGACGAGCAGATCCGCGAGATCAAGGACGACCTGCCGCCCGGCTATTACCGCCGGCTGCCCAAGCTGATCGAAGGCCATCTGCAGGGCTATCCGCGGGTGTTCGGCATCGCCTGGGCGGTGATCGCCCATACCGACAGCGCGCTCGACGTCGCCAAGCTGACGCGCTTCGTGGAGGCCTATCAGCGCGTCCAGCCGCTCACCATCGGCGAATTATGGGCCATCGCGATCACGCTGCGCATCACGCTGGTGGAGAATCTGCGCCGCGTCGCCGAAGGCATCATCACCCGGCTGACCGCCAGCGCCGAAGCCGACGCGCTGGCCGAACGCATCCTCGGCGAGGAGGCGAGCGAGCCGATCGGCGACCTGCTCGCCGAGCTGGCGCGCCGGCCGTGGTCGATCCCGTTCGCCGTCGAGCTGGCGCAGCGCCTGCGCGACCGCGATCCCGACGTGACGCCCGCCCTGCGCTGGCTGAACGAGCGCCTCGCCCAGGAAGGCACCAATGCCGACGACATCGTGCGCCAGGAGGTGCAGCGCCAGAGCACGATGAACGTCACGGTGCGCAACGTCATCACCTCGATGCGGCTGATCTCGTCGGCCAACTGGCCGGAATTCTTCGAGAGCGTCAGCCTGGTCGACGCGGCGCTGCGCGAGAAGACCAATTTCGCGGCGATGGATTTTCCCACCCGCGACCTCTATCGCCGCGCCATCGAGACGCTGGCGCACGAGGCCGGGCGCGACGAGGTCGAGGTCGCCGAGCGCGCCGCCGACGCCGCCGGCCGCGCCTGCAAGGGCGTGACCGCGGCCGAGCGGGCGACGCGGCGCGAATGCGACGCGGGCTATTATCTCATCGCGGAGGGCCGCCGCGCCTTCGAGCGCGAGCTGGGCTGCGCCATCCATCCCAAGACCGCCCTCTATCGCCGCATCGCGCGGGCCGGCGTCGCCAGCTATGTCGCGATGGTGGGACTGTTCACGCTGCTGATCGTCGCGGTCGGCCTGGTCGCGGCGATCGATTTCGGCCTGCCGCCGCTGGCGATTGCCGCGCTGGCGATCACCGCGCTGGTGCCGGCCTCCGACCTCGCCATCGCCATCGTCAACCGCGTCATCACCCACCAGGTCGGCGCCATGCAGCTTCCCGGCCTGGAATTGCTCGGCGGCGTGCCCGACGACATGAAGACGCTGATCGCGGTGCCGACGCTTCTGACCTCCGAGGCCGACATCACCGAGCAGGTCGATCGGCTGGAGGTGCATTACCTCTCCAATCCCGACGCCAACTTCACCTTCGCGCTTTTGTCGGACTGGAGGGACGCGCCGGCCGAGCACATGGACGGCGACGAGGCGCTGCTCGCCAAGGCCGCCGCCGCGATCGCCGCGATCAATGCGCGCCATCCGCGCCAGGCGGACGGCGCGCGCTTCCTGCTGCTGCATCGCCGGCGGGTGTGGACCGAGGGCGAGGGCAAATGGCTCGGCTGGGAGCGCAAGCGCGGCAAGCTGCATGAGCTCAACCGCCTTTTGCGCGGCGCGACGGACACGACCTTCGTTGCCGTCGAGGGCCACATGCCGAGCGCGCCCGACGGCATCCGCTATGTCATCACGCTGGACGCCGACACGCGGCTTCCGATCGGCGCGGCGCGGCGGCTGGTCGGCAAGATCGCCCATCCGCTGATCCGCCCACGCTTCGATCCCAAGGCCGGGCGCGTGGTGCGCGGCCACGGCATCCTGCAGCCGCGCGTGACGCCGTCGCTGCCGCTCGGCGACGGCGGCTCGCTGTTCCAGCGCGTGTTCTCCGGCCCCAACGGGCTGGACCCCTATGCCATCGTCGTCTCCGACGTCTACCAGGACCTCTATGAAGAGGGCTCCTATTTCGGCAAGGGCATCTACGACATCGACGCGTTCGAGGCGGCGCTGGAGCAGCGCTTCCCGGTCTCCACCGTGCTCAGTCACGACCTGGTGGAAGGCATTTTCGCGCGCGCGGGCCTCGCCTCCGACATCGAGGTGGTCGAGGAATTCCCCTCCCGCTACGACGTCGCCGCGTCGCGCCAGCACCGCTGGGTGCGCGGCGACTGGCAGCTTCTGCCGTGGATCTTCGGCCGCGGCCCGCGCCATTCCAAGCGCCGCACCGCCGTGCCGGCGACCGGCCGCTGGAAGCTGATCGACAATCTGCGCCGCTCGCTCTCCGCGCCCTCGACCCTGCTCACGCTCTTGATCGGCTGGCTGACCACCGCGCAAGTCGCCTTCGCCTGGACCGTCTTCGTCCTCGCGCTGCTCGCCCTGCCGACCCTGATCCCGGCGCTGTCGGGACTTCTGCCGCGCCGGGTCGGCGTCTCGCTGCGCAGCCATTGGCGCGGCGTGGCGCGCGATGTCGAGCTCGGCGTCATCCAGAGCGCGTTCCTGCTCACCTTCCTGGCGCACCAGGCCTGGCTGATGGTCGACGCCATCGGCCGCACCGTCTGGCGGCTCTTCGTGCGGCGCAAGCGCCTGCTCGAATGGGTGACGACGGCGCAGACCAGCGGCGAGAACGGCTTCGACGGCCGCCGATTGGCGGTCCAGGTCGGCGCCAGCGCCGTCTCCATCGCCATCGCCGGCGCGGCGATCGCGTTCGTCGGCCACGACACCTGGCCGGTGGCGGCGCCGTTCGGCGTGCTGTGGCTGTTCTCGCCGTTCATCGCGCGCTGGGCCAGCACGCCGCCGCCCGACGACAGCGATCTGCATGTCGCCGAGGAGGATGCGCGCATCCTGCGCCTGGCCGGACGGCGCACCTGGCGCTTCTTCGAGACCTATGTGACGCGGGACGAGAATTTCCTGCCGCCCGACAATTTCCAGGAAGACCCCGAGCCGGTCGTCGCCCATCGCACCTCGCCGACCAATATCGGGCTTTATCTTCTCGCGGTGATCTCGGCGCGCGACTTCGGCTGGATCGGCACCAGCGAGGCGGTGGAACGGCTGGAGGCGAGCTTCGCCACGCTCGACCGGCTGGAGCGCCAGCGCGGCCACTTCTTCAACTGGTACGACACCCAGAGCCTGAAGGCGCTGGAGCCGCGCTATATCTCCTCGGTCGACAGCGGCAATCTCGCCGGCCATCTGATCGCGCTCGCCCATGCCTTGCGCGAATTCGCGGCAGCGCCGCTCAGCCCCGCCTGGCGCGACGGCATCGCCGACGCCGCCGACCTGGTGCGCGAAACCGCCGGCGGCGACGGACGCAAGGCGGCGCCCGCGCAATTGACGGCGCTGCTCGACGAGTTGCGCGAAACCTTGAAGACCGCGACCGGCGGCGCGGCGGATCAGCTCACCGCGCTGGAGATCAAATGCGAGAAGATCCGTTCCTTCGGCGAACAGATCGGGCCGGACGCCGCCCATTGGGCCGACGCCCTTCTCGCCGCCGTGCATTCGCACAAGCGCGACGCGCAGCTTCTGGTCGCGGCGGACGAGGACGATCCGGCGGCGCTCGCCGCCGCCAGGCTCGCCCAGCGCCTGGAAAAGCTCGCGGAGCGCGCGATGGCGATGTTCGACGCGATGGAATTCGGCTTTTTGTTCGACCCGAGCCGGCAGCTTTTCTCCATCGGCTATCGCGTCGGCGACACCAGCCTGGACGCGAATTTCTACGACATGCTGGCCTCGGAGGCGCGGCTCGCCAGCTTCATCGCCATCGCCAAGGGCGACGTGCCGGCGCGCCACTGGTTCCGCCTCGGCCGCACGCTGACGCCGCTGCCCGGCGGCTCGGCGCTGATCTCCTGGTCGGGCTCGATGTTCGAATATCTGATGCCGTCGCTCGTGATGCGGGCGCCGGCCGGCAGCCTGTTGGCGGAGACCAACCGGCTCGTGGTGCGCCGCCAGCGCGCCTATGGCGATGGGCTGGGCGTGCCCTGGGGCATTTCGGAATCGGCCTTCAGCGCCCGCGACATCGAGCGCACCTATCAATATTCGAGCTTCGGCGTGCCCGATCTCGGCTACAAGCGCGGCCTCGCCGAGAACATCGTCATCGCGCCCTATGCCACCGCGCTGGCCGCGATGGTCGATCCCGACAATGCCGCGCGCAATCTGGTGCGGCTCGCCGACGAGGGCGGACGCGGCGCCTATGGCTGGTACGAGGCGCTGGACTACACGCCGTCGCGCCTGCCCGAGGGCGCCAAGGTGGCGATCGTGCGCTGCTACATGGCGCATCACCAGGCGATGAGCCTGATCGCCATCGGCAACGCGCTGCATGGCGGGCGGATGCGCGAGCGCTTCCACGCCGAGCCCATGGTGCAGGCCGCCGAGCTCCTCCTGCAGGAGCGCATGCCGCGCGACGTGGTGGTGGCGCGGCCACCGCCGGCCCAGGTCGCCGAGACCATCGAGATCGGCACCGTGCTGCCCGACCTGCGGCGGCTCTACACCTCGGCCTATAGCCGGCTGCCGCGCACCCATCTTCTGTCCAACGGCGATTTCACCGTGATGCTGTCGGTCGCCGGCTCCGGCTATACGCGCTGGCGCGACATCGCGGTGACGCGCTGGCGCGAGGACCCGACCTGCGACGACTGGGGCAGCTATTGCTTCCTGCGCGACGTCGAAAGCGGCGAAGTGTGGTCGGCCGCCTATCAGCCGGCGGTCGCCGACCCGGCGCAATACACCGCGACCTTCACCGAGGACCGCGCCGAGATCGTGCGGCGCGACGGCACGATCACCACCCAGCTCGAACTGATCGTCTCGCCCGAGGACGACGCCGAGGTGCGCCGCATTTGCGTCACCAATCACGGCACGCGGGCGCGGGAGATCGAGCTGACCTCCTATGCCGAGCTGTCGCTCGCCAGGCCGGCCGACGACATGGCCCATCCCGCCTTCGCCAAGCTGTTCGTGCAGACCGAATTCCTGGCCCATCCCGGCGCGATCCTCGCCACGCGGCGCCGCCGCTCCGACGCCGATCCGCAGATCTGGGCGGCGCATCTGGCCGTGGTCGAGGGACATCATTCGGGCGAGGTGCAGTTCGAGACCGACCGCGCCCGCTTCCTCGGCCGCGGCCAGACGATCCGCAATCCGGCCGCCATCGCCGAGGGCTGGCCGCTGTCGAACACGGTGGGGCCGGTGCTCGATCCGATCTTCTCGCTGCGGCGGCGCGTGACCGTGCCGCGCGGCGGCACGGTGCGGGTCGCGTTCTGGACCGTGGTGGCGCCGACGCGCGAGGAGGTTGTCGAACTCGCGGAGAAATACGCCGACGAGGGCGCCTTCGACCGCGCGCGCACATTGGCCTGGACCCAGGCGCAGGTGCAGCTCCAGCATCTGGGCATCCGCGCCGCCGACGCGCATATCTATCAGCGCCTCGCCAACCATGTTCTTTATTCCGACTCGACGCTCAGGCCGCCGCCCGAGTTCATCAAGCGCGCGGTGCGCAAGGCCTCGACGCTGTGGGCCTGCGGCGTGTCGGGCGACCTGCCGATCGTGCTGGTGCGCGTGGCGGAGGACGACGACCTGCCGCTGGTGCGCCAGCTTCTGCGGGCGCACGAATATTGGCGGGCCAAGCAGCTCGCCGTCGACCTGGTGATCCTCAACGAGCGCGCCGCGTCCTATGTCCAGGACTTCCAGGGCGCGATCGACGCCCTGGTGCGCATGAACAAGACCATGCCGCACATCTCGCGCGCCGACGTGAAAGGCAGCGTGATCACCCTGCGCACCGATCTGATCGCGGGCGAGGCGGCCGAGCTGTTGCAGGCATCGGCGCGCGCGGTGCTGCGCGGCCAGCACGGCTCGCTGGTCGACCAGATCAACGCGGCGCGCGAGCGCCGCTCGGTCGGCGCCCCGCCGCCGCGCCGGGACTTCGCGCCCGGCACGGCGGAGGCGCAGCTGCCGCCGCCGCCGATGGAGTTCTTCAACGGGCTCGGCGGCTTCGCCGAGAACGGCAAGGAATTCGTCACCATCATGGAAGGCGGCGAGCGCACGCCGATGCCGTGGAGCAACATCGTCGCCAACCGCGATTTCGGCTTCCTCGCCTCCGCCAGCGGCGGCGGCTTCACCTGGAGCGTCAACAGCCAGCAGAACCAGATCACGCCGTGGTCGAACGATCCGGTCGGCGACGCGCCGGGCGAGAGCCTCTATATCCGCGACGACGACACCGGCCAGCTCTGGACGCCGGTCTCCACCCCGATCCGCGAGCGCAACGCGCGCTATACCGCGCGCCACGGCCAGGGCTACAGCCGGTTCGAGCACAATGCGCACGGCATCGGCGCCGAGCTGACGCTCTTCGTGCCGCCGGACGACTCGATCAAGATCGCGCGGCTGAAGCTGACCAATTTGTCGGGGCGCGAGCGCCGGCTGTCGGTCACCGCCTTCGTCGATTGGGTGCTGGGCGCCTCGCAGCGCCAGGGCCGCACCGTCATCGTCACCGAGATCGACAGCACCACCGGCGCGATGTTCGCGCAGAACCGCTGGAACAACGATGCCGGCGAGCGCGTCGCCTTCCTCGACCTCGCCGGCAAGCAGAGCGGCTGGACCGGCGACCGCACCGAGTTCATCGGGCGCGACGGCGGGCGCGACCGGCCGCTCGGCCTGGTGCATGGCACCAGGCTCTCCAACCGCTGCGGCGCCGGCTTCGATCCCTGCGGCGCGATGCAGACGCGCGTCAGGCTGAGCCCCGTCGGCACGACCGAAGTCGTGGTGTTCCTGGGCGAGACCGCGACCCGTGCCGAGGCGCAGGCCCTGCTCGAAAAATACCGCGCCGCCGATCTCGACGCGGTGTTCGGCGCCGCGACCGGGCAATGGGACGCCGTGCTCGGCACGCTGCAGGTCAAGACGCCCGACCGCGCGCTTGACATATTGATGAACCGCTGGCTGCTCTATCAGACGCTGGGCTGCCGCATGTGGGCGCGCACCGGCTTCTACCAGGCGAGCGGCGCCTACGGCTTCCGCGACCAGCTCCAGGATTCGATGGCGCTGTGCGTGACGCGGCCCGACATCGCGCGCGAGCATTTGTTGCGCGCCGCGGCGCGGCAATTCCCCGAAGGCGACGTGCAGCATTGGTGGCTGGCCGAGAGCGGCCGCGGCATCCGCTCGCGCATCAGCGACGACCGGGTCTGGCTCGCCCATGTCGCCGCGCATTACGTGAACACCACCGGCGATTTCGGCGTGCTCGACGAACAGGTGCCGTTCCTGGACGCGCCGCTGCTGCGGCCGCAGGATCACGACAGCTTCTCCCAGCCCAACGTCACCGAGCGCACCGCCAGCCTGTTCGAGCACGTCGTGCTCGGGCTCGACGGCGCGCTGGCGACCGGCGTGCACGGCCTGCCGCTGATGGGCACCGGCGACTGGAACGACGGCATGGACAATGTCGGCGCCGGCGGCAAGGGCGAGAGCGTGTGGCTCGGCTGGTTCCTCTATGGCGCGCTGGGCGATTTTGCGAAGATCGCCGAGCGGCGCGACTCCGCCGAGGCGGCCGAAGCGGCGCGGCGCTGGCGCGCCCATGCCGGCCAGATCAAGGATGCGCTGGAAGCCCAGGCCTGGGACGGCGACTGGTACCGCCGCGCCTATTTCGACGACGGCACGCCCTTGGGCTCGGTCTCCA
Organism: Rhizomicrobium sp.; assembly: GCA_037200045.1. Classification (NCBI taxonomy): domain Bacteria; kingdom Pseudomonadati; phylum Pseudomonadota; class Alphaproteobacteria; order Micropepsales; family Micropepsaceae; genus Rhizomicrobium; species Rhizomicrobium sp. The sequence continues at coordinate 530,911 of JBBCHM010000002.1, forward strand.
GCGCCGATTGCCGCATCGATTCCATCGCGCAATCCTGGGGCGTGATCAGCGGCGCCGCCGAGCCGACGCGCGCGGCGCGCGCCATGGCGGCGGTCGACAAATATCTCGTGCAGCGCGACCAGAAGCTGTCGCTTCTGTTCACGCCGCCCTTCGACAGGCCGGCGCACGATCCGGGCTACATCAAGGGCTATCCGCCGGGCATCCGCGAGAATGGCGGGCAGTACACCCATGGCGCGGTGTGGGCGGCGCAGGCCTATGCCATGCTGGGCAATGGCGACCGGGCGCATGAGCTGATCGCGATGCTCAATCCGATCAACCATTCCGACAATCCGGCGGCGATGCACCGCTACAAGGTCGAGCCCTATGTCGTGGCGGCCGACGTCTATTCGATGCCGCCGCATGTCGGGCGCGGCGGCTGGACCTGGTACACCGGATCGGCGGCGTGGTTCTATCGCACCGCGCTGGAACGGCTGCTCGGCTTCCGCAAGGAGGGCGAGAGCGTGGTGCTCGATCCCTGCATCCCGCGCGGCTGGCCGAGTTTCGAGATCGTCTACCGCCACGGCACCGCGACCTATACGATCGCGGTGGAGAACCCGCTGGGCGTGTGCCGCGGCGTGCTTTCGCTGAAGCTCGACGGGGAGATCCTCGCCGGCAACCGCATCCCGCTCGCCGACGACGGCAAGACGCATGCGGTGCAGCTCGTGTTGGGATGAAATAAAGACTGTCATGGCCCGCGAGTTGATAGCGACAGCGTATCAACGGGCCACCCAGGCGACACCCGTTCCAGCAGTGCGGGTTTCACCTGGGTCCGCCGTTCGTACGCTGTCGCTACGAACTGCGGCGGATGACACCGAGTGGTTTCTTATGCTTTACGACTCCTTAATTCCCGCTTGAGAACATCCGGCGCCGCAAAGAGCGCCACGCATGCACATTCCCTACGGACGCCAGTCGATCGACGAGGCCGATATCGCGGCGGTCGTGCGCGTCCTCAAATCCGATTTCCTGACCCAGGGCTCCGCCGTTCCGGCCTTTGAGCAGGCGCTGGCCAAGGCGGTCGGCGCGCGCCACGGCGTCGCGGTGCAGAACGCGACCTGCGCGCTGCACATCGCCTGCCTGGCGCTCGGCGTCGGGCCGGGCGATCTGGTGTGGACCAGCCCCAATTCCTTCGTTGCCTCGGCCAATTGCGCGCGCTATTGCGGCGCCGAGGTCGATTTCGTCGACATCGATCCGGTCAGCTTCAACATGAGCGTGAAGCTCCTCGCGGAGAAATTCGCGGCGGCGAAAAAGACCGGCCGCCTGCCCAAGGTCATCATCCCGGTGCACTTCGCCGGCCAGAGCTGCGACATGGCGGAGATCCGCGCCATCGCGCACGAATACGGCGCCAAGGTGATCGAGGACGCCGCGCACGCGGTGGGCGGGACCTATCGCAACGGACGCATCGGCGGCTGCGAATATGCCGACATCGCGGTCTTCAGCTTCCATCCGGTCAAGATCATCACCACCGGCGAAGGCGGCATGGCGATGACCAATGACGACGCGCTGGCGCAAAGGATGGCGGACTTGCGCAGCCACGGTATCACGCGCGATCCGGCGCGGCTGACGCGCTCCGACGAAGGCGCCTGGTATTACGAGCAGCACGCGCTCGGCTTCAATTATCGCATGACCGAGATGCAGGCGGCGCTCGGCCTGTCGCAGCTTTCGCATCTGGACGCGTGGATCGCGCGGCGCAACGCCATCGCGCGGGCCTATGACGGAGCGCTCGCCGGCCTTCCACTGATCCTGCCGAAAGTCGCGCCGGGGCGCGGTTCGGCGTGGCATCTCTATGTCGTGCAGCTTGCCGAGGGTGCCAAGCTTTCGCGGCGCGAATTCTTCGACGCGATGCGCGCCCGGGGCATCGGCGTCAACGTGCACTACATTCCGATCCCTTGGCAGCCGGACTTCCAGCGCCTGGGCTTCGAACGCGGCCAGTTCCCCGCCGCCGAACGCTATTACGAACGCGCGGTTTCACTGCCGATGTATGCCGGGCTGACGGACACGCAGTTCGATACGGTGGTCGGCACGGTTCGCGAATTGCTGGGCTGAAGGCACGGTCGCGAAAGACAGATCCCGGACCAGCCGGCCGCATCGCGCGTCGGGTTCGACAGACATTCGTGCAAAAAACGCGATGGTCCTCGCAAGGACGCACAAGGCGGCGCCGTCCGCTTCTGCCAGGAACACGGCATGGACCTTCAGGCACAACGGGCGGCCCGCCGCCAGGAGCTGACGGCGATGGCGCTGGCCGCGGTCGCCGGCTACATGGACGCCTACGGCATCGTGCGCTACGGCACCTATCTTTCCTTCATGAGCGGAAACACGACGCAGGTCGGCTATCACACCGGCCTCGGCCAATTCGCCGTCGTGCCGCTGCTGGGCACCGGCATCGTGGGATTTCTGTTCGGCTCCTTCGCCGGCAATCTGTACCCCTTGACGCGGCGCGCGACGCTGGGCGCGATCGCGCTGGCGCTGGCGTTCATCTTCGGCCTCGCCGTCACCGGCCATTCCATCACGATCCTGTCGGTCGCGCTGCTCAGCATCGCGATGGGCGCGATGAACACCGCGTTGCCGAGCGTCGGCAGGCAGGCCGTCAACCTCACCTTCGTCACCGGCACGCTGAACCGGCTGGGCACGCATCTCGCCCTGGCGGCAAGGCGCGCGCCGCTGCCCGACAGCGAGGGCGCGTGGGACACCCATCTGCGGCGGGCGCTGTGGCTGGCCGGCATATGGGGCGGCTTCTTCCTGGGCGCGGCGCTGTCCGGCGCGATGACCGCGCAGGCCGGGCCCTGGGCCCTGCTGGTGCCGGTCGGCGCGCTTGCGGTCCTGGCCGTGCTCGGCTGAATCCGGGATCGCCACGGCGTGCGAATGTCTCGCATTCGTATACCTAAGCATGAGCGACAGCCCAGGCTCTTTCCAATAATTTTGGCCCGTCGGGATCGCCCATAGCGAACCCGGCACGGCACGATCGAGCCGCGAACGCCCGCGGCGCGAGCAATTGGAGGAGAGCGACGATGTGCGAGGCAATGGCCCTTCCCGGCGAGGCTTATTCGTTCGGCGGCGAGCTGCTCAAGAAGCAATCCGTCGATTGGACCGGCGGCGAGGCGCTGGTGTTCGATCGGCGCGGGCATGGCGAGCGCACCGATTTCCGCCAGCGGCTGAACCGGCACGCCATCGCCTTGCACGCGGCGGGCGCCAACACGCGGATGTCGGTGCGGCGCGACGGCGGCGCCCAGCAGACGACCGGCGGCTCGCTGGGCCAGGTGATGCTGCTGCCCGCCCATCACGCGATCGAAGGCTGGTCGGACTTCCCGGAGAATTTCCGCCATGTCGTCGTGCTGATCGAAACCGCGATGCTCGACGAGATGATCGACGACGAGAAGCCGCGCGGCCGCGTCGCGCTCTGCTATCGCCACGACCTCGGCGACGGCGCGATCGCCGGCCGCCTGCACGAATTGCAGGCCGAGCTCGACCATCCGGGCCTGATGGGGCGGCTCTATGTCGAGAGCCTGTGCTGCGAGATCGCGGTCAGGACCGCGCGGGCCCAGGCCGGCGCGCCGCCGGCCGCCGTCGCGCGCGGCGGGCTGACGCCCAAGCGCCTGCGCCTGGTCAAGGACTATATCGAGGCGAATCTGGTGAACGAGATCACGCTGTCCGATCTGGCGGGCATCGCCGGCGTCAGCTACGCGCATTTCTGCCGGGCGTTCCACGCCTCGATGGGCATGGCCTCGCATCAATACATCCTGCGCCGGCGCATCGAGCTGGCCAAGGACCTGCTGGCGACGAGCAAGCTGCCGATCGCCGAGATCGCGCCGACTGTCGGCTTCGGCGACCAGAGCCACCTGACGAAGCACTTCCGCCGCATCGTCGGCACGACGCCGCGGCAGTTCCGCAACGCGGCGTAGGGGCCAAATGTCGTCATTGCCCGGCTTGTCCGGGCAATCCATTTTTTCCTGGGGACAAAAATGGATCGCCCGCATGAAGCGGGCGATGACGGGTTTGGATGATTCAATGCAAGCCGAATGCGCGCCGTTCCAGAACGTCCCCCCGCCGGATCACCCCAGCGCCTTGACGATCTCTTCGGTCATCTTCTTGGCGTCGCCGAACAGCATCATCGTGTTGTCGCGGAAGAACAGCTCGTTCTCCACCCCGGCATAGCCCGAACCCATACCGCGCTTGACGAACAACACCGTCTTGGCCTTTTCCACGTCCAGGATCGGCATGCCGTAGATCGGCGATTTGGGATCGGTCTTGGCCGCCGGATTGGTCACGTCGTTGGCGCCGATGACATAGGCCACGTCGGTGTTGGCGAACTGGCTGTTGATGTCCTCGAGCTCGAACACCTCGTCGTAAGGAACATTGGCTTCCGCCAGCAGCACGTTCATGTGCCCCGGCATGCGCCCCGCCACCGGATGGATGGCGTAGGAGACCTTGACGCCTTCCTTCTTCAGGATGTCGGCCATCTCGCGCACCGCGTGCTGCGCCTGCGCCACCGCCATGCCGTAGCCCGGCACGATGATCACGCTGCCGGCGTTCTTCATGATGAAGGCGGCGTCGTCGGCCGAGCCCTGTTTCACCGGCCGGGTCTCGACATGCCCGGCGGCGCCGGCGGCTTCGCCGCCGAAGCCGCCCAGGATCACCGAGATGAAGCTGCGGTTCATCCCCTTGCACATGATGTAGGACAGGATCGCGCCCGACGAGCCGACGAGGGCGCCGGTGATGATCAGCGCGGTGTTCTCCAGCGTGAAGCCCATCGCCGCCGCCGCCCAGCCGGAATAGGAATTGAGCATCGAGACCACGACCGGCATGTCGGCGCCGCCGATCGGGATGATGAGCGTGATGCCGAACACGAAGCTCAGGACCGCGATCGCCCAGAACGCCCAGACCGGCTGCTGCATCACCAGCACGACGATCAGCGCCACGATGCCGAGCGCGATCAGGATGTTGATCAGGTGCCGCCCGGGCAAAAGGATCGAGGCGCCCGACATGTTGCCGTTCAGCTTGGCGAAGGCGATCAGCGACCCGGCGAAGGTGATGGCGCCGATGGCGACGCCGAGGCTCATCTCGATCAGGCTCTGGGTGCGGATCGCGCCTTCGCCGCCGATGCCGAAGGTCTCGGGCGAATAGAACGCGGCCGCGGCCACCAGAACCGCGGCGAGGCCGACGAGGGAATGGAACGCCGCGACGAGCTGCGGCATCGCCGTCATCGCGATGCGCCGCGCGATCACCGCCCCGATGCCGCCGCCGATCGCGACGCCGGCGACGATCAGGCCCCAGGTCAGCCCGTCCACGACCTCGCTGACCCACAGCGTGGTGGCGACGGCGATCGCCATGCCGATCATGCCGTTGCGGTTGCCCGCGCGGCTCGAGGCGGGCGAAGACAGTCCCTTCAGCGCCAGGATGAACAGCACGCCCGCGATCAGATAGGCGATGGCGGCAAGATCGGCTTTCATCGGACCATCCTCGCCATGATGTGGCGCGTCAGAATGACGGCGCCCGCCAGCGCATAGAGCGCGAGCGCGGCCAGATTCATCGTCGTCAGGACGCGGTCATGCGTCCTGGTCAGATCCTGTAGAGCGAAAAAGATGCCAATCCAGACATTCGAAAATGTCCCGGGCGGACGTGCCAGAACGCGATCGAGCGTGACGGCGCTGAACGCGAAGACCAGCCCCGACATCGCCATCGTCAGCCAATCGTCGATCTCGAGCCCGTATATCACGACCGGGCTGGAGCCGGGCTTCACGAAGAAGATGACCGCGAAGAGCAGAGTCAGCAGCGCCGCCAAGGCGATCTGCACCAGCAACTCGGACTGTGTCCTGCTCAGCTTCATTTCTCTTTCTTCTTGTACATCGCGAGCATGCGCGCGGTGACGAGGAAGCCGCCGAAGATATTGACGCTGGCCAGGATCAGGGCGCCGAACCCGAGGCCTTTCGATATCCATGAGCCGGAATTGAGCACCGGCACCGCGACCGCGATCAGTGCGCCGACCACGATCACCGAGGAGATCGCGTTGGTCACCGCCATCAGCGGCGTGTGCAGCGCCGGCGTCACGCCCCACACCACGAAATAGCCGACGAAGATCGCCAGCACGAAGATCGTCAGCCTAAAGACGATGGGATCGACCAGTTCCATGGCTAGCCCTTCAAGCTCGGATGCACGACCGCGCCGCCGCGCGTCAGGCCGGCGCCCTTGACGATCTCGTCGTCCCAGTTCAGCGCCAGCGCGCCGGTCTTCTTGTCCACGATCAGCGAGACGAAGTTGAACAGGTTGCGCGCGTAAAGCGACGACGCATCCACCGCCAGCCGCCCCGGCAGATTGGTGTAGCCCATGATCGTGACGCCATGGATCTCATAGACTTCGTTGGCCTTGGTCAGGGGCGTGTTGCCGCCCTGCTCCGCCGCCAGGTCGACGATCACCGAGCCGGGCTTCATCGTCTTGATCATGTCCTCGGTCACCAGCACCGGCGCCTTGCGGCCCGGGATCAGCGCGGTGGTGATCACGATGTCCTGCTTCTTGATGGTCTCGGCGATCAGCGCGGCCTGCTTGACCTGGTATTCGGGCGACATCGGCTTGGCGTAGCCGGTGGCCGTCTGCGCGTTCTTGAATTCCTCGTCTATCACGGCGACGAAGGTCGCACCCAGCGACTGCACCTGTTCCTGGGTCGCCGGCCGCACATCGGTCGCCGACACGATGGCGCCGAGCCGGCGCGCCGTCGCGATGGCCTGCAGGCCCGCGACGCCGACGCCCATCACCAGCACCCGCGCCGGCGCGATGGTGCCCGCCGCCGTCATCATCATCGGCATCGCCCGGCCGAAGGTCGCCGCCGCGTCGATCACCGCCTTGTAGCCGGCCAGATTGGCCTGGGACGACAGCACATCCATCGACTGCGCGCGGGAAATGCGCGGCAGCAATTCCATCGCGAAGGCGTCGACGCCCTGCGCCGCCAGCTTTGCCGGCGTGTCCTTATCCGTATACGGAGCAAGAAGCGCGGCCAGCACCGCGCCCTTCTTGATCAGGGCGATCTCGCTTGCATCGGGCGCCCGCACGGACAGGACGATATCGGCGCCCGCAAGCACCGCCGCCGCGTCCGCCGCGATGCTCGCGCCCGCCGCCTGGAAATCGGCGTCCGACACCCGCGCCGCGGCGCCGGCGCCCGCCTCCACCGCCACGTCCAGGCCGAGGCCCTTGAACTTCTTGACCGTGTCGGGCGAGGCCGCGACGCGCGTCTCGCCGTCGCGACGTTCCTTGAGGACGGCGAGTTTCATCGTGTTGCCGGCGTCAGCCGTGGGTCCGGAACAGGGCCAGGAACACCATGATGGCCACGACGCCGATGACCGACCATTTCACGAACACCGTGAAGCCGGCCCAGGTCTTGACCTGGGAGGTGATGTCCATCGAACCGGGTGTGTAATCGCCGTGAGAATCGCCGTGCGCGGCCATGCGGTACCCCATCAGCGCAACGTTCGTTGCGCGCCAATCAAAGCTTTCGAACCGGCGGGACTATAGCAATTGCGCCTTGAGGGGCAACCCGCGCGGTGCGGTCGCCTTCGACGATTTTTGGACGGTTCGCTCGCCGAATCGTCCCCGGCCGTCGCGGACGGTTCGGCGCCGTCGTCAAACGGTCTTGCGCGTCGCGGTGGAGTGCTCCCAGTCGGCCAGAAGGGCCCGGAGCGCCGCCACCAGCGCCAGCGGCTGGTCGAGCATGATGTGGTGCTGCGCCTGGGGGATCTCGACCACCGGCGCCTGGCGGCCGAGCAGGTTGAACATGTATTCCCCGATCGAGGGCGGCAGCAGCACGGAATGCTCGCCGCGGAACACCGCGATGCGGCAGCGCGTCGCCTTCAGCCGCTCGGCCATGTCGCCGATGGAGAAGCGCTGCCAGATCGCCGGGTCGAATTTCCAGGTGAAGCCGGTGCCGCCGCCCGGCGCCGGCACCTCCTTCAGCGAGTGCCGCGCCACATGGTCGACGAGGTAGAGGTTCTCGCAGATTTGCGGCGGCATCAGGCGGAACCGCGCCATCGCTGTCGCCAGCGTGGGATAGATATTGTGCGGCCGCGCCGGGCGGTCGGGCGGCCCGCCGGGCCGGTCCGGCGGATTGACCGGCGAATCGACGATCACCACGCCGGCCAGCCGCTCGCCATAGAGCCCGCCGGTCAGCATGGTGACGAAGCCGCCGAAACTGTGCGCGACGATCACCGGCGGCTCGTCCAGCTTGAACATGCCGGCGTCCTCGCAGACCGCGATCTGCTCGCGCGCGAACACCTCCATGGCATAGCCGCCCGGGCGCCAGTCGCTGTCGCCCATGCCGGAAAGGTCCATGGCGGCGACGTTGTAGTCGCGGGCGAGGAAGGGGGCGATGAAGTCCCACCAATGGGCATGCGCCGCGTTGCCGTGCACCAGCAAAAGGCCGGGCCGGTGGGCATCGCCCCAGCGCGAATAGTGGATCCGGGCGCCGGCCACTTCGATGAAGCGGCTTTCCGGCGTCACCGCCACCGCCTCCGCGAACCATTTGGGCGCCGGCGGCGGCGCGCCGTCGAAGCCGGCGAGCGGCCCCTGCGTCGCCGAAACGGAGAACATCCGCTGTTCGGCCTCGGCCGTCAGGCCGGGCAAGGGCGGCAGGCTGGGCGTATCGCTCATGGCTTATGCCCTGAAGATTGGGGCTCCGCGCGCGGGCCCATCACCTTGAACACGCCGGTGCCGGTCATGATGGTGCGCGGTCCGCTCCAGATGCGGCCCTTGACGGTATAGAAGCCGTCCTCGTCGCCGACCAATTCGCTCGTCCCCTCGACCCACTCGCCGAGTTTCGCGGCGGCGACGAAATCGGTCGTCATCCGCGCCGTCACCCAGTAATGCGAGCGGCTGTTGGAGATGGAATGGCCCCACACCATGTCGGCGAAGGCCATCAGCATGCCGCCATGGCAATTGCCCATGCCGTTGACGTGGTGCTCGCCGACCTGGAAGGCGCGGACGAAGCCGCCGTCCGGCGTGGCTTTCTCGTAGAACGGCCCGACCTGGCGGCCGAAGCCGCGCGACCAGTTCATCGGCGCGAAGCCGGCCGGGATCTGGGTGGTCTCGGATTCGAAGAGGTCGTCGCTCATATCGGACAATCTGGCATGGAATCGACAATCCCGTCATGGGTGCCTGCGCGAAGCGCATTTTGTCTCACGCGGAGCCGCGGAGCACGTGGAGGTTCGCGAAGACCTCCGCGTGCTCCGCGGCTCCGCGTGAGTCCCTGGCGCGCGAAGGCGCGCCGCGTCACCCGAGCCATTCGATCCACGTCCCGTGCGGGTGGCAACTTGCCAGTCGGGTCTCCTCGCGCACGCCGTCGGCATAGCGGATCGCCGACAGGAGATAGAGCATGCCGTCGAATTCGAACGACAGCCGCCACACCGGCCGGCGCAGGCCGGCGATCACCAGCATGCTCTCCAGCACCTCGCGCATCTCCCGGCTGAACTGATAGACCGCGATGGTGTGATAGACGACCGGCGTCGCCTCGCGCGGCACGCGGGCGAGCGCGTCCGGCAGCAGCGCCAGCGCATCGCCGGCGAGGATCGGCGGCGTCTCGGCGCGGAACAGATCGATGGCGCGATCCAGCCGCGCCAATCGCGACACCTGGTCCGGCCAGATCAGGGCGCGCAGCCAGTCGCGGTCCTCCGGCTTCGCGAGATCGACGGGATGGAGCTCCAGCCCGACCCGGCCGGCGACGCGCGGCGCGGGTCCGGCCGGCGGCACGCGCTCGCCGCGCAACGCGCAATCGATCACCAGCGGCGCGTCCGCATTCACCGCCGCCACGACTTGGCCATCCCGCGTGTAGCGCACGCCATAGCGGTCCCAGATGAGGTTGAGCCCCGCGCTCGGGCCGATCTCGATCGGCGACAGCGGCGCATCGGTCCGCGCCGCGATGGCGCGAAAGCCGGGATGCAACAGCGCGCTGCGCCCGACCTCGTTGGTGTTCGTCACCCGCGTCGCGATCAGCGTCTCGATTTCGCCCAGATGCGTCCGCACGAAGTCGCGGAAGTCCGGCATCGGATCCTCGGCCTCGGCCGAGACCGCGCCGCCCGCCGTCGGATAGAACCGCGTCAACGGATGCGTCGCCCCGCGCAGGATCAGGAAATGCACCGCGCCCAGGATCAGGTTCGCGTGCGGCTGCCCCGGCCTGGCGCGCGCCGCCAGCGCCTTCAGCGCGTCGTCCGCGCCGATGCCGGCGGCCAGCCGCGCATAGAGCGCGCTGCCGGTGCGCTTCGCGTCCTCCGCGAAGAATTTCCAATAGTCGACCGCCTCGCCGATGATCTCACCCTCCCGGCAGCAGATCGCGCAGGCGCAGCGTCGCCTGCCCGGCGCGGCCGCCGCGCAGATAGTCGATCAGCACCGGCTCGTTATAGCCGGGATCGCGCAGCTTCTCACGGATCGCGAACAGATCGAGCGTCTCGACCTTGCTGCGGTCGATCTCGGTGACGATATCGCCGGTTCGCAGCCCCGCGATGTCGGCCGGCCCGCCGGCGATGACGTCGAGCGCCGCGAACTGCGCGCCGTGCCGGCCGAGCCACAGCCCGGCGCGGTCGAAACGGTCGGGCTCGGATTTCAGCGGCACCAGAAGCAGGCGGCCGTGCGGATAGTCGATGATCGTGCGGAAATGCCGGAGCAGGCCGGTGCCGATGCCGCCCGCGATCTTGGGATCGGTGAAACCGCCCGATGTCTGCAGCGACAGCCGCGCCACGAGGGCTTTCGCGCTCGCCTTGCCGAAACCGAATTGCGGCACGCGCACCACGATGCCCTTGACGGGTCCGCCGGCCCCATAGCCGGTCAGCGCCTCGACGCCGGGGCCGAGCTTGTCGTCGAGCTGATGCGCCCGCCAGAACGGACCGAACAGCGTCAGCGAGAAGGGCTCGCCGGTATCGACGACGAACCGGCCGCGCACGCCGGCGACGGTGGCGCGCACCGCCGGCGCGGCGCCGGCGGCGAAGGGGATCGCGATGGCGCCAGCGGGGCCGCGATAATCCTTCGGCTCGATCAGCCTCAGGCGCCGCCGCGCGAAATCGATGTCGACGACATAGCGGCGCAACACCGCCTGCCCGACGATGCCGTCGAACCGCTGAAAGCCGTCGACATCGTTCGGCGCCGCGAAGGATTGCGCGAGCGCCGGCAGGTTGCGCAGTTCGGCCCGCCCGATGCGCAGCGACGCGACATGCGTCCTGAAGACGACAGCCCGGCCGGCGCCGGCCACGCGCCCATCGGCCCTGGCGCCAATCTCCTCCATCACCGCGAGCGACACGCCGCCGGTGTCGGTGCTCGTGTCGAGCAGCAGCGCATAGGGTCCGCGCCCATTCAGCATCGCCGGCACGAAGACGCGGTTGTCGATCAGCGCGAAGCGCACATCGGCGGCGACCGTCTCGGCGCGCGCCGGCGCGAGCGCGAGGCCGAGCAGCGCCAAGCCCGCAATCCACCGCTTTACCGCCGCCGCGTCCAGGGTCATCGCGATCTTTACCGTTCCTTCACCACGTTACGGGCGCAATCCGGGGAAAGCCTCATTCGGCGCGCCTAAACGTGCCGTTTACCCCTCTCCGCCACAATGGCGGCTGTTCCGTTTCGAGGCACTCCTTTCATGGCGCAGACCATTCTTGTTGTCGACGACGATCCCGTCCAGCGCCGCCTGCTGGAAGCCGCGATCACGCGCTCGGGCATGCATGTCGTCACCGCGCCCGGCGGCGGGCCGGCGCTCGACCTGATCGGCGGCCCCAGGGGCGAGCAGATCAATCTGGTGCTGCTCGATCTCGTGATGCCCGACATGGGCGGGCTCGAAGTCCTCGCCAAGCTGCGTCCGGCCCATCCCGAGCTTCCCGTCATCGTGCTGACCGCCAAGGGCGGCATCGATTCGGCGGTCGAGGCGATGCGCGCCGGCGCCAACGATTTCCTCGTCAAGCCCGCCTCGCCCGAGCGCATCGCGATCTCGATCCGCAACCAGCTCAAGATCGGCACGCTGACCGGCGAGGTGAAGCAGCTCAAGAAGAAGACCGAGAACCGCCTGACCTTCGACGACCTCATCGCCACCTCGCCCGAGATGCGCCAGGTCTTCCGGCTCGGCACCCGCGCGGCGCAGTCCAACATCCCGATCCTGATCGAAGGCGAAAGCGGCGCCGGCAAGGAGCTGATCGCGCGCGCGATCCAGGGCTCGTCGGAGCGCGCCGGCAAGCCGTTCATCACCGTGAACTGCGGCGCCATTCCGGAGAACCTGATCGAGTCGATCCTGTTCGGGCACGAGAAAGGCTCGTTCACCGGCGCGTCCGACAAGCATCTGGGCAAGTTCCAGGAGGCCGATGGCGGCACGCTGTTCTTGGACGAAATCGGAGAACTGCGCCTCGACATGCAGGTCAAGCTGTTGCGCGCGCTGCAGGAAGGCGAGGTCGATCCGGTCGGCTCCAAGCGCCCGGTGAAGGTCGATGTCCGCATCATCTCGGCGACCAACCGCGATCTCGCGGCGCTGGCCCGCGACGGCCAGTTCCGCGAGGATTTGTTCTACCGGCTCAACGTGTTTCCGATCTTCGTGCCGAGCCTGCGCGACCGCCGCGACGACATCCCGGCGCTGGCCCGCCACTTCATCGCCCGCTTCGCGGCGGAGGAAAACAAGCCGGTCGCCGGCCTGACGCCGGAAGCGGCGACGCTGCTGGAGGCGTTCAACTGGCCGGGCAATGTGCGCCAGCTCGAGAACACGATTTTCCGCGCCGTGGTGTTGTGCGACGGCACGCTGCTCGACGTCGCGGATTTCCCGCAGATCGCCGCCGCGCTGGGCGTCGACGCCCGCGCCGCGCGGCCGCCGGCCTCGGCCGCGATGTCGTCGGCGCACGCGCCGACGCCGAGCTATGCGGCGCCCGCGCCGGCGCCGGCGCATGTCTCGCCCTACGCGCTCAGCGGCACCGATGCCGCCGGCCACATGCGCAAGTTGGAGGAGATCGAGTCCGAAGTCATCCGCATGGCGATCAGCCGCTATGACGGCCACATGTCCGAAGTCGCGCGCCGCCTCGGCATCGGCCGCTCGACGCTGTATCGCAAGCTGAAGGAGCTGGGGCTGGATCCGGATGCGCCGCAGGCCGCCGCCGAAGCACCGCACGAGGCGGCGCAGCAGCAAGTCGTGGGTTGACCTCCTAGGTAGCACGAAGCCAAACTCTCTCGTCTTGCGTGAGAATACGCGACGTCGGGGGAACAGGTGCCATCGACCGTTCTGCGATATTTGTTCATTGGTTCGACACTGGCGGCGCTATGCGTAGCGGCCGCAATTCCGATTGCACTGTGGGGGAGCGACAAGGCACCAGAATTCTATGGCGCCTTCACCGCCGCGATCGTGGCGGCGGTCGCTGTGGTCCTGGGCGCCTACTATCAGGACGAACTGACAAGGCGACGTGACGATATACTGCGAAAGCAGGACGCCACTGCCGAAGCGATAGATTTGTGCTTCTGGCTTGAGCATGCCGCCAATGAAGTCGAATTCATCGCGAATTTGCTCGCCAAGACGCGCGAGCATCTCGTTGCCGACGATGCATCGCGACTCGAAATGCCTATTGAGCAGTTCCGGGAAGTCATGTCGGCGAAATTCTTCGCTGAACTCCTGCCGCGTGCAAAAATGGCGGCACACTTACCTGCGGAAATTGCCGGTACAGTTGTGCAAGCGATCTACAGGACGTTCCATGTCGCGGATCGGATCTTAATGTTGCGGGGAGCTTCGAACGGATTTCATCCGACTCTCGAGCAGATCGATAGCTACCTGCTCATATTGGACCGACGCTCCAAGAAGCTACACGAGGCCGCGACGCTTATCGAAGATCATCTCAACGGAATAGGCGCCCTGAACTCGATAGGTGGGGATTGAGGCAAAGGCCTTGGCCTTATTCAGCCATGTTCAGAGCTCTCTTGTACATCTCCAGCAGGGCCTCCAGTTCCTGGCGCTCGGCGCTTTCCATCTTGCGCAGGCGGATCACCTGGCGCATCACCTTGGTGTCGAAGCCGGTGCCCTTGGCCTCGGAATAGACCTCGCGGATGTCGTCGGCGAGCGCCTTCTTCTCTTCCTCGAGCCGCTCGATGCGCTCGATGAACGAGCGAAGATGTTCCTTCGCGAAGCCTGACTTGGCCACTCTGCTACCTCCGCCGCGCTATTGTCATGGCCCGCGAATGCGGGCCACCCAGGTGATCGCGGCACGCATTCGACAGCGAAGGCGCTTCAACTGGATGGCCCGCATTCGCGGGCCATGACAATTAGGGTCTGGGGATAAGCCGCGCAACCGCGCGGCACGCTTTAGCTGTGAGTCTTCTTCGAGGCCTGGGCGAACGCCGCCTGTTGTGCCGGCGACGCCTCGGTCTGATAGCGCTTCTTCCACTCGGCGGGCGCCATGCCGTAGACGATCTCGCGCGCCGCGTCCTTCTCGATCGCGATGCCCTTCTCGGCGGCGGCTTCGCGGTACCAGTCGCCCAGGCAGTTGCGGCAGAAGCCGGCGAGATTCATCAGGTCGATGTTCTGCACGTCGGTGCGGCCGCGCAGATGCGCGACCAGCCGGCGGAACGCGGCGGCTTCGAGTTCCGTGCGGGTCTTCTCGTCCATCGCAGCGCCTTTCGCGGCCAGGGGCCTAGTGAAGCATAGCGCGGCCGGCCCCATCGCGGCCAGCGCGCGTTCCAGGATCGGCGTCAGCCGCGCCGCGAAATCGCGCGCCGCCTCGGGCGTCGCGACCAGGTCCTGGCGGATCTCGATCAGCACATGCGGCAGGCCGCGCATCGTGCCGTGGCGATAGAGGCAGTCGTTCTCCAGTTCGCCGTCATAGGGTTCGTTGTCGCCGACGACGAAACCGGCGCGCGTGCATTCCGCGATCAGCGGCCGTGCCAGCCTGCCGTCGCGGTCCCACAGGACGCCGATCTCCCAGGGCCGCGGCTGGCCCTTCCACACCGGCGTGAAGCTGTGCACCGAAACCAGCACCGGCATGCCCATCGCGTCGATCTCGCCCGCGATCGCCGCGTGATAGGGCGCGTGGAACGCAGCGATCCGCCGCGCGGTCTCGGCCTCGTCGATCCGCGCATTGCCGGGGATGAGGCTGCCGTCCGACAGTTTCATGACGAGCGTCGGATCGTCCTCGCCGCGGTTCAGGTCGACCAGCAGCCGCGACCAGCGCGCCAGCACGGCCGGCGCCCCGAACGCGGCGGCCAGCGCCCGCGTCACCTCGGCCGCGCCGATATCGGAGGCGATATGGGTGGCGAACAAAGCCGGGTCCAGCCCCAGCGTCCCATAGGCGGGCGGCAGCGCGTTCGCGGCATGGTCGCACAGGAACAGCAGCCCGGCGCCCGCGCCCGCCGGCCGGTGCAGCTCGAAGGGAGGATCGGTCATGCAAGCCGATCATTGTGCGGTCCTCCGCCCGGGGCAAGTGCGTTGACAGCGCGGGCCTTCCTGCGCGACACCGGGCCGGCTGCAAGGCGACCTTCATGCGATTCACTCTCGTCCTCGCCTTCCTCCTCGCCGCCGCCGGTCCCGCCGAGGCAGGGCTCGGCGTCTGCAACAAGGGCGCCCGTGTCGTGACGGTCGCGATCGGCCGGTTCAACGGCACGCGCTGGGCCAGCGAGGGCTGGTGGCGCGTGGAACCGCGCAAATGCACCGAACTGGTGCCGGGCAAGCTGCTGGCGCGCTATTATTATATGTACGCCTCCGACGGGGCGGTCGGGGTGTGGGACGGCGGCAAGAGCTTCTGCGTCGGCACGGCCGCGAAATTCGTCATCGTCGGCCGCGGCGGCTGCACCGAGCGCGGCTATGACCGGCGCGGCTTCTTCGAGATCGACACCGGCAACCACTACGACTTCACCCAAACCCTTTCGGATTGACGCATGAGACGCCGCCGCAAGACCAAGATCGTCGCAACCCTGGGCCCCGCCTCGTCGAGCCCGGGGAAGATCCGCGCCTTGTTCGACGCCGGCGTCGACGTCTTCCGCATCAATATGAGCCACACCTCGCACGCCATGCTGGCCGACCTGCACCGCATGATCCGCGCCCAGGAGGTGGAGGCCGAGCGGCCGATCGGCATCCTGGTCGATCTGCAGGGCCCCAAGATCCGCCTCGGCATCCTGCCCGGCGGCTCGCGCATCCTGAAGGACGGCGAGCAGGTCCGCTTCGTGCGCAAGGTCGAGGCCGACAACCCCAACGACATCCCGATCCCGCATCCCGAAGTCTTCGCCGCGATGAAGATGCGCCACACGCTTTTGATCGACGACGGCCGCGTGCGCCTGCGCCTGCTGACGGTGAAGGACTATTACGCCGACGCGATGGTGGTGGTGGGCGGCGAGATCAAGGACCGCAAGGGCGTCAACCTTCCCGACACGCTGCTGCCGGTCTCGGCGATGACGCCGAAGGATCGCACCGACCTCGACGCCGCGCTCAATCTCGGCGTCGACTGGATCGCGCTGTCCTTCGTGCAGCGCGCCGACGACGTGGCCGAGATCAAGAAGGTGGTGGCGGGACGCGCCGCGGTGCTGGCCAAGATCGAGAAGCCCAAGGCGCTGGAAGGCCTCGCCGACATCCTCGACATCGCCGACGCGCTGATGGTGGCGCGCGGCGATCTCGGCGTCGAACTGCCGCCCGAGGCGGTGCCCGGCCGCCAGAAGCAGATCGTGCGCGCCGCGCGCAAGGCGGGAAAGCCCGTCGTGGTCGCGACCCAGATGCTGGAATCGATGATCGCCGCGGCGGTGCCGACCCGCGCCGAGGTCAGCGACGTGGCGACCGCGGTGTTCGAAGGCGCCGACGCCGTGATGCTCTCGGGCGAGACCGCGTCGGGCACCCATCCCGTCGAAGCGGTGCAGATGATGGACCGCATCGCCCAATCGGTGGAAAACGATCCGCTCTACGTCTCCATCCTGGAGGCGCAGCGCAACGAGCCGGAGGAAAACACCGGCGACGCCATCATGGCCGCCGTGCGGCAGGTGACGCACACGATCCATGCCCGCGCCGTGGTGTGCTGGACCAAGTCCGGCTCGACCGGCCTGCGCGCCTCGCGCGAGCGGCCCGAGGCGCCGATCGTCGTGCTGACGCCGCAGATCGAGACCGCGCGGCGGCTGACGCTGGGCTGGGGCCTGCACTGCGTGCTGACGGAAGACGCGCACGACCTCGACGACGTGACCGACCGCGCCGCGCGCATCGCCCAGCAGGAAGGCTTCGCCCGCGCCGGCGACCGCGTGGTGATCACCGCCGGCGTGCCGCTCGGCACGCCGGGCTCGACCAACCTTCTGCGCGTGGCGTTCGTGGGACCGAAAGCGGGCTGACGGCGCCGGACCCCATCACCACGGAACCGTCTGGTTTTCCCAGCGTGTGAACGTGCCCGTCGGGGCCTCGTGGCCGAGCAGCGCCACGCGCACCGCCTCGCGGGCGCCCTCTTCGACCGTCTCGGTGCCGGCATAGCCGTTGAGGTTGGTCTTGGTGAAGCCCGGGGTGACGGCGTTGACCCTGATCCCCTCCGGCTCCAGCTCGATCGCCATGGCGACCGTCAGCGCGTTGAGCGCCGTCTTGGACGCCGGATAGACCGGACCGAAAATCGCACGCCAGGGGAAAGCCGGATCGGCGTTCTGCGTCAGCGAGCCGACGCCGCTCGACACATTGACGATACGGGCGCCCGGCGTCTCGCGCAGCAGCGGCAGCATCGCCTGGTAGACGGATAGCACGCCGAACACATTGGTCTCCCACACCGCGCGCATCTCATCGAGCGACACGTTGCTCGGGCGGCTCGCCAGCGCGTATTCCTCGACGGTCCGGCCCGACATGCCTCCGGTATGCGAGATCGCCGCGTTCTGGATCAGCACGTCGAGGCGGCCGAATTCCCAGCGGATGCGTTTCGCCGCGTCGTCGATCGACGTCCGATCCGTCACGTCGAGCTGGATGGCGCGGGCGTCGCCGGCGATCGTCCTGGCCGCCGCCTCGCCGCGCGCCGGATCGCGCGAGCCGACCAGCACGGTGAAGCGGTGGCCGGCGAGATCCCTCGCGATCTGAAGGCCGATTCCCTGATTGGCCCCGGTGACCAGGGCGACTTGTTTGTCCTGCATGATCATCTCCCGAGATAAATATCGACTCTAGGCGGCCGCGCGTTCGGCAACGGGCCGCCGGCGCAGCTCGGCTTTCAGGATCGCCGGCGGAACATAGGCCGCCCCGTTCGGCCCGACATCGGTTCCGGGCGGGACGATCCTGTCGATCCGGTCCAGCATGTCGTCGTTGAGACGGACCCCGGCGCCGGCCAGCAGGTCGTCGAGATGCTGCATCGTGCGCGGCCCGAGAATGGCCGACGTCACGCCGCGATGCGCCATCGCGAAGGCCATCGCCATATGCGTGAGCGACAGCCCGGCGTCCCGCGCCAGCGGGATGAGCTGCTCGACCGCGTCCAGATTGCGTACGTCGGACATCTGTTTGGCGAAGTATCTCGCGCGCAGGCTGTCGGGCATCGGCTGTCCCTTGCGATAGCGTCCGGTGAGCAATCCCTTCGACAGCGGGCTCCAGACCATCACCCCCATGCCGTAGCGCTCGCAGGCGGGGAGCACTTCGCGCTCGATGCCGCGGTCCAGGATCGAATAGGGCGGCTGTTCGGTGCGGAAGCGGGCCAGGCCGCGCCGCTCGGAAACCCATTGCGCTTCGACGATCTCGGAGACCGGAAAGGTCGAAGAGCCGATCGCGCGGACTTTTCCGGCGCGCATCAGATCGGTGAGCACGGACAGCGTCTCTTCGATATCGGTGTCCGGCGACGGCCGGTGGATCTGGTAGAGATCGATGTGGTCGGTCTGCAGGCGCCGCAGCGAGCCCTCCACCGCCTGCACGATCCAGCGCCGCGACCCGCCCTGCTGGTTGGGGTCGTCGCCCATCGGCCCGTACACCTTGGTCGCGAGCACGATCCTGTCGCGCCGCCCCTTGAGCGCCTTGCCGACGATCTCTTCGGACTCGCCGGCACCGTACCGGTCGGCGGTGTCGATGAAGTTGATGCCGAAATCCAGCGCCTTGTGGACGATGCGGATGCAATCGTCATGGTCGGGATTGCCCATGGCGCCGAACATCATCGCCCCCAGGCAATAGGGGGTGACCTTGATGCCGGTTCGTCCCAGCGTGCGGTACTGCATGGCTTTGCTCCCAAGGCGATGAACCGTTGCGGCGGCGCGCGACGACGGCTAGAAACGGAACGGCATTCCGCATTAATACGGAACAGTGTTCCGTTTTGCAAGGGAAGATTTGCGCATGAGCGGAAAGGCGGCCGGGCGCGGCCCCGCGCGCGCGGCGCCGAAGTCCCGGCCGGTGCGCGCCGACGTGCAACGCAACACGGTCGCCTTGCTGGAAGCGGCGCTCGCGGTGTTCGCGACGTCGGGCGTGGACGCGCCGGTGCGGGAGATCGCCGCCAAGGCGGGCGTCGGCGTCGCCACCGTCTATCGCCATTTCCCGCAGCGCGCCGATCTCGTCGCCGCCGTGTTCCGCCACGAGGTCGATGCCTGCGCCGATGCCGCGCCGGCTTTGGCGGCGGCGCATCCGCCGGGCGAGGCGCTGGCGCGCTGGCTGCAGCGCTACGCGGCCTTCGTCGCGACCAAGCGCGGCCTCGCGACGGCCCTGCATTCCGGAGACTCCGCCTTCGACTGCTTGCCGGCCTATTTCAGTGGACGGCTCCTGCCGGCGCTGCGATCCCTGCTCGACGCCGCGGCCGCTTCGGGCGAGGTGCGCGCCGATATCGCGCCGGACGAACTTTTGAGCGCGGTCGCGGGCCTGTGCATGCAGGCCCCGGGCGACAAGCCCGGCCACGCCCGCCGCATGGTCGCCCTGCTGGTCGACGGTCTGCGCCATGGCGCGAGCCGGCGGTGAAAATATTTCGCGAAACGAAATATCGTTCGCCGCGCCGCACCCAAAGAACTTATCCACGCAGCATCGCCAAGAACTCCGCGTTCTCCGCGGCTCCGCGTGAGTCATCCGCCGGATAACTCCGTCTACGGATTTATTTCCGCGCCGCCCTTGAACCGAGTCGGTCCACGCACCAAATCTCTCAAATCCCGACAGCTCCGTTCGACGCTCACCGCCAGCGGTCGCCCGCGGCCTTGACGTAGTTCGCGACCACATAGGATCAGGGAATGACGATCGGAAATACGACCACGCCCATCAGGCAGGCCTTCACCGACTCCGCCGTGTCCGCGTCGATCTGGCCGGCGCGCCACAGCGGCAGCGCGATGGCGATCAGCCAGGTCGATTTCCAGAACAGTTCGAACAGCAGCAAGGGCAGCATGCGCAGCGGATATCGAAGGCCCAGCACGGCCATCGCCGACACGCCGGCCAGCAGGCTCGACGTGGCCCGGTGCATCGACAGGGGATGGTCGAAGATCTGCGGCCAGATCTCCGAGCCGAGCCCCACGACGATCAGCAGATAGGTCGCGCGCAGCACGTAAAGGCGAAGCAGCGAGACCTCGGACGATTTTCTCCCGGACGCCGCGAACGGCGCCGACGCGATCATGGACATCAGCCGACCTCCTTCAGGATCTTCTCGACCGCCGTGAGGCGCGTCTTGATCTCGGCCAGATCGGCCTGGACGGCCAAGAGCGCGCTCACGCCCCCGGCCTGCGCGACGACGGCCTTTTCGGCAAGCGCGCGATAGGTGTCCTCCGCCAGGATGCGCGACTGCGCGACGCGCGCGGAGGCGAGGTATTTCATGCCGAACACGGCCAGGATCGTTCCGAAGAGCACGCCCAGCGTGAGGAGATAGATGGTTGGAGACATGGCAAGTCCTTTCACGACTCGGATTTGGTGGACGATGCGGTGAGGGTCTTGGCCGCCGCGACGATGGCGGCCGGCGTGAGTTCGACGGCGAAATCGGCGACCTCGAAATAGTTGAGCGCCTTGCCGTCGGCGGAGAGTTCGAGCTTGCCGGTGACGAGCCCGGCCTCTTCCAGCTTCTGGAGATGCAGGTGGAGCAGCGGCCGGCTGATGCCGACCTCGCGGGCGAGCTGGCTGACATAGTTGCGCCCGTCCGCCTTCAGCGCCGCGACGATCCGCAACCGGTGCGGATTGGCGAGCGCCGCGAGCACGGTCAGCAACTGGTCGCCTGTGATCGGCAATTGGGGATACCTCTTTCATGTGTAAGAAATAACTTACATATGAAAGATCAGAAGTCAATAGAGTGCGCGACGTCAAACTGTGAAACCATTATGCCCGCAAGGGCCGGCGTCCTGGTCCTATCCCGACCGCGCAGTAGCAAACCATGTCGCCACGCCGATGGGCGCGGCATTGTTCAGATTCCGCTCAAGATGCTTTGGGTGTGGATCGATCCGGCTTTTGCCTGCACCAACAAGGAAAAGGCAGATTGCAAACTACTGGCGAATCCAGCCACGATTGTGAATTGCTGTACTCTTCGGGGGGAGAGGCCACCTGCCATTCAATTTCCGTCGGTTTGCGCCTGCCACCGTTGCCATTGAAGAGGCGTGGTGCACGACAGCCGTATCCGGTGATGCGTGGCAGGAGACTGCCCATAACTGGCCTACTAGTACCGGGCCTATCCTGGTCAAGGCGAGGAATGGGCTTATTGGGGTAAAAAAACCAGGAACACCACAATCCGGAAACTTAATCGCAGCGAGAGAAAAGATTGTTGCGGACTTAGCCTATCTTCTCGGTCTTCCAGTTCCCCCAGTTACGCTCTGGAATACCACAGGAGATCTCTATGCCGCGGTGTCGGCATGGGCATTTGAGAAACCGCTGCAATGGGGACAGATTAGAGGGATGCTGGGGGGCGTGGCTGGGGCAGCGTTGGTTCCTGCAATGAGCGCGATGGTGCCATTCGAGGCTTGGATAGCTGCTGGCGACCGCCAAAATGGTGGGAACGTGCTGGTTGCCGTATTGCCCACGGGGGAACCAGTAGCAGCTTGGATTGATTATGCATTTTCGCTTGATCACGCTTGGGAAAGGAACCTGCACACAACCTGCACGCTTCCTCCCTGCTATCCGCCTCTCGGTGAGCCGGACCCCGCTATAATGAAGGAGATTGCATGTCGCATTGA
The DNA here is from genome assembly GCA_037200045.1 of Rhizomicrobium sp. Taxonomy (NCBI): domain Bacteria; kingdom Pseudomonadati; phylum Pseudomonadota; class Alphaproteobacteria; order Micropepsales; family Micropepsaceae; genus Rhizomicrobium; species Rhizomicrobium sp. The sequence goes on from JBBCHM010000002.1 coordinate 552,958, forward strand.
AGCCATGAAAGATGAGGAAATTGAGGGGGTTGTTAACCGTATTCCCGGAAATTGCCTGGAGAAGGCCGTCCGGGACTCAATTTGTGCGAATTTACTCGAACGGCGTGCAGCCGTTCGCGGACTCTGCTAGGAGGAGGTGCTGATGATCGACCCCGAATTCCGAGTCGCCCAAATCGTCTACGTCACGGATGTGACGCGCGAGGGGGCGCCTATTATCCCCCTTGGCGTGTTTGCTGAGGCTAGCAACCAGAAATCCCGAGGGCTGGCCTTAAAGGCGCGCAAGTCGCTGTCGGCTGCAGAACGGGAGATGCTGTCCCCGCTGTTGCGCGATTTGCTGATGGACCCATTCGCGTATTTCCATAGCGAATTTAGAGATGCATGGGACAACGCCCCTCCCGGTAGGGCTCTGGAGTATCTTGGAAAGCGTCATGCTAGCGGCTTGCGCATTCTAGGCCCAAAGGACTGTGACGAAACCATTTGGTTTTTGCAGCGTCTTATTGCGCCAAAGCTCGACGCGCTCGAAGCTAAGCTGACTAGTGCCGTTGACCGGGAGTACGAAAAATTCTGGCGCAAGCCAGACATCGAACAGGACAGCGAGAAAGTCTTTATCGAGCGGAAGAAGGCAGCTTAGTTTCAAAGCCCGCGCCTAAATCCCCTGGCCCTCGACATCGCGGCCGAGCGCATCGACGTGCTTCTGCGCGCCTTCGAGCTGCGGATCCAGCTCCAGCGCCTTGCGGTAGAGCTTCAGCGCGCCTTCCTTGTTGCCGTAGTCCTCCAGGATGTTGCCGAGCTCATACATCGCGGTGAACTGGCGCGGATTGAGCAGGATGGTGTGCTCCAGCGAAACGATCGCGCCGGAATCGTCGCCATTGTCGTGCTGCAGGCTGGCGCGCGCGTGCCAGCCCTCGGCATAGTTCGGCGCCACGCCGGTGATCGCGTCGAACAATTGCCTGGCGGTGTCCTTGTCGCCGGCGGCCAGCACCGCCTGGGCCCGCGTCATCAGGAGCTCGACGCTGGCGCTGCCCGATTGCAGGAAGACCCCGCCGATCTTGTCCTCGATCGGCTTGGCCTCCTCGGGCGAAGCGGCCTTCTTGAGCTGCCCGAACAGCGCGTCCAGCGGCGCGGCGGAAGCCGCGACGGGTATCAGGCAGAAGAGCAGAACGGCGAGAACGCGCATGGCCGGATTTTATCCCGCGCGCGCCATCAACGCCACCGGGATCGGCCCGCCCTCGACCCAGTCCACCAGTTCGGCGGCATGCACGAAGGGCGGCCCGTCGGCTCCCGCCAAATGGTTCATGCAGGGGAAATTGGTGCTCGCCACGATGTCGGGCTCGGTCGCCGCGATATTGTCGAGCTTGCGGGCGCGCAGGGCCTGGGAAATCTCGGGCTGCAGGATCGAATAGGTCCCGGCCGAGCCGCAGCACAGATGGCCCTCCGGCACCGAGGCGACCTCGAACCCGGCGGCGGCGAGCAGCGCCTCGCCCTTGCCGGCCAGCTTCAGCCCGTTCTGCAGCGAGCAGGCCGCATGCCAGGCGACGCGCAGCGGCCGCGGCTCCGGCGCGGCGACGGGCGTCGCCAGGTCGAGGAAGTCGCGCGACGCCGCCGCGAAGGCCCGCGCCCGCGGCAGCCACAAGGGATCGTCGAGGAACAGATGCGTCAGGTCCTTCAGATGCGCCGAGCAGCCCGTCGCGGTGATCAGCACGCCCTCGAAAGCGTCGGCGCCGCCGCCGCGCTCATAGGCCTCGATGGCGCGGCGCGCCCAGTTCTTGGCGTCCTCGCTGCGGCCCAGATGGTACACCAGCGAGCCGCAGCAGCCCGCGCCTTCCAGCGGCACCAGCTCGATACCGCGCCGCGCCAGCACGCGCGCCACCGCCGCGTCGATCCCCGGCGCGATCGCGCCCTGCACGCAGCCCGGCATCAGTGCGACGCGCCGCGCATTGGGCAGGATCGCGCGCGGCAAAGCGGCGGGCCCGGCGATCGGCGTCGCGAGCCCGGTGCGCGCCATGCCCTTGAGCCGTCCGGGCAGCAGCCAGGTCAGCGGCCCCGCGAGATGCGCCGCGAACAGGCCGATGCGGGTCAGCGCCGGCCGCGTCATCACCGTGGCGATCAGCCAGCGCAGCAGCCTGTCGCCCCAGGGGCGGCGGTAATGGGTCTGGATGTGCGACCGCGCCTCGTCGATCAGCCGCGCATAGTCGACGCTCGACGGACAGGCGCTGCGGCAGGCCAGGCAGGAGAGGCAGCGGTCGACATGCAGCACCGTCTCGGCATCCGGCACGCCGCCCTTCTGCAGCATGTTCTGCATCAGCACGATGCGGCCGCGCGGCCCGTCGCGCTCGTCGCCGAGCAGGACATAGGTCGGGCAGGTCGCGGTGCAGATGCCGCAATGGACGCAGGCGCGCAGATTCTTCTCGGCTTCCGCGATGTGCGGATCGGTGAGCTGGGTGGGCGTGAAGGCGGTGCGCATTTTCTCTCAGGACTACCGATCAAATCCGACAAAAAAAGAATGTCATGGCCCGCGAATGCGGGCCACCCAGGTGACATCTTGCAGAGCAGGCATCACCTGGGTCCGCCGCATTCGCGGCGGATGACACCTTTTTTGTTTTCATCGAAAGAAACACTACACCCCGTCCCACATCCGGCCGGGATTGAACAAGCCCAGCGGATCGAACGCCGCCTTGACGGACTTGGTGACCGCCATTCGAACCGCGCTTTGCGGTTCGAATGTATCGAGCCGCTCGCGCGTCTCCTCGGCGGCGCGCAGCAGCACGGCATGGCCGCCGGCGCGATGGACCGCCGCGCGCACCGTGTCGCTGCCGGGCAGCGTGCCGAGCCACAGCAACCCGCCGGCCCAGTCGCCGAGCCACAGCGGCGCGTCGATCTCGGCGGCGACCCCGGCCGCCGCCGCCGGCGGCACGAAAGCGCGCCACACGTCGTAAGGCGTATCGAGGAACATCTCGCCGTTGGCGATGGCGCGGAAGGCGATCTCGCCGTCCGGCACCTCTTCGGCGGCGCGGCCGCCCAGCAGCGCGCGCAGCATCGTGCATTTCTCGGCCAGCGGTGCCTTCTCGCCTTCCAGGCGGATGAGAGCGCGATCCCGGCTGAAGGCCAGCCCCGTCGCGTCCAGCGGCGAGGACCACACTTTGCGCAGCAAGGCGAAACCTTCTTCGGGCGACAGATCGCGCACCGCCAGCACGGTGGACAGCGGCGGCTTGGGGAACACGCGCAGCGTCACCTCGGTGAGCACGCACAGCGTTCCCATCGCGCCGCACATCAGTTTGGGAACATCGAAGCCGGTGACGTTCTTGACCACCTTGCCGCCGGCCTTGAACGCCTCGCCGAAGCCGTTCACGCCGCGAAAGCCGAGCAATTGGTCGCGCACCGCGCCCAGGCGCACCCGCGCCGGACCGTTGGCGTCGCACGCGATCGCGCCGCCGATCGTACCCAGCCCCGGCGCCGCGCCGAGCAAGGGGCCCCAGTCCGGCGGATCGAAACCGAGCCGCTGGCCCTTTTCGGCGAGCGCCGCCGCGATCTCCGCCACCGGCGTGCCCGGCGCCGCGGTCAGGATCAGTTCGTTGGGCTCGTACGAAAGAATGCCGCGCAGGCCCGAAACGTCGAGCACCGAACCCATCGTCACCACGGCGCGGCCGAAAGCCTGCTTGGTGCCGGCGCCGACGATTTCGAGCGGCGATTTCCATGCGCGCGCCGTCATCACGGCCTCGACGATCTCTGCTTCGGTGGATGCTTTGTGGGTCGGCATCTCTAGATCACACCCACACTGTCATGGCCCGCGAATGCGGGCCACCCAGTTGAAGCGCGGCGCGACCTTTCAGGGAGAAGCGGTGACCGTCCTGAGAAAGCAAGACATGCGTCACCTGGGTGGCCCGCATTCGCGGGCCATGACAAGAGAGCTTTGGAAGCAAAGATGACAACCATTTCAAAACCGCGGCAGGTTCGGGAACGGCACGCGGCCGTCCTTCACATGCATATGCCCGCCCTCGACGCAGGCCGACAGCGTCGGAAACACCTTGCCGGGATTGAGCAGCCCGCCGGCGTCGAAGGCGCATTTCAGCCGCTGCTGCTGCGCCAGGTCGGCCTCGGTGAACATCACCGGCATCAAATCGCGCTTTTCGACGCCGACGCCGTGCTCGCCGGTCAAGACGCCGCCGACCTCGACGCAGAGCCTCAGGATATCGGCGCCGAACGCTTCGGCGCGGTCGTGCTCGCCCGGCTTCATCGTGTCGAAGATGATGAGCGGATGCAGGTTGCCGTCGCCGGCATGGAACACGTTGCAGAAGCCGAGCCGGTAGTGCTGCGCCATCTCGCCCATCCGCGCCAGCACCGCGGGCAGCTTGTGGCGCGGGATCGTGCCGTCCATGCACAGCATGTCGGGCGCCAGCCGCCCCATCGCCGGGAACGCCGCCTTGCGGCCGGCCCAGAGCTTGCCGCGTTCGATTTCGTCCCGCGCCTCGCGGACTTCCGCGCCGTTGGCCCTCGCGATGTCGCCGATGCGGGCGATGGCGTCATCGACCTCGGCGCCGATGCCGTCGGCGTCGATGATGAGAACGCCCTCGCAGGCCGGATAGCCGGGCGCGGAATAGGCCTCCACCGCCGCGATACAGCGGCGATCCATGAACTCCATCGCGGCCGGCACGATGCCCGCCGCGATGATGTCGGCGACGCATTGCCCGGCATCCGGCACGGAGGAAAACGCCGCCAGCAGCGTGCGCGTCGCGGGCGCCTTGGGCAAAATCCGAACCGTCGCCTCGACCACGACGCCGAGCAGTCCCTCGGAGCCGCACACCACGCCGAGCAGGTCGAGCCCGCCGGCGCCGGGCGCCTTGCCGCCGAGCCGCATCCGTTCGCCGCTCATCAGCACGAATTCGACGCCCAAAAGGTTGTTCGTCGTCAACCCGTATTTCAGGCAATGCAGCCCGCCGGAATTCTCCGCGACATTGCCGCCGATGGTGCAGGCGATCTGGCTCGACGGATCGGGCGCGTAATAGAAGCCGCTTGCCTCGACCGCGCGGGTGATCGCCAGATTGGTCACGCCGGGCTGGGCGACGACGCAGCGGTTCTCGATGTCGATGTCGAGGATCCGGCTCATCCGCGTCAGGCTGAGCAGGATGGCATCGGCGCGCGGCAGCGCCCCGCCCGACAGCGAGGTCCCCGCCCCGCGCGGCACGACCGGCACGCCGTGTTCGCTGGCATAGGCCAGGATGGCGGCCACCTGCTCGGCATCGCGCGGCAGCACGGTGACCAGCGGCTTCTGGCGATAGGCGGTCAGCGCATCGGCGTCGAAAGCGGCGAGGCCGGCGGGATCGGACACCACCCCGTCGGGCACGATGGCACGAAGCGCCGCGACGATGTCGGCGCCATGGGCGATGATCTCGGAATCGGGTGGCGAAAAATCCACGCGTGCGCCCCTCAACCACGCACGAAGGCTAGCACGGCGCGGGCTTAGCCCTGGCGTGCCTTGAAGCGCGGATTCTTCTTGTTGATGACGTAGACGCGGCCCTTGCGGCGGACGACGCGGCAGTCCTTGTCGCGCTTCTTGAGCGAGCGGAGAGAGTTGCGAACTTTCATGGTCTTATGGCCTTGGATCTGGGCCACAAGGCCCCGCAAAGAGGCGCGGAAGCTATGCGGCCCCCCTTTTCCTGTCAACCGGGAGAAAACCCAGGAATTCCGCCACATTCCGGCCTTGCCGGCGCGCTCTGCTATGGTAATCCGCCCGGCTTGGGGCGACCGAGGGTGGGGATGCAACTTTTGATGAGAGCCGGCTTCCGATTGGGTCTGGTGGCGCTGGCGGTCCTGGTCGCGGCCTGCACCACGGTGGAACCGGTGGATGCCCATCGCCGCACGGGGCATCACGCGCCGGCGCCGCCCAAACCCAAGATCGACCCCCAGGACGTCAAATTCGCCCAGTTCGTCGCCGACTTCCGCGTGACCGCGCTCGCCGCCGGGATCACGCCCGCGACCTATGACGCGGCGATGGGCGGCCTCAAGCGCAGCGACAAGATCGAGGCCCTGACCGAGGCGCAGCCGGAATTCGTCAAGCAGGTGTGGACCTATCTCGACACCGCCGCCTCGCCGCGCCGCGTCGCCGACGGACGGGCCGCGCTGGCGTCGCAGGCGGCGGCGCTGGCGACGATCGAAGCGAAATACGGCGTGCCGAAGGAGATCCTGGTCTCGATCTGGGGCAACGAGACCGATTTCGGCGGCGCGCTCGGCGGCTTCAACATCTTCCAGGCGCTGGCGACGCTCGCCTATGACGGGCCGCGCGCCGATTTCGGCCGCACCGAACTGCTCGATGCGCTGAAGATGATGCAGCAGGAGAAGCTCGATCCGGGCCAGATGGTCGCGTCCTGGGCCGGCGCCTTCGGCCAGCTTCAGATGCTGCCCTCGACCTTCCTCAAAAGCGCGGTCGACGGCGACGGCGACGGCAGGCGCGACCTGTGGCACTCCGCGCCCGACGCGCTGGCGAGCGCGGCGGTGGAGGTGTCGACCGATGGCTGGCAGCGCGGCCGCGTCTGGGGCTATGAGGTGAAACTGCCGGCGAACTTCGCCTATGAGATGGCGGACGGCGATTCGACCAAGCCGGTCGCGGATTGGAGCAAGCTCGGCGTGACCACCGCGATGGGCGCTGCCCTGCCGGCGAACACCGAAGCCGGCGCGATCTATCTGCCCGCCGGGGCGCGCGGGCCGGCGTTCCTGACGTTCGGCAATTTCAAGGTGATCTTGAAATACAACAACGCCGCGTCCTATGCGCTGGCGGTGTGCTATCTCGCCGATCTGATCGCCGGCCGCCCCGCCATCGTCGCGTCCTGGCCGCGCGACGAGGAGCCCCTGTCGCATGACGAGCGCATCGCGCTGCAGAACGGACTGACCAAGCTCGGCTACAATCCCGGCAAGATCGACGGCGTCATCGGACACGACGGCAAGGCGGCACTTAGGCTCTGGCAGAAGGCGCACGCCCTGCCCGCCGACGGGTTTCCGACCATGGGCGTCCTGGCGCAGATCCTGACCGAAGCGAAGAGCAAGGGGCTCTAGTCACGCATTCGCCACCGGCGTCTCGATATCCTCATCGACGATCTCGACATCCGGCGGAACGATCCCGGCATTGCGCAGCGCCGGCGACAGCCATTGATAGGCGAACAGCCCGACCAGCAGCACCGCCGCGAAGGCATAAGGAACATAGGGCGACCATTCATACATCCAGCCGATGAGCGGGCCGGCGATGAATCCCATGGCGCTGGCGCCGCCGATGATGCCGGCGACCGCGCCTTGCTCGTGCGGCGCCACCGACAGCGAGGCGCCGGAGGTGAATCCCGGCCGCGCCATGCCGAAGCCGAGGCCCGACAGCGCCAGGCCGACCACCAGCAGAAGGAAATTGCCGAACAGGAGGAAGACGACGGTCGAGACCAGCGCCGCGCCCAATCCCCAATTGGTCAGCACCCGCGCCGAGACGCGCACGTACTGCACCACCACGAGCTGGGCGAAGAGCGCCGCCAGCGAGGTCGCGAGCTGGCCGATCATGTTGTATTGCGCGGCGTGCTCCGGCGCGACGTGCAGCACGTCCATGAAGAAGAAGCCCATGGTCTGGATCGGCACCGTGCTCGCGGTCGAAAGCCCGACGGCGAAGATCGCGAAGGGCCGCACGCGGCGGTCGTGCCATTTCATCGCAACGCTCTCGACGCGCCGCGCCTTGGGCGGCGTGCGCTCCGGCAAAAGGAACCAGATCATCGCGGCGCTGGCGAGCGCGAGGCCCGAGATGAAATAGAACGGAACCAGCAGGCCGAACGGCGTGAACAGGCTGGCGATCGCCGGCCCGCCGACGGTGCCGAGGCCGAAGGCCGAGCCGATGGTCGCGACGCCTTTCAGCCGCTCCTGCGGCGTGGTGCGGTCGGCGACATAGGCCTGGGCCGCGGGCTGCGTGCCCGAACCGAACGTACCGTAGATCGAGCGCGTCAGGATCATCAGCGGAAAGATCGCGATGGCCGGCAGCCAGTTCTTCAGCCCGGCCAGCATCACGCTGGCGAACAGCGCGAAGGATGCGGCGAAGGCCAGAAGCCCCAGCAGCATCACGGGCTTGCGGCCCCAATGATCGCTCTTCTTGCCCCAATAGGTCGCGGTGACGACCCAGATCGCGGCCGAGACCGCAAAGACGCTGGTGGTCTGGACGGCGCCCAGGTGAAGCTGGCGCGACAGCGGCGGCAGGATGTTGAACAGCACGGTCTGGCCGGCGCCCATGCAGAGCAGGCTGACGAACAGGATGGCGAAGGCACGGCGGCGCTCGGCATGGGTGGTGATGTGCACGACATCGCGCACAGCGGGAGGATCGGGGATTTTGTCGGGCATGGCGGCGCTAAGCACCGCAATTGCATGGCGGGGTCAAGGCGGCGCGGCGCAAGGTAGCAATGTGTTTTCCTCCCCCGCGTTTGCGGGGGAGGAAAACGCGAATTCAGCTCTTCGCCTTCTTGAACCTTACCTGCGCCGTATCGCTCCGACCCTGCGCATCAACCACGGTGATACGCGCCAGGCCCTCGCCGTCGGGCGTGAACAGCACCGGCTGGAACCGCGTGAAATTGCCGATGAACTGGCCGTTGACCAGCCAGGTCAGCGGCTCCCTGCCGCCGTCGGCCTTGAGCACCACACTCTTGTCCTTGGCGTCGTCGGGTGGCAGCGGCACCACCGTGCCGTTGGGCGGAAAGGCGATGGTCGGCGGCGGCACATTGGTCTCGCGCGGCGGCGCCGGCGCGCTCTCGCGCCGGAAGAGGCGCATCGAGGGCGGCAATTGGTCGTTCGCGGTGGTCAGCAGCGCGCCCGCGGGCGGCGGATCGTCGGCATGGCGGTCGGCCGGCAGGAGCTCGAAGGTCTTGAGCAGGATCGGCGCGGCGGATTCGCGCCCGGCATGGCCGGCGCGCGGGCTCCCATCGGCGCGGCCGACCCACACGCCGACCGTGTAGTCGTTCGAAAACCCGACCGACCAGGCGTCGCGATAGCCATAGGAGGTGCCGGTCTTGAACCCGATGCGGCGGGCGCGGTCGATCCCCTGCCCCATCGCCCAGCCGTCGGGCAGCGAGACGCCCCGCAGGATCTGCTTGAGATAGAACGCCGCCACCGGCCCGAACAGGCGGTGATCGGCGGCGTCCGGCGCGCCCATGACATAGCGCAGCCCGCGCGCCTCGCCGCCATTGGCGATGCCGGCATAGAGCATGGTGATATCGGCGAGACTGATGCCGAGGCCGCCGAGCGCCACGGGCAGGCTTGGGCTGCCGTCGCCCGCCGGGAAGGCCAGCCGCGCGCCGGCATTCTCCAGCGTGGTGGTGAAGGCGAGCGGCCCGACGCGGTCCAGCACCATCACCGCCGGCACGTTGAGCGACATGCGCAGCGCCTCGGTCGCCGACACCGCGCCCTGGAAGCTGCCCTCGAAATCCTTCGGCGCGTAGTCGCCGAACATGGTCGGCGCGTCGGTCATCAGCGAGGCGGGATGCAGGATGAGATTGTCGAAGGCGATGCCGTAGATGAAGGGCTTGAGCGCCGAGCCCGGCGAGCGCCAGCGCTGCGCCAGGTCGATTTGCCCGGACGGTCCCCAATAATGCACCCCGCCCAGATAGGCGAGCACGTCGCGCGTGCGGTTGTCGACCACCACGATGGAAAGCGCCGTGCCCTCGCCGAAATAGGGCTGCTCGTTGGCCGCCATGCGCTCGACCGCGCCTTGCAGGTCGGCGTCCAACGTCGTGACGATACGGGTGGCGCGGGGATCGCGCAGCTTGAGCCGAACCGCGAGATGCGGCGCCGTCAGCGGCATCGCCTGACGCGCGAAGGGCACGCCCTCGCGCCGCGCCACGTCGGCGTCGCCTTGCGTGACCACGCTTTCGCTCACCATGCGGGCCAGTACCTTGTCGCGGCCCTTGGCGGCGCGGATGGCATGGCGGTCGGGCCGCTGCTTCACCGGCGATTGCGGCAGGGCGACGAGGAGCGCGGCCTCCGAAAGATCGATCCGCGACGGCTCCTTGCCGAAATAGGACAGCGCGGCGGCGCGCACGCCTTCGAGATTGCCGCCGAACGGCGCCAGCGTCAGGTAGAAGGACAGGATCTCGTCCTTGGAATAGCGCTCTTCGAGCTGGAGAGCGCGCATCATCTGGAACAGCTTGGTGCCGATGCCGCGCGATTTCGGCGGTTCCAGGATGCGCGCGACCTGCATGGTCAGCGTCGAGCCGCCCGAAACGATGTGCCCGGCGCCGGCGAATTGCAGTCCGGCGCGCAGGATCGCGGCGGGGTCCACGCCGGCGTGGTCGTAGAAGCGCTTGTCCTCATAGGCCATCAGCATGGCGAGATAGCGCGGCGAGACGTCCCGCACATCGGTCTTCATCCGCCAATAGCCGTCGTCGGTCAGGAAGGCGCGCAGCGGCACGCCATGGCGGTCGACGACCTCGGGCGAGACATGGATGGCGCGCGTCATGTCGGGCGGATTGGCGACATCGGCCGTGGCGACGGCGCAGGCGGCGCCGAAGAGGGCGAAGAGGGATGTTACAAGACTATGTGTAAGGCTCGATCTCATCGCCAACTCTTTCCTCTCCCCGCGTTTGCGGGGGAGGGGGACCGCGAAGCGGTGGAGGGGGCGGAAACGCGCTCCAACGCCGGCGCTAGCCCCCACCGCCCGTGCGCACGCTGTCGCTACGCACCGCTCGGCACCTCCCCCGCAACAGCGGGGGAGGAAAATCACGGCGCGATCGTCACGTTACCCATGGTCGTGCGGGCGTGGATCGTCGGCGCGTACATGTCCATCACCGCGGCGGCCGGCAGCACGAAGGTGCCCGTCGTCACCGCGCGCGCCACATAGGCGATGCGGAAGATCGGCTGCGGCTCCGGCTTCTTCTTGTCCTCGTCGCTGACATAGGACGAGCCGATGGTGAACGCCGCCACGAAGCGGTCGTCGCGCGCGTCCGCCATCGTCGTGTCGGAGAGCGTGTCGAGGAAGGCGTAGGGCTTGCCGTCCTCGCTGCCCAGCGGCATCTCGATCTCCAGCCCCGCCGGCAGAAGATCGATCACGCCCATCTGGCGATAGGTGTTGTGCTGCATCTGGCCGGTGACCTCCACGATCACGCGGTCGTTCTGGTGCAGATGCGACAGGTCCGCCGGCGTGCCGCCCATCGTCCAATAGGTCTTGCTGAGGGTAAACCCGCTCGCCTCGGCCGGCAGCGGCGCCGCCGGCGTGCCCTGGACCGAGGTGGTGCGCCACACGCTGGCGTCGCCGCGGTTCAGGAAGGTGATGCCGGAGCTGAGCTGCGCCGGCGAGGGCGACAGGCGGATCGCGCCGGCGCGCGGGATGCCCGGCTGGCCGTTGACCAGGATGTTCAGCGGCACGGTCTGGCGCGTCAGCGCATAGGCGGCGCGCAGCATCCACGCCTTTTCCTGCGTCGTCGTATCGTCGAGCTTGGAGTCGAGCTCGGCGCTTTTCTTCAAGAGGGCCGGGATGAGGTCCGGCTGGCCGTTCTCCGCCGCCAGAGCAGTGGAACCCGCCACGTCGCGCAAGAGCGAGCCGTAATCGCCGACCGGATAGCTGAACGCCTCGCCCTTCAGCGCGATGTCGCGCGCCCGGTTGAAGCCATAGGTCGCGCGCGCCCGGTCGCCGGCCTGCGCCGCCGCCGAGGCCGACAGCGCCTCCGCGATGGCGGTGTTCATCTCCGGCCCGCGCGTGTCGATGAAGTAGCGCAGGTCGGACAGGTTCACCTGGCCCGACCGCGCCAGCAGGTAGAAGGCATAGGCGCGGACGTTGTCGGAGTTGGAATCGCTCGCCGCCGTGCCGCGCAGCCAGGTCGAGCCGCGCTTGAGCGCATCGTTGGGCACGACATAGCCCTTCTCCTTGGCCTGGGTGAGGAAGTCGAGCGCGAAGACGCTGATCCATGGATCGGCGTCACTGCCCGGCGCCCACATCCCGAAATTGCCGGCGTAGTTCTGCATGTCGAGCACCGCGTCGACCGCGTCCTGCACCCGCGGGCGCAGCGCCTGGTCGCGCGGCAGGCCGGCGAGATCGGAGAGGTCGTTGAACACCAGGAGCGGCATGGCGCGGCTGGTGGTCTGCTCGATGCAGCCATAGGGATATTTGTCGAGCCATTTCAGAAGGCCCGGCACGTCGCTGTAGCCGTGCGCCGAAGCGACGGTCAGCCCCACGGTCGGCGTGCCGCGGATCAGGTCGGCGACCAGTTGCCCGTTGGCGGTATAGGTCGCCTTGGGCGCGAAGGGCACCGTCTCGTCGCGGGCGACATCCAATTGCGGCGCGCGCGATTCGATCTGCCAGGAATGGTCGACGGAAAATCCGCCCGGACCCCTGACGTTGAGCGCGATGGTCGCGATGCCGATGCCGGTGCCGTTGAGCTCCATCGGCACCAGCACGCGCTGGCCGACGCGCAGCGCCTCAGTCACCACCGTCTGGCGCGCGCCGTTGGGCAGGCCGACCGGTCCCGACGCGGTCAGCGTCGCGACATAGGTGCCCGGCTTGCCCTCGACATTGTTCATGTTGAGCGCGGCGGCGGCATGATCGCCCGGCGCCAGGAAGCGCGGCAACACGATGTCGGCGACCACCGGATCGCGTACCGTCAGCGGCCGGTCGGCATGGCCGAGCTTGGTGTCGGTCATCGCCACCGCCATCAGGCGCAATTCGCCGTTGAAGTCGGGGATGTCGAGCGCGACCGAGACCCTGCCGTCCGCGCCGACCTTCACCAGGCCGGAGAACAGCGCCACCGTGCGCGTCGGCACCACCGCCAGCGGCCGTCCGCCGAAGCTGTCGCCGCCCTCGCGCATCGCGCCGACCGCGCCCTTCTCGGCCTTGATCAGGCGGCCGTAGTCGTCGCGCATCGTCACGCCGAGCTGGCGCTTGGCGAAGTAGTAGTCGTTGGGATTGGGCGAGACGAAATCGGTGAGCTGGAGGATGCCCTCGTCCACCGCCGCCAGCGTCAGATAGGCCTGCTCGCCGCTCGCCAGGCCGGCGATCGCCACCGGGATGACGATCTTCTGGCGCGGCGTCACCTTCTGCGGCCCGCCGACGGTCACCGTCAGCGTCCGGTCCTTGTTGTCGACCTGCAGCCAGGCCAGCCCGATGGCGCGCACCGGCTCATGGCCCGTCGCCTCGTTCAGCGGCCGGTAGTCGGTCACGAGCACATAGGCGCCCGGGCCCCAATCGGCATCGACCTTCACGTCGACGCTGGCGCCGCCCGCCGGCGCGTCGATCACCTGGGAGGAGAACACCTTGTCGCCGGCCACCACGACCAGCGCCTTGCCGTTCGCGGTCGGCTTGATCTGGACATGCGCCGTCTCGCCCGCGCGATAGGAGGGCTTGTCGGCCGCGACCGGGATACGGTCCGGCCGATCGCCGGCGGAACTCGCCGCCCAGCCGGAATAGAAGCGATAGGACGACGCCGTGCCCGACTTCGGATCGGTGATCGTCAGCCGGTAGGAGCCATAGGGGAAGTTCTGTGCCAGCTTCACCGGCGCGCCGGCGCCGATGTCGATCTTGCCGCTGGTCATCAGCCGGTCGCGGGTGACCGCCTCGTATTTCCACGAGCCGTCCTTCTGGTACCACTGATAGGTCGTGTCCTCGCGCACCCAGGAATAGGTCAGGCCGGCGAGCGCGACGCGCTTGCCGTCGGCATCGACCGCGATGGCCTCGAAGCCGGCGCGGGCGTTCTCGGCCACCGAGCCGTCGTCGAAATCGGGACGCAGGCCGATCATCGCATCGCGGGTGCGCACCGGGATCTCGACATTCTTGTCGGTGGTGCGTCCGCCCGGCTCGTGGATCGAGATCGTGACGCTGGCCTTGAGCGGCAGGGTGGTGTCGGCGAGATCGCCGACCGATCCGGTCGCCTCGGTCGAGCCGTTGGCGTCGGTCTCCGGCACCGTCATCTGCACGTCGACGGAGGAGAACGTGTCGTCCACCCGGCCGAACTGATATTCCTTGAACTCGGGGAACGGCGTGCCGTCGGCTTCGATCTTGGCCGTGCCCTCGCCCGAAAGGCCGGAGGCCGGCGCGCCATAGAGAAAGCGGCTATCGGCGCGGACCTTGATGTCCTCGCCCGGCTTCACGACCTTGGTCTCGGGCGTCAGTGTCACCTTCAGGCGCTGCGGCACGAAATCGGCGACGTCGAACTGCACGCGGCCGACCGGCGACGCCTTGGGATCGATATAGGCGGCGATCTGCCAGCGCCCATGCGGCGCGCGATTGCCGAGCTTGAGCGGCCAGGTCGTGGCGCCCGCCTGGAGCGCGGCGGCGGGAACCGTGGTGCGCGAAACCTCCAGCCCATCGGGCCTTGTCGCAATGAGCGTCAGGACCGAGCTGATCGCGGCGCCGATGCGGTCGCGCAGCAGGGTGGTGGACTGCACCGTCTCGCCGGGGCGATAGACGCCGCGCTCGGTATAAAGAAACGCATCGATCGGGCCGGGCGCCTCGCGGCCGCTGACGCCGCGGTCGGTCAGGTCGAAGCCGGAGCGGCGCAAATCGAGGAAGCTGAAATCGCCGCCCGCGCCATAGGCCATCACCACGACGGGCGTGTCGCCGCCGGTGGCGCGCAACAGCCCGGCCGCGAAATCGGCGCGGCCGTCGCCATTGGTCGTCACGGTGGCGAGGACGTTGTTGTCCTTGGCGACGAGGTTGAGCTTGACCCCGCTCAGCGGCTTCGCGCTGGCGTAGGAGCGGGCGAAGACGGTGAGCCCGCCGGCGCCCTGGAAGCTGGTGACGGCGATATCGGAATCGACCACCCATTGGGCGGCGATGGTGCCTTCGTCGTAATAGTCCTTGGTCTCGTCCTGCGCCGCGTCCATCGCGATCAGCACATAGGCGCCGGGCGGCTTGTCCTTCAGGATGTCGCGGATCGGGATCAGGGTGGTGACGGAATCGTTCTTGACGTTGGCGACGTCCATCGTGCCCTGCCAGACCAGCGCGCCCTGGCTGTTCTCCAGGTCGGTGTCCTTCCAGGAATAGAGCGTGGTCTCGTCCACCGTGCCGCTTTCGATCTGCGACAGCAGCCGGTCGCCGACGCGGATGATCTTCAGGCGCAGCTTGGCGATGTTGACGGTCGTGACCGGCACGCCCTCGGCGTTCTCGCGCGGCAGCACGATGCCGCCGGCAAAGCGCACCAGCGAGGGCTTGTCGCGCAGCTCGACCGGGACGGTCTCGTCCTCGGTCAGCTTCTCGCCGGTGGCGGCGGGAAGCCCGCTCTTGAGCGTCACCTGGTAGGATTTGTTGAAGTCCAGGCCCGCGATGCACAGCCGGTCGTCCACCACATGGCTGGCGACCTTGGTCTCGGGGTCGATGGAGAAATAGTCCTCGTAATGCGTCTTGCCGGAGGCATCGAGGCTGCGGGTGAAGACCAGGCACGCCTCGGCCTGCGGCTTGGTGGTGTCGACCTCCAGCCGGCGGAAGGCGAAATACGGCGCCTGCGCCATCTGCGCCGGGGTCATGCTGCCGGTGACGGAGGACAGCCCGTTCGCGATGCGGGAGAAGAAGCCGGCGCCGAGCGGCGTGTTCTTGCCGCCGAGGAAATAGAGCACGCCGGTCACGACCGCGATGACGGCCAGGATGCCGCCGCCGATCATCACGAAACGCCGATTGTTGTCCACGTATTTCCCCCGAAACGCCCGACGAACGAGCTTATCACGCGCACCATGCGCAGCAATTCGTCACAAGCACAATCGGCGTCGAAAAAGGCGGGATATTGTCAAATGCGCGCAGATGCGAAAATTGTTTCGCGACCCCATGCTGCGCGTGCGTTGCAAGCCAATGTCGCGAGCCAGAAGTCGCACCACTCGGTGTCATCCGCCGCGAATGCGGCGGACCCAGGTGAAATCTGCGCCGCCGCAGCAGGGTTCACCTGGGTGGCCCGCATTCGCGGGCCATGACACCTCTATTTTGAATTCAGCGGGCTTCTGGTTTCAGGACGCTAGCGCGTGCCGGGGCAGAAGACGTTGCGGTCCTGATAAGCGCACTGCTTGATCGGATTTCCTTCCGAATCGTAGAGCTGGATCAGCCAGCCGTCATTGCCCGTCATGCGCGTCAGCATCATGAAGCCGAAGCCGCGGACCGAGAACCCGGTTTTCACATGCACGCCCGAATCGCCCTGGAATATCGTGCCGCGCAGGTTCAGGGGCGTGACGTCCAGATTGTCGCCGCCATTGCCGCCGACGATCTGCGGCGGAACTTTCGCCTCGTAGTTGATCGCCTCGAAGCTGTGGATGTGGCCCGACAGCATCAGCGAGATGGCGGCGAAGGCGGAAAGATCGCCCGCCGCCTTGATCATGGTGGCGTTGCCGCCGGCCGGCAGGCCCAGGAAGGTGATCGCGCCCCATAGCGGCCGGTGCGTCCCCAGCCACAATTCGCGGCCCGGCCCGACATCGGCCATCGCCTTCAGCGCTTCGAAATCCTTCTCGTAGAGCGGCACCTGCGCCGGATCGACCGAGGTGTCGGGCGCGCTGGCGCTGTCCATGATCGCGATGGTCTGGCTGCCGGCCTGGACGGCATAGGGATCCAGATGCGCGTTGCACGGCGCCGCCGGATCGTAGGCGGTCGGCCCGATCAGCCGGAGGAAGCCGGGACCGGCGCGGAAGCAGTCCTCGTGATTGCCGCGGATGACGATCCACGGCGCCGCGGCGAGCAGCGGCGCGCCGGGCGTGAAGAAATCGGCGTCCCACGCCGCCCAATTGTCGCCCCAGGGCGAGCCGGCACAGCCGGGGAAGGTGTCCGGGCACGGCGATTCCCGGTAGAGGTAATCGCCCAGATGGAGGACGAGATCGGGATGCTGCGCCGCGGCGGCCTTCGCCAGGGTCGCGAAGGGCCACGCCTTGGGATCGTTGCAGGCCTGCAGCGCCGTGCCCTTGATGCGGCAGCCGGTGTCGCCGAGCACCAGGATGCGCCGCGGATCGGCGACGGGAAGCGCAACCGCATTGCCGTCGATGGTCAGCGCCTTCGCGCCGGCGGGAATTGCCAGGGCGCAGAGCAGCGGGAAGTTCGCATCGGCCGGAGCCCGCACCGTCATGGTGGCGGGCGATCCGTCCAGCATAGCCGCCGGGCAGGTGGCTGCCGCCGTCGTCGCGCGCGCCTCGACCGCGCCGCCCGGTCCCATCTGGACCCACATGGCGGCGGCAGCGAGGTTGGTGGCGGCGAGGAATGCCGCGAGCGCGAGAAAGCCGATGCGTATCATCGCGCCACTATGCAGCAATCCCGGCCGCGGCCAAAACCACCGTTCGATGACAGATGTCAGCCGGGACGCCAGTTCCCATGGAAGCCGAACGGCACGCGGCGCGGCAATTTGGCGGTGCCGATAGGACCCTTGGCAACATCCGCCGCGTCATAGACCACGAAATCGGTGCGGTCCTCGGCGCCGCGATAGATCAGCGCGACCAGGTAGCCCTCGCCTTCGGCGGCCGTCGCGCTTTTCGCAATGAAGATCGGCTCACCCGGGACGTCGCCCTTCGGCAGTTCGTGGACGTCGCGCCTGCCGGTCTTGAAATCGATATGGGCGACGGCGTCAAACAGGATCTTGCCGCTGCTTCCGGTGTCGGCGGCGAAATAGCCATGGCGGTAGGAAAGCCCGGCGCGGCGCTCGTCGAGGCGCGGGAACTCGCCGGCGAGATCGTCGAGCCTGGTCTGCTTCACGGTGTTGGTCTTGCCCGAAAGGTCTACCTCCCAGCGCACCAGATAGGCCGAGCACGGCTTGCCCGGCGAGCCGTCGGCGTTCGGAAACAGCGGCGCCTGCGCGTATTGCATGACGTCGGCATAGAGCTTGTCGCCCTCTTCCCAGGCGTTCATCGGATGGAAGACATAGCAGGGATCGGTGTCGAGCCAGCGGATGGTCTCGACGCCCTTGTCGCGGGCCATCAAGCCGATGCGGCCGCCCAGTTCCGGCTCCCAGCCGTAGGCCGGTTTGCCGCTCATCGCGCGCGGCAGGCTGGCCGACAGCGGCAGGATCGGGAACAGCACATGCCGGTCGGTGACGCAGAAATCGTGCACCATGCTGGCATAGGGCGCGTCGAAGGTGTCGAGCCGCGTCACCTTGCCGGTCTTGTCGACCACGCCATAGGCCATGCCGGCCGACAGCGGCACCGGACCGACGCCATAGCCGAAGAACGCCATCTCGCCGGTTTCGGGATCGATCTTGGGATGCGCCGTGAAGCACTTGGCCTTGCCGGCATAATCGAGATAGCCACGGGTCGCGAGCGACAGCGGATCGACCTCCAGCGGCTGGTGGGCCTCTTCGAGCGCCAGCAGCTTGCCGGCGTGCCACACGACATTCGTGTTGGCGACGCCGCTCTCCTTGCCGATCACGGAGGGATCGCTGGTCAGCGGATTGCCGAAGGAGCCGAACAGCGACTTGCCCGCCGCGTGCTCCAGCTCCCATTTCGGCGTGCGCAGATAGCGGTTCTTGTAGGAGACCTTGCCGCCCTCGACGAAGAAGCCGTGCAGCATGCCGTCGCCGACGAACCAGTGGTGGTTCGGATCGCGCGGCGTGAACTGCGGGTTGGGACCGTTGCGATAGAACGCGCCGCGCAGCGCGGCGGGAATCTCCCCGGTGACCGGAAGGTCGGTGAAATCGTCCTCGCTCGCGACGGGCGCGAAATTGCCGGACAGGTAAGGGTTCAGACGGACGGGCGCATTCATGGTCGACCTCGCGGCAAGGTGAACCTTTACGTTGTAAATTTATAGCATATACCCATTCTGTTTGGCAAGTTTAGAATTACTCAAAGGATTCCCGATGCCCCGCGTCCTCAGCCAGACCGACGTTGCCGATTTCCGCGAGCGGCTCTGCGAAGCCGCGACCAAGCTGTTCGACGCCAAGGGCCGCGACGGCTTCACCATGCGGGAACTGGCGAGCGAGATCGGCGTCAGCGCGATGACGCCCTACCGCTATTTCAAGGACAAGGACGACATCCTGGCGGCGGTGCGCGCCCGCGCTTTCAACCGCTTCGCGGATTCGCTGGAAGCCGCGTTCAGGGCCGCCGCCACCGCGCCGGAGAAATCCGCCGCGGTGTACCAGGCCTATATCGGCTTCGCCTTCGGCGAGCCGGCCGCCTACCGGCTGATGTTCGATCTGTCGCAGCCCGACGAGTCGGCCTATCCCGAACTGGTCCAGGCCGCCACGCGCGCCCGCGCGACCATGACGGCCTATGTCCGCGCCCTGGTGCAGGACGGCATCCTGGACGGCGATCCCGAACTGATCGGCCACGTGTTCTGGGCCTCGTTGCACGGCGCGGTGGTGCTCACGCTCGCGGGCAAGCTGGGCGCCGGATACGATTTCGACCGCATCAGCGGCGAGTCGTTCCGTGTGCTGTTCGAGGGCTATAGGGCGAAGCGGGCGTAGGCGCTATTCCCCCGCGCCGAGCGGCAGGGTCTGCGGCGCGCCGAGCGCCGGCTCCGAGCCCGACAGGCTTTCCGCCACGCCGGCCGCGCCCGCCACGGCCTGCGCCTCGATTTCCGCCGCGCGCGTCGCGAGGTCGGCGCGGATGCCGTCATGCCGCGCGGCGTCGAGCTTGTAGCCCCACAGCGCCCAGGCGCCGACGAACATGGTCAGCACCGGCACGACGACATAGCAGGCCTCCAGCGCATCCAGCGCGAGGCCGGTGTTCACCACGCCTTCCCTGGCATCGAAGCCGAAGGCCTGGATGATCGGGAAGGTGATGATCACGGCGAGCGCCGAGCCGATCTTGGAGGTCGCCACGATCAGCCCGTAGAGCAGCGCCGAACGGTCCTTGCCGATATCGAGCCGCACCTCGTCGCTGACATCGGCGATCATCGAGCGGATCTGGAAGGTGAAGCAGCTCACCACGAAGCCGGCGAACATCATTCCCGGCACCATGAACACCATGGCGCCGCGCGGGATCACGAACACCAGCGCCTGCGCCAGGCCGTAGAGCACGCAGCCCCACATCACCGTCTTGTGCTTGCCGATGCGGTTGGAGACCAGCGACCAGCACGGCGCGCCGAACAGGCCCGCCGCGATGTAGATCAGCAGCAGCGAATTGGTCTGGGTCCGGGTGAAGCCGAGCGCCTGGGTGAAGAAGAAGAGATAAAGCACCGCCGTGATGGCGGGTCCGAGGGCGAGAAACAGGTCGGCGGCGAGGACGCGAAGCAGCGAGGGCCGCGCGATCATCGTCCAATAGTCCTTCAGCGTGATGCGGTTGGCGGTTTCCGCCTGGCGCGGCTCGCCGACCGCGGCGATGCACAGCAGCACCGTGAGCGGCGTGACGACCAGCAGGAACCAGCCCATGGCCTGCACGCCCTGGGCGTCCGTCATGTGCCAGCCGAGCTTGAGCACGACGGGGAGCGCCAGGATGACGACGATGGCGATCACGCCGATGGTCTGCATCCAGCTATAGATGCGGCTGCGCTGATGGTATTCCGGCACCAGCGCCGCGGCCCAGGCGGCGTGGCCCAGCGTGATCATCGAATAGCCGGCATAGAGGACCAGCAGCCAGACGACCAGGTAGAGCCGGCTGGAGCCCGGCGCGGCCATGAAGATCATGTAGGACGCCAGCATCAGCAGCGGCACGCTGGCGATCATCCAGGGCCGAAAGCGCCCGAAGCGCGTGTCGGTCGCATTGACCGCGATGCCGATCATGGGATCGAAGAAGATGTCGGTCAGGCGCACCACGCCGAAGGCGGCGCTGACGGCGGCGAGCGTCAGGCCGATATGGCTCGCGTAATAGTTGGGCAGATAGACGGTGAGCGGAATGCCGAGCGCGGAGTAAGGCATCGCCGCGCTGGAAAACGGCGCCAGCAGCCGCGCCGGCAGTCGCTTGGCCGGTGGCGCACTCGACGTCGGGCTACTCATATAATGCATCTCCCAGGAACGGCCTCTTAGGGGCCTTTCATGACATAAACTTCACACGGGGACTTCCCACGGCGACTTCACACGGGTTTCGCCCGGCCGTGCAACCAAAATCCGCGCGAGCCGAACCGGCGCCGGGAACCGCCGCGAAACGCGACGCCGCGGCGGCGCCTTCGCGACAATACGCCGACAACTTCATGTCGCTATCGTTGCACAGCGTCCGGGTTCCGTTACA
Source organism: Rhizomicrobium sp. (assembly GCA_037200045.1). Taxonomy (NCBI): domain Bacteria; kingdom Pseudomonadati; phylum Pseudomonadota; class Alphaproteobacteria; order Micropepsales; family Micropepsaceae; genus Rhizomicrobium; species Rhizomicrobium sp. The sequence continues at coordinate 574,009 of JBBCHM010000002.1, forward strand.
GTCGATTGCCGCAGGACGGGACAGGGCGTGAGCGCAACCGGGCCGAGAACCACGCATCCCGTCGTCTATCTGGTGCTCTGCACGCCGTTCGGCGCCTCCAACGGCTATCTGGTCGTCACCCTGGGCTTCCTCCTGTCGCAGGCCGGCGTCGGGGTTTCGGCCATCGCGGGACTGATCGCGCTCAGCCTGGTGCCGCAGACCTGGAAGTTCTTCTGGGCGCCCGTCGTCGACACGACGCTGACCAGCAAGGCCTGGTATTTGCTCGCCGCCATCGTCTGCGCCGTCACACTGGGCGCCATCGGCTTCTTCCCGATCACCAAGGTGGGTCTTTTCGCCATCACGGTGCTGGTCGTGGCGAACAGCACCGCCACGACGTTCCTCGCCATGGCGGCCGAGAACCTGATGGCGCATGCGACACCGCAGGAGCAGAAGGGCCGCGCCGGCGGCTGGTACCAGGCGGGCAATCTCGGCGGCTCGGGCATCGGCGGCGGCGGCGCGCTGTGGCTGGCGCAGCATTTTCCCTACACTTGGCTGCCCGGCGCGGCGATGGCGGCGCTGTTCCTGGCCTGCTGCCTGGCCCTGCTGTTCGTCGACGAGCCGGCGGCCGACCACCGCCACGCCTCCTATTATCGCAGACTCGCGAATGTCGGGCTCGATGTGTGGAACACGGCGAAGTCGCGCGCCGGCTATCTGGCGCTGTTGATCTGCTTCCTGCCGATCGGTTCGGGCGCCGCTTCCAATCTGTGGTCCGCCACCGCCGGCGAATGGCACGCCGGCGCCGATACCGTCGCGCTGGTCAACGGCGTGATGGGCGGGATCGTCTCGGCGGTCGGCTGCGTCGTCGGCGGCTATTTCTGCGACCGCATGGACCGCAAATTCGCCTATGCGCTGTACGGCGTGTTCCTCGCCGCCGGCGCGCTGGCGATGGCGGCGGCGGCGCGGACGCCGCAGATGTTCGTGACCTTCACCCTGCTCTATGCCTTCGTCCAGGGCTTCAACTATGCCTCGTTCAGCGCCGTGGTGCTGGAGGCCATCGGGCGCGGCGCCGCCGCCACGAAATACAATCTCTACGCCGCGCTCTCGAACGTGCCGCTCATGTACATGACGGCGATCGAAGGCTTCGCCTATGGGCGCTGGCACGCCAACGGCCTGCTGCTCGCCGACGCCCTGGCGGGGCTGGCCGCCGTCCTGTTCTTCTTCGCGGTGGCGATGGGCACGCGGCCCCGCGCCGTCGCGCTCGCCTGACTCAGGTGCCGCAGAAGGTCTGCAGCACGATCTCGTCCGGCTGGGGCGCGTCGGCGTAGGCGGCGAAGTCCGGCTGATCGTCATAGGGCTTCGACAGGACGGTCAGCAATTCCTCGAACGGCGCGTAATCGTCGCGCTCCTGCGCCGCGGCGATGGCCGCTTCGATGCGATGGTTGCGCGGAATGAAGGCGGGATTGACGGCGCGCATGGCGGTGGCCCGCGCCGCCGGCGCGACATGCTCCAGCGCCAGCCGCGCGCGCCATTTGTCGAGCCAGACGTCGAGCGCGGCGGCGTTGTCGAACAGCGCGCGCAGGCCTTCGACCGCGCCTGCGTCGCCCGCGCTGTCGGCGAGGCGGCGGAAGGTCAGCGTGAAATCGGCGCGGCCGTCCGCCATGTGGCGGAAGAACTCGCCGATCAGCGGCAGGTCGTCGTCATAGCCTTGCGCGAATCCGAACTTCGCCCGCAGCCCTTCGTAATAGGCCGCCTCGAACAACGGCGGATAGGTGTCGATCGCCGCCTGCGCGGTCTTGATCGCGCTGTCCTCGTCCACGCCCAGCAGCGGCAACAGCGCCTGGGCGAAGCGCACCAGATTCCACTGGGCGATGCGCGGCTGGTTGCCGAAGGCGTAGCGGCCACCTTGGTCGATGGAGCTGAACACCTTGGCCGGATCGTAGGCGTCCATGAAGGCGCAGGGACCGTAGTCGATCGTCTCGCCGGCGATGGAGGTGTTGTCCGTGTTCATCACGCCGTGGATGAAGCCGATGAGCTGCCAGCGCGCCACCAGGCTCGCCGTCCGCGCGATGACCGCGTCCAGCAGGGCGCGATAGTCGCCCCGCGCCACCTCGGGATAGAGCCGCGCGATCACATAGTCGGCGAGCGTCCGCACGCCTTCGGTATCGCCGCGATTGCCGAAATATTCGAAAGTGCCGACCCGCACATGGCTCTTCGACACCCGCGTCAGCACCGCGCCGGGCAGCAGGCCCTCCTGGCGCAGCATGCGCTCGCCGGTCGTCACCGCCGCCAGCGTGCGCGTCGTCGGAATGCCGAGCGCCGCCATCGCCTCGCTGACGATATATTCGCGCAGGACCGGCCCCAGCGCGGCGCGGCCGTCGCCGTTGCGCGAGAACGGTGTCGGGCCGGAGCCCTTGAGCTGGATGTCGTAGCGCACCCCGTCGCGCGCCACGACCTCGCCCAACAGGACGGCGCGGCCGTCGCCCAGGCGCGGCACCCAATTGCCGAATTGATGCCCGGCATAGGCCATGGCGAGCGGATCGGCGCCGGCGGGCACGCGATTGCCGGCGAGCGCCGCCACGCCGTCCGCCGATGCAAGACGCGCGGGATCGATGCCGAGTTGACGTGCCAATTCGGCGTTGACCTTGATCAGGCGCGGCGCCGCGACCGGGGTCGGCGCCTGGCGCGCATAGAACCGCTCCGGCAGAAGCGCATAGCTGTTGTCGAACGGAAAAGTCGGCGGCGCGATGTTCGCGCGATCAACATCCAGAATGGAAAACTCGCTCATGTGCGGCACTATATCAGCACCGCACGGCAAGGCGCGACCGAATAGCCGGGGCCGGAACCTTGCGACCGACGCCCCGCCCGCCCTAGCCTTCCCGGCGCCTTTCCGCCGGGGTTTCCATGCTCAGCCGCCGCAAATTCCTCGCCTCGACCGTCGCCGTCGCGGGCGCGCTCGCCGCGCAGCCGCTCTATGCCGCGCCCGCTTCGGGCGAGGCGGCCAAGCTCAACGCGCTGCTCGACGCCATCTTCCAGGAGACGCTGCGGCAGAATCCGGAAGGCGCGACGCAGCTCGGCTTCGACAAGGGCGCCAACGCCGATCTCAAGAGCAAGCTGCGCGACGAATCCGGCGCCGGCATCGCGGCGTCGAAGGCGCTGGCCGCCGACCAGCTCCGCCGCCTCCGCCAGATCGACGCGAACGCGCTGACCGGCATGGACCGGGTGAACTACGACACGCTTCTCTATACGCGCGAATCGGCGGTCGCGATCGGCGCCTTCGATTTCGGCGGCACGTCCTATGGTCCCTCGCCCTATGTGGTGAGCCAGCTCACCGGCGCCTACCAGTCGGTGCCCGACTTCCTCGACACCAAGCACCGCATCGAGACCGCGGCCGACGCCGACGCCTATCTCGCGCGGCTGGACGCCTTCGCCGGCCAGATCGCCGACAACACCGAACGCATGCGCCACGACGCGGCCGAGGGCGTCGCGCCGCCGGACTTCCTGCTCGACCGCGCGCTGGAGCAGATGACGGCGACCCGCACCACCGCCGACAAATCGCTGCTCGTCGCCTCCATCGCGCGGCGCGCCAAGGAGAAGGGGCTGAGCGACGACTATGCGACGAAGGCCGCCGCGATCTATGACGCGAAGATCGGCCCGGCGCTGGACGGCCTGATCGCCGAAACCAAGACGCTGCGCGCCACCGCCGCGCATGACGCGGGGCTCTGGCGTTTCGCCCAGGGCGAGGCGTTCTATGCCGCGGCGCTGCGTTCGGCCACGACGACCAGCCTTTCGCCCGACGCGATCCACCAACTCGGCCTCGACCAGGGCAAGGAGATCGCGGCGCGGATCGACACGCTGCTGCAAAAGCAGGGCATGACGCAGGGCACGGTCGGCGAGCGCATCCTCGCGCTCTACAAGCAGGAGGTCTATCCCAACACCGACGACGGCAAGGCGCAGTGCATCGCCTATTGCAACCAGCGGCTGGCGGAGATCCGCCCGCATCTGCCCAGCGTCTTCAAGCGCCTGCCCGACTACAAATTCGAGGTCCGCCGCGTGCCGGTGCAGACCGAGCCCGGCGCGGCCTCGGCGTTCTCGCAGCCGCCGACGCTCGACGGCACGCGGCCCGGCATCGTCTATTTCAACCTGCATGACAGCGCCGAATGGCCCAAATGGTGCCTGTCGACCACCGTCTTCCACGAGGGCCTGCCGGGGCACCAGCTCGAAGGCGGCCTCGCGCTCGGCAATGCCGGCCTGCCGCTGATCCGCAAGATCACCGGCTTCTCCGGCTATGCCGAGGGCTGGGCGCTCTATGCCGAGCAGCTCGCCGACGAGATCGGCATGTATGACGACGATCCGTTGGGCCGCATCGGCTATCTGAAATTCCAGCTCTTCCGCGCCAACCGCTGCGTCGTCGACACCGGCATCCATCACCTGAAATGGAGCCGCGAGCAGGCGATCCAGTATTTCGTCGAGCATGGCGGCGACGCGCCCGGCTTCGCGACCCGCGAAGTCGAGCGCTATTGCGCCACGCCCGGCCAGGCCTGCAGCTACAAGCTCGGCCACACGGTGTGGACCAAGGCGCGCGAGCGCGCCAAGGCCGCGCTCGGCGCCAAATACGACATCAAGGACTTCCACGAGGCCGGCCTGGACTGCGGCCGGGTGCCGCTCGACGTGCTCGACGGCGTGATCGACCGCTATATCGCGGCGAAGTCCGCGAGCTGAGCGGCGGCCTTAGGGCTTGAACTTCTTCGGGATCGCGGCGGCTTCCTGCGGCGTCAGCGGCGTCATCGTCTTGACGATGCACACCGACTGGATGCCGCCCGGCGTCTGGCCGACCTTGATGTCCCAGTCCAGCGCGGAACACACCAGGGAGCTTCCGCGCCATTGCGTGACGAGATAGGCGCTCGGCCACAGCAGCGCGGGACAGGAGGCGGCCAGGTCCAGGCGGTAGTATTGATGCATGTTCACCCGGACGTTGATCGTCTTGGCGTCGGCGGCCTTCCAGTTCTCGAAATTGCGGATCTGAAAACAGGCGGGGGGCGCCTTCGTCGACGGCGCTTCGTCGGCGCGGGCCGCGGCCAGCGGCAGCATCGATCCCAGGGCCAGGGCGAAAACGGCAGTCGGTAGCCTCATGATACACTCCACGATTAGCCCCTCGGGCAGTATATCAAGCCTCGCCCCTCCCGGATCAATATTCCATTCGCCGCTTATCGTAAATTTTATAATCGTATCATTTTGTCCGTAAATCAGCGGCGCTTGGTCTTGTCGTAGGCGGCGAGGCCCGGCTTGTACGACTTGTCGTCGATGAACTGGCGGATGCCTTCCTTGCGGCCGTCATTGTCGAAGCTGTTGGCCGCTTCCTGGGCGCGGATCAGGTATTCCTCGGCGTTCTCATAGGTCATCTCGCGCACGCGCCGCACCGCGTCCTTGGCCGCCTTCAGCGTGACGGGGTTCTTCTGCAAGAGGACGCTCGCGACCTCGCGGACGCGCGCCTCCAGCCCGGCCAGGGGCACCGCCTCGTTGACGAGCCGCCACTCCGCCGCCTTCTTGCCGTCGATCGGCTCGCCGGTGAGGGCGTGGTACATCGCATCGCGCATCGGCATCAGCTCGGTGGCGACCTTGGTCGCGCCGCCGCCCGGCAGGATGCCCCAATTGATCTCGCTGAGGCCGAACTTCGCCTCCTCCGCCGCGAAGGCGAGATCGCAGGCGAAAAGCGGGCCATAGCCGCCGCCGAAGCACCAGCCATTGACCATCGCGATGGTCGGCTTCTGGTACCAGCGAAGCTGGCGCCACCAGGTATAGGCCGCGCGCTGAGCGCGCCGCGTGCCGGAGAGGCCCTGGGCCTCGGTCTCGCGGAAATATTCCTTGAGGTCCATGCCGGCGGACCACGCCTCGCCCTCGCCGGTCAGCACCAAGACGCCGACATCGTCGCGGAATTCCAGATGGTCGAGCGCCAGCGCCATCTCGCGGTTGAGGGTCGGGCTCATCGCGTTGCGCTTGGCGGGGCGGGCGAAGCGCAGCCAGCCGATGCCGCTGTCGATGGAATAGGAGACGGTGGTGAATTTGGGTTCGGACACGGGCGTTCTCTCTTTAGCCGAAGGAGCGGACGGGATTGCTGCCGTCCCAGGTCAGCGCGGCGCCATAGAAGCCGCCGAAGGCGCGCTCCATGCCGGGACTGGTCTCGATCAATTCGACGAAGCCGGGCAGCGAACCCTTGGTTTCGAGATAGGCCACCTCGCCGCCCGTCGGCACGCCGAGGCGGAACGCGACCTCCATCCCCATCGCTTCGTAGCGCGCGAGGTCGGAGGCGAAATCGGCGCTCGCGATGCCCCAGTGATGGAACCCGTAGCCGCTGCGGTCGATCAGTTCCTTGTAGACGGAAGGATGATCGTCATTGGGCTGGATCAGCTCGATGTTCATGTGGCCGGCGAACGACATCGCCAGCGTGATGTCGGCCTTGGACGGCCTGCCGCGATAGACCGGATCGACGCCGGTGAAGTGATCGAGCACGAACCACGGCCCGACGTTCAGCCGCTTGACCCATTCGTCGATCGCCGCGCGCAGATCCTTCACGACATAGGCCATCTGCATGATGCCCTTGTCGGGCTGGCCGAAATTCAGATGCGCCATGCGCAATTCCCCCCGTTTCGTCTTATTTGTAAGCAACACACACGATGTTAGCGCAAGCCGCGTCCGCCTGGCAAACAAGCCGGGCGGAGACGTCCTGACCAATTGATGAGCGGCGGCGGCCTATTCCGCGGCGGCCACGGGTGCGGCGATCTGCCGGCTCTCGGCGCTGTGCCTGCGGTAGGCGTCCTGCCATTCGGTCGGCCCGTTGGAGGGCGCGACCTGGACCGCGGTGACCTTGTATTCCGGGCAGTTGGTCGCCCAGTCGGAATATTCCGTGGTCACGACATTGGCCTGGGTGTCGGGATGATGGAACGTCGTGTAGACGACGCCCGGCGCCACGCGGTCGGTGATCAGGGCGCGCAGCGCGGTCGATCCGGCGCGGCTTTGCAGCTTCACCCAGTCGCCGTCGCGGATGCCGCGTTCCTCGGCGTCGTGCGGATGGATCTCCAGCCGGTCTTCCTGGTGCCACGCCACATTGGCGGTGCGGCGGGTCTGGGCGCCGACATTATATTGGCTGAGGATGCGCCCCGTGGTCAGCAGCAGCGGGAAGCGCGGGCCGACCTTCTCGTCGGTCGGCACATATTCCGTCAGCACGAAATTGCCCTTGCCGCGCACGAAATGGCCGATATGCATGACGGGCGTGCCGTCCGGCGCCTGGTCGTTGCACGGCCACTGGATCGAACCCATCTCCTCCAGCCTGGCGTAGCTGACGCCCGTGAAGGTCGGCGTGAGGCGGGCGATCTCGTCCATGATCTGCGACGGATGCTCATAAGCCATGGGAATGCCCATCGCGTCGGCCAGGCGCAGCGTGACCTCCCAATCGGCGAGGCCGGCCTTCGGCGCCATCACCTTGCGCACGCGCTGGATGCGGCGCTCGGCGTTGGTGAAGGTGCCGTCCTTCTCCAGGAAGGTCGAGCCCGGCAGGAAGACATGCGCGTAGTCGGCGGTCTCGTTGAGGAAAAGGTCGTGCACCACGACGCATTCCATCGCCGCGAGGCCGGCCATGACGTGCTTGGTATTGGGATCGGACTGCAGGATGTCCTCGCCCTGGATGTAGATGCCCTTGAAGCGGCCCTCGACCGCCGCGTCGAGCATGTTGGGAATGCGCAAGCCCGGCTCGCTGTCGAGCGCGCCGCCCCAGGCGGCCTCGAACAAGGCGCGCGTCGCGTCGTCGGAGACATGGCGGTAGCCGGACAGCTCGTGCGGGAACGAGCCCATGTCGCACGCGCCCTGAACGTTGTTCTGGCCGCGCAGCGGATTCACGCCGACGCCTTCGCGGCCGATATTGCCGGTCGCCATGGCGAGATTGGCGATGGCCATGACCGTCGTCGAGCCCTGGCTGTGCTCGGTCACGCCGAGGCCGTAATAGATCGCGGAGTTCGGCCCCTTCGCGTAGAGCCGCGCGGCGCCGCGCACCTGCTCCGCCGGCACGCCGGTGAAGATTTCGGTCGCTTCCGGGCTGCGCGACGGATCGGCGACGAAGGCCGACCATTCGGCGAAGGAATCGGCGTCGCCGCGCTCGCGCACGAAATCCTCGGCGACCAGCCCTTCGGTGACGATGACATGCGCCAGCGCGGTCAGCAGCGCGACATTGGTGCCGGGCTTGATCGGAAGGTGATAATCCGCCGCGACATGGGGCGTGTGCACCAGATCGATGCGGCGCGGATCGACCACGATCAACCGGGCGCCTTCGCGCAGCCGCTTCTTCATGCGCGAGGCGAAGACCGGATGGCCGTCGGTCGGGTTGGCGCCGATCACGAGAATGACATCGGCCTGTTCGACGGAATCGAAATCCTGCGTGCCGGCCGAGGTGCCGAACGCGGTCTTGAGGCCGTAGCCGGTCGGCGAGTGGCAGACGCGGGCGCAGGTGTCGACATTGTTGTTGCCGAAGACGTGGCGCACCAGCTTCTGGACCAGATAGGCCTCCTCATTGGTGCAGCGCGACGAGGTGATGCCGCCGAGCGCGCCGCGGCCGTATTTCGCCTGGATGCGCTTGAACTCCGACGCCGTGTGGGCGAACGCCTCGTCCCAACTCACCTCGCGCCACGGATCGGCGATGTTGGCGCGGATCATCGGCTTGAGGATTCGATCCTTGTGCTGGGCATAGCCCCAGGCGAAGCGGCCCTTGACGCAGGAATGGCCGTGGTTCGCCTTGCCGTCCTTGTGCGGCACCATGCGCACGACTTCCTCGCCGCGCATCTCGGCCTTGAAGGTGCAGCCGACGCCGCAATAGGCGCAGGTCGTGACCGCGGAATGCTCCGGCTGGCCGATTTCGATGACGGATTTCTCGATCAGCGTGGCGGTCGGGCAGGCCTGTACGCAGGCGCCGCAGGAGACGCATTCGGAGTCGAAGAAATCCTCCGCCGCGCCGGCGGTGACGCGGGATTCGAATCCGCGCGCCCCGATGGTCAGCGCGAAGGTGCCCTGCACTTCCTCGCAGGCCCGCACGCAGCGCGAGCACACGATGCATTTCGACGGGTCATAGGTGAAGTAGGGATTGGACTCGTCCTTGGTGTCCGCCAGATGGTTGTCGCCGGCATAGCCGTAACGGACCTCGCGCAGGCCGACCGCGCCCGCCATGTCCTGCAATTCGCAGTCGCCGTTGGCCGCGCAGGTGAGGCAGTCGAGCGGATGATCGGAGATGTAAAGCTCCATCACGCCGCGGCGCAGCTTCTTCAGCCGATCCGTCTGGGTACGGACCTTCATGCCCTCGGCCACCGGCGTCGTGCAGGAGGCCGGCGTGCCCGGCCGGCCGTCGATCTCGACGAGGCAGAGCCGGCAGGAGCCGAAGGCCTTGACGTTGTCGGTGGCGCAGAGCTTGGGGACGGCGACGCCGGCGTCCATCGCGGCGCGCATGATCGAGGTGCCTTCGGGCACGTCGAGCGTCTTGCCGTCGATGGAGACGCGCACGCGTTTGCCCGCTTTGGAGGCGGGGGTGCCGTAATCGATGTCTTCGACCAGACTCATCGCGCGACAAAATCCTCCGGAAAATGATCGATGGCGCTGAGGACCGGATAGGGCACGAAGCCGCCCAGCGCGCAGAGCGAACCGGACTTCATAGTGTCGCACAAATCGCGCAGCAGCGCCATTTGCGCGGCGTTGGCCGGCTCTTTCAATATCTTGTCGATGGTCTCCATGCCGCGCACCGACCCGATGCGGCAGGGCGTGCACTTGCCGCAGCTTTCGACGGCGCAGAATTCCATCGCGAAGCGCGCCTGGTGGGCCATGTCGACCGTGTCGTTGAAGACCACGACGCCGCCATGGCCGATCAGGCCGCCCTTGGCGGTGAACGCCTCGTAGTCGAACGGCGTGTCGAACAAGGCGGGTGGGAAATAGGCGCCGAGCGGCCCACCGACCTGGACGGCCCGGATGGGACGGCCGCTCGCCGTGCCGCCGCCGATGTCGTTGACGAGTTCGCCCAGCGTGATGCCGAACGGCGTCTCGAACAGCCCGCCATGTTTGATGTCGCCGGCCAACTGGATCGGCATGGTGCCGCGCGACCGGCCGAGGCCGAGATCGCGATAGAAGCCGGCGCCCTTGGTCAGGATGGTCGGCGCCGCGGCGAAGGTCAGCACGTTGTGAATGACCGTCGGCTTGCCGAACAATCCGCTATGCACCGGTAGCGGCGGCTTGGCGCGCACCTGGCCGCGCCGGCCCTCGATGCTTTCGAGCAGCGCGGTCTCCTCGCCGCAGACATAGGACCCGGCGCCGACGCGCACTTCGAGATCGAAGGCGAAGGCACTACCGAGCACGCTGGCGCCGAGCAATCCCTTGTCCCGCGCCACCGCGATGGCGCGCCGCATCGCGGCGATGGCGATCGGATATTCGGACCGGATATAGATGTACCCCTTGGTCGCGCCGGTCGCGACCGCGGCGATGGCCATGCCCTCGATCAAGAGGAACGGATCGCCTTCCATCAGCATGCGGTCGGCATAGGTGCCGGAATCGCCCTCGTCCGCGTTGCACACGAGGTATTTGACGTCGCCCGGCGCGTCGGCGGCGCCGTTCCATTTGATGCCGGCCGGAAAGCCCGCGCCGCCGCGGCCGCGCAGGCCGGACGCCAGGATTTCGTCGCGGATTGCCTTGGGTCCGATCTCGATGGCGTGTTTCAGTCCGGCCAGCCCGCCCTCTGTTTCGTAGTCCTGAAGCGAGGCCGGATCGACGGTGCCGCAGCGCGCGAAGGTCAGCCGCGTCTGCGCCTTTAGGAAAGGATGATCCTCGATCCGTCCGAGCGACAAAGCATGCGGCGCCGCATTGCGCACGGCTTCGAGAATGCCGGCAACGTCCGTCGCGGCCACCGGCCCGAAGGCCTGCCAGCCCGACGCGGTCCGCACTTCGACAAAAGGTTCGAGCCAGAACAGGCCGCGCGATCCGACCGGCACGATCTCGACGCCGGCCTCGCGAAGCGCGCGCGCCACCGCCTTGCCGCCAAGCGCGACGGACGCGGTGTCGTGCGAGAGGCGGGCGCGGACCGTCATGGCCCGGCCTGTTCGATTAGTTCGGCGAGCTTCGTTTCGTCGAGGCGCCCGACCGGCTCGCCGTTGAGCATGGCCGAAGGTCCGCTGGCGCAGAGGCCCAGGCAATAGGCCGGCTCCAGAGTCCATGCGCCGTCGGAACTGGTTTCGCTCCAGCCGAGCTTGAGCGCCGCCTGCGCCGCCGCCGCGATGCGTTCGGCGCCGACCGCTTGGCAGGCTTCGGCGCGGCAGAGCTTGAGCACATGCCGGCCGGCCGGGCCGTCGAGACGGAAGTCGTGATAGAAGCTCGCCACCCCGAACACCTCGGCGCGGCTGAGATTGAATTCGTGCGCCAAGAGCGCGATGGCCGGCTTGGGCACGAAGCCGAATTCGGCCTGCAGCGCATGCAAGGCGGGCAGCAATCCACCCGGCACGGCCGCGTGCGGCGCGACGGCGGCGCGGGCGCGATCCTCGCTCCAGGCGCCGCGCGTCGCCGCGCTGTTCACGTCACCGGCTTTCATCGCCAACGCATAGAACAGCGGCGGCGCCTTGCAAAGCGCAAGACGCGGCACTGCGCGCAAAGTCGATTATTCGTTCCTCGGCGTCGGGGTGCCGGAAATCCTACGCAGCAATCAGCGCATCTTGGCGATCACGCGCGGGATGGCGGGCTCGTTGAGCGGCGCCATGATATGCGCCCCGGCGACGCCGGCGATTCCCTTCATTTCCTGAAGCAGCTCGACGCAGATCGCCTCGCCTTCCGCCTTCGGATCGCCGGCCTTTTCCAGGCGCTCGACGATCCAGTCCGGCACGACCGAGCCCGGCAGATTGTTGCGGATCCACAACGCCGATTTCGCCGAGGCGAGCGGCGCGACGCCGACGATCATGTAGACCTTTTCGAGCAGGCCATGCTGCGCCAGCCGGGCGACATAGCGCCTGAGCACGCCGGTATCCATGCAGAACTGGGTCTGGGTGAACTGCGCCCCCGCCTTCAGCTTCTTCTCCAGGCTCGCCGGCACCCAATTCTCCGGCGGATCGACCGGCGCGTCGGCCGCGCCGATGAAATAGCTCGGCGAACCGGCCACGGCGCGGCCGTGCGGCAGTTGATGCTTGTCGCGGATCGAGGCGGCGGTGGCGATCAGCCCGCTCGAATCCAGGTCGAACACCGGCTTGGCGTCCGGCTGGTCGCCGGCCTTGGGATTGTCGCCGGTCAGCGCCAGGACGTTGACGATGCCGAGCGCCGCCGCGCCGACGAGCTGGCTCTGCAGCGCGATGCGGTTGCGATCGCGGCAGGTGAGCTGGAGGATCGGCTCGATGCCGCTCTGCAGCAGCAGATGCGCCGCGATGGTGGATTCAAGATGCGCCCGCGCGCTGGCGCCGTCGGTCACGTTGACCGCGTCGGCCAGGCCCTTCAGCGGCGCGCCGCGCTCGATCAGATCGCGCGGATCGGCCGACAAGGGCGGGGTGATCTCCGCGGTCAGGACGAAGGTTCCGGCTTCGAGCTTCTGCTGCAGGCCCGATTTCGACATGCGATTGTCTCCGATGACGTGCGCGGATCATCTTGCAGAAAGGCCGGGGCCTGTCCATCGACGCGCCGCTCAGAACATTCCGTTGCCGTTGGCGGCTTTTTCCGGCACCGGCTGCCCCACGTCCCAATGCTCCAGGATGCGCCCATTGCCCACGCGGAAGATGTCGACCACCGCCATGCCGCGATCCTGGGCATTCACCTTGAAGCGGTAATGCACCGCGACCAAATCGCCGTCGGCCAGCACATGGCTGATCTCTATCGTGGCGGTGGGATTGTCGGTGTAGAACTTCTTGAAGAAGCCGCGCATCGGCGCCGAACCGGTCGGCACCAGCGGATTGTGCTGGATGTAGTTGGGATCGAAATAGGTATCGACCGCCTGGTCGACCTTGTGATCGATGAACAGCATCGTCACCGCGTCCGTCACCAGCTTCTTGTTCGCATCGCTCTCAGGCGACGCCAGCGCCGCCGACGCCAGGCACAGCGAAGCGACGGCCGACAAAAGGATCCTCGAATACATGGACTATCCTCCCCGTTGCCCGGCGATCTTCGCGCCGGTGTTGCGATAAAATACTATGCCGGATCGTTGCCGGATAGCGCGCCCGTCAACGCTCCGCCTGGAAGGCCTTGCGCAATTCGTCCTTCTTGACCTTTCCCGATCCGGTGCGCGGCAGCGTCTCGACGAAGGCGACATGCTTGGGCATCTTGTAGCGGGCGATCCGGCCCATCAGATGGCCCAGCACCTCGTCGGCTTCGATCTTCGACGCCGCCACGACATAGATCGCGCCGCTCTCGCCCCATTGCGGGTCGGGCACGCCGATCACGGCCGCCTCGGCGATGGCGGGATGTTCGGCGAGCAGGCTTTCGATCTCGGCCGGATACACGTTCTCGCCGCCGCTGATGTACATGTCCTTCCAGCGGTCGACGATCTGATAGAACCCGTCGGCGTCGCGCCGCGCTGCGTCGCCGGTCTTGAACCAGCCGCCGGAAAAGGACTTGGCCGTGACGTCGGGCTGGTTCCAATAGCCGGGCGTGACGCTCGGGCCCTTCAGCCATATCTCGCCGACCTCGCCGTCCTCGGCCTCGCGCCCCTCGGCGGTGACGAGCCGGATGTCGATCATCGGGGCTGCGACGCCCGACGTGCCGGCCTTGCGCAGCACCGTCTCGGGATCGAGCGGAACGGCGAGCACCGTGCCGCCTTCGCTCAGGCCATAGCCTTCGACCGGCATCACGCCGCCCGCGACCAGGCGCTCGACCACGGATTTGGGCAGCGGCGCGCCGCCGATGACCAGGCCCTTCAGCCGCGACAGATTGGAGGATTCGAAGGACGGGTCCTGCAGCATCGACGCCGCCATCTGCGGCACGGCGAAATAATGCGTCACGCCGAGATCGGGATCGGACATCCGCGCCAGCGCCACGGACGGGATGAAGCGGTCGGAGATCAGCACCGTGCCGCCCATGAACAGCGCGGCGCGCGCCACGCCGAACAGGCCGGCGACGTGGAACAGCGGCATGTCGCAGAGCAGCACGTCGCGCGGCGCGACCTCGTTCGCCATCGCGAAGTTGAACGCCGTCGCCCACGCGTTGCGCCGCGTGACGATCACGCCCTTGGGCTTGCCGGTCGTCCCGGAGGTGTAGAGCAGGGTGATCGGCGCATCGGCGCCGAAATCGCCGCCCGGATGCGGCGCCTGCGCCGCGATGGCGGCGGCGAAACGGTTGTCACCGGGCGCGCAAGCAAGGACGCGCCGCACATCGTGCGCCGCCAACGCTTCGCGCGCCGCGTCCTCGAACTCCGTTTGATAGATCAGGACCTCGGGCCCCGCATCGGCGAGCAGCACGCCGAGTTCGCGGCCCGACAGGCGCCAGTTCAGCGGCTGGAAGATCATGCCGGCGCGCACGCAGGCAAAATGCAGCACCAGCGCGTCCGGGCTGTTTCGCGCCAGCAGCGCCACCCGCGCGCCGGGTTCGAGCAGGCCCGCCAGCCAGCCGGTGCACCGCGCGACCAGATCGTCGAGTTCGCGATAAGTCAGGCTTCGGTTCTCCGGCAGATCAACGCAGGCGATGCGTGCGCCGTTGGCCCGCGCGTGATAGGCAAGGAAATCGATATCGCTCTGGACCGGATCGCCGACGGATGCCGCGAAGCTGCTGGAATTCGGCATTTACGCTCCCAAACGCCGCGAAGCCCCGTCGTTGCGATGGCCGCCGGCCGAGGCGATTGGTATGTCCCGCACACAATTCTGTCAACGCGCGGAAACCTGCATGATCCTGCGTCTCATCCGGCAATTATGGGTCCAGGTCCTGGTCGCGACGCTGCTCGGCATCGCCGTCGGCTGGGCCGATCCTAGGCTCGGCGCCGCCCTGAAGCCGCTGGGCGACGGCTTCATCGCGCTGATCCGCATGATGATCGCGCCGGTGATCTTCGTGACCGTGGTGCACGGCATCGGCGGCATGAACGACATGCGGCGCGCCGGACGGCTTGCCCTGAAGGCGCTGATTTACTTCGAGGCGGTCACGACGCTGGCGATGATCGTGGCGATCGCCGCGGTCGACATCTGGCAGCCCGGCAAGGGTATGAACATCGATCCGCGCGGCCTCGACGTCAAGCTGGTGCACGGCATCGCCGCGGGCGCCCAATCGGTGGAGCAATATATCCTCGACATCATCCCCGCGACGTTCGTCAGCGCGTTCACCCAGCCCAATGTGCTGCAGGTGCTGCTGGTGTCGGTGCTGTTCGGCTTCGGCGTCGCGGCGGCCGGCGAGCGCGGCCGCCCCGTTTTCGCGCTGATCGGCAGCCTGTCGGAGATCGTGTTCCGCATCGTCGGGTTCATCATGGGACTGGCGCCGCTCGGCGCGTTCGGCGCCATCGCCTTCACCGTCGCGGCGTTCGGGGCGCATGCGCTGCTGGCGCTGGGCAATCTGCTGATCGAGTTTTACGTCGTGAGCGCGCTGTTCACGGCCGTGGTGTTCGGCGCCATCCTGCGCGCGTTGGGGCTGAGCCTGCGCCGGCTGGTGTGGTACATCGGCGACGAATTGCTCATCGTGGCGGCGACGACCTCGACCGAGGCGGTGCTGCCGCGGCTGGTGCAGAAGATGCGCGACGCCGGCTGCGACGAGGCGGTGGTCGGCATCGTGGTGCCGGCCGGCTATTCCTTCAATCTGGACGGCACCTGTTTGTACCTGGCGACGGTGAGCCTGTTCCTGGCGCAGGCGACGAACGTGCACCTTTCGCTCGGCCAGCAGATCGGGCTGGTGCTGATCCTGCTGCTCACTTCCAAGGGCGCCGCCGGAGTCGCGGGCGCCGCCCTTATGGCGCTGGCGGCGACGCTGAGCGCCTCGGCGATCGTGCCGGTCGCCGGCATCGCCCTGATCCTGGGCATCCACCGCCTGCTGGCCGAAGCGCTCACCTTCGTGAACGCCATCGGCAATTGCGTCGCCACGCTGGTGGTCGCGAAATGGGAACGGGCGGTCGACGCGCGCAAGCTCGCCGACACGCTCGGTCGGACCTGACGGCGCCTCAGGCCTTTCCGGTGCGCCAGCCTTGGGCATAGGTCTCGCGCGCGTCGCGGGCATAAGGCACCGGCGACACCTTCACGCGAACCTCGAGCTGCTTGTGGCGCTCGACCGTCGCCTTCTTCGAGCCGCCGCCGGCTTCGGGCTCGCCCCACAGCAGCGTCAGCACGTCGCCTTCCTGGATGTCCGGATCGACCACGCCGAGCGACAGCGCCTGGCGCTCGTTCGCCGAATAGCCCGAGAACATCGACAGGCCGACGACCTTGCCGTTCTTCAGCACGGAATCGAAGCTCGACGAGCCGTAATTGCCGATCGGGATCTCGAAATATTTGTAGATGTCGCGGCCCGGCTCGAACAGGCAGTCATAGGCCTTGGCGATGTCCTCGCCGTTCCAGGCGAAGGTCACCTTGCGGCGGTGCGGCTTGCCTTCCATCGCCTTCACGGCGTCGGCGCCGATGAAGTCGTGGTCGAACTTGATGAACGGGCCATAGCCCAGCTCATAGGGGTTCGTGTAGTAGTCCTCGATCTTGTTCGATACGAAGCTGCCGGCGATGGAGCCGGTCGCCTCATAGCCGCCGGCCGGCAGCCATTCGCGATAGGATTTCATCCGCTCGTCGGAATAGACCGCGGGCAGCGGCGACGGGATCCAGCCGGACTCCAGCGTGTTGGACGCATAGGCGCGGCTGCCCACCGCGGTCAGGCCGAATTCCTTGCCGGCCTCCAGGATGATTTCGCGGATTTCGAGATACTGCTCATAGGGGCCCCAGACTTCGAGGCCCGGCTCGCCGGCCATGCCGTGGCGCAGCGCGCGCACCTTGCGGCCGCCGATGGTGATCTCGTCCATGAAGAAGAACTTGATGTCGGGGATCGGGCCGCCGTTCAGCTTGGCGATCACGTCCTTGGCCTTGGGGCCCTGGATCTGGAAGCGGTAATGGTTGCGCTTCACCGCGCGGCCCATCGGGGCGGAGGGCGAGCGGTCGTCGCGGGTGATCTTCACGTCCCATTTGCCGGTCTTGGCCTGGAATTCGATCCAGTTCACCGTCGGCGCGCGGCCGACGAAGTCGTACAGGTTCTCGGCCAGGTGGAACAGGATGCCGTCGCCGATGACGTGGCCGCTATGCGACAGCGGCACCATCTGCTTGGCGCGGTTCACCGGGAAATTCTTGAAGGTGTTGATGGTGAGATAGGACAGGAACTTCGCCGCGTCAGGCCCCTCGACCATCATTTCGGCCATGTGGTGCGACTGGTCGAACAGGACCGCGCTGTTGCGCCAGGCGATCTGCTCGTCGCGCCAGTTGGAGAATTCCGACGGGACGACCGGATAGACATAGGCGCCGATCTGCGAATTGCGCAGCATGGTCACGGGGTTGCCGGCGGCCTTCAGCACGCCTTCCAGGTTGTTCGCTGTCATGTCTTATCGTCCTCCTGCCGCCAATTTGTATGCCTTTTCGGGTTCCGGGGCGTCTGTTCCAGAAGAGAACCGAAATCGGTGGGAAATGGGATGGCCAAGCCTAGAGCGGATACCGCGTCAGTTGAACACCACCGTGCGCCGCCCGTTCATCAGGACGCGGTGCTCGGCATGCCATTTGACCGCCCGGGCCAGGACGCGGCTTTCGATGTCGCGCCCGACCGCGGCGTATTCCTCCGCCGACTGGGCGTGGCTCACGCGCTCGACCTCCTGCTCGATGATCGGGCCCTCGTCGAGGTCTTCGGTGACGAAATGGGCGGTCGCCCCGATCAGCTTCACGCCACGCTCATGCGCCTGGTGATAGGGCCGCGCGCCCTTGAAGCTCGGCAGGAAGGAATGATGGATGTTGATGATCTTGCCCGACCAGCGGGCGCAGAAATCCTTCGACATGACCTGCATGTAGCGCGCCAGCACGACGAGGTCGATGCGCTTGCTCTCGATGATCTCGTTGAGGGCGGCTTCCTGCTCGGCCTTGTTGTCGGGCGTTACCGGCAGGTAGCGGAACGGAATGCCGCTGGCGGCGGCGACATCGGCGAGGTCGCGATGGTTCGAGACGATCAGGGGCACGTCGATCGGCAGCGCGCCGATGCGGATGCGGTAGAGCAGGTCGACCAGGCAATGGCCGAACTTCGACACCATGATGATGGTGCGGGTCTTCCTGGCGGTGTCGTAGAAATGCGCGTCCATCTCGAATTCCTGGGCCAGCGGCGCGAAGGACTTTTCGAGAGTCTCGATCGGCGTTCCGGATTCGGAGTCGAAATAGATGCGCAGGAAGAAGCGGCCATTGCCGCGGTCGCCGAACTGCGAGCTGTCGATGATGTTGCAGCCGGCGTCGAACAAAAAGCGCGACACGCGGGCCACGATGCCGCGGCGGTCGGGACAGGCGATCGTCAGCACGCCCAGGGGATGGTCGGTCTTCGGAGGATTGGTCATGTCTATTGTCCAGCGATCCGTCGCGGCGCGTTTTCGCTTTGCGCCCGCGCGCCGTTCAGCCACTGCGCTGTCTTGCGCACCCCGCCGAACATGTAAAGATGGATTCCCGCGATCGGCCCGAAATTGCCGGCCCGCAGCGTCTTGCCAAGGTCGTCGAGCACCGCGTCGGGCGTCGTGTCGCCCATCAGCTTGCCGATCATGCCGCCCCGCTGGCGCAGCGCCCTGAGCGAATTGCCGACGCCGCAGCGCATGGCGAATTTCAGCAGCGACGCCGTGCTCGCGGGACCGGCGACCCCGATGCGGACGGGCACGTCGATCCCGACGGCGCGCAGCCGCGCGAGCCAGCGCGCGATCGGCTCGGCCTCGAAGCAAAACTGGGTGACGATCTCGGCGTGCAGGCCATGGGCGCGGGCGGCCGCGACCTTCTCCAGCAGCGCCGATTCCAGGACATCGTCCGCGACCGCGGGATGGCCCTCGGGATGGCCGGCGATCAGGATGGTGCGCAGGCCGTTGCGCTCCAGCAGGCCGGTCTCGATCACCTCGATGCTGGAGGCGAACGTGCCGCGCGGCCGGTCGACATCGCCGGCGATGACGAGGGCGCGCGTGACGCCGGCCTCGCCGCTCAGGCGCGCGAGCTGGCGTTCGAGGAAATCGCGGTCGGGGAAATTGCGCGCGGTGAGATGCGGGATCGGATTGAACCCCGCCTCGCGCAGCCGCACGCAGGTCTCCGCCGCCTTGTCCGCGCTGTCGTCGGGCAGGAAGGTGACGTGCACGTCGGTGCCGGGCGCGAAATGTTCGCGCAGCGTCTGCGCCACGCCGGGCTCGCGCGGCGTGACTTCGATCGAGGCGCTGTCCAGCAGCCCCGCATTCGCGGTTATCGCGGTCTCTACCGCCATGCGTTCCGT
Organism: Rhizomicrobium sp.; assembly: GCA_037200045.1. Classification (NCBI taxonomy): domain Bacteria; kingdom Pseudomonadati; phylum Pseudomonadota; class Alphaproteobacteria; order Micropepsales; family Micropepsaceae; genus Rhizomicrobium; species Rhizomicrobium sp. The sequence continues at coordinate 593,407 of JBBCHM010000002.1, forward strand.
CCCGACGTCAGATTGTTGTTGTCGCATACAAAGGTTTTTCCGCATGCCGCGACAACGTCAATGGGTATTATTTCTACCTGCCCACGGAGCGCGCTGCGCGATCGCTTTGGCTTCGCCGCCGGTGCAGCGCGCACGGTAAACGGCCAATTGGCCGCATCGGGTTCCGCCGCATCCCACTCGTTGGGATGGGCCCACCGGCGCGTGGGCAGGGGCGGCTCAGAGCTTGAACAGGCGCTCGGCGTTGGTCTGGAAGAACTTCTTCTTGTCCTCGGCGCCGATGGCCATGTCGTCCTGCATCATCACTTCCTCGGCGACATACTGATAGGGATAGTCCATCGCATAGAGCACATGCTCCATGCCGAGGACCTCCTGGCAGAGCTTGATCGACGGTTCGAACGGCATGCCGCTGCTGGTGACGTAGAGGTTCTCGCGCATGACCTCGGGGATCCAGCGCTTAAGCGGCTTGATGCTGTCATAGCGCTTGGCGGCGACGCCGGCGCGATGCATGAAGTTCAGGCGGAAGATCCAGAACGGCAGCGCCTCGCCGAGATGGCCGAGCACCAGCTTGAGCCTGGGGAAACGGTCGAACAGGCCCGACACGATCAGGCGCAGCGCGTGCAGCCCGGTGTCGACGCCGAAGCCGAACACGGCGCCGTCGAGGCCGCGTTCCAGGAACGGCTTGATGAGATCGGGATGCGGGCCGGTGGGGTGCAGATAGATCGGCACGTCGAGCGCCTCGCACGCCTCGAAGATCGCCCAGTATTTCGGATCGTCCAGCCACTGGCCGCGGGTGTGGCCGTTGAAGATCGCGCCCTTGAGGCCGAGCTTGCCAACGCCGCGCTCGATCTCCTTCGCCGCGTGCGCCGGATCCTGCGGCGCGAACGCCGCGAGGCCGGCGAAGCGCGTCGGATGACGGGCCACGGCCTCGGCCAGCTCGTCGTTCGCCGATACCGATACGGCGCGGGCGACGTCCGGCTCGAACATGTTCACGCCGGGCGCCGTGAGCGAGAGGAGCTGCACGTCGATGCCGGTGGCATCCATGTCGGCGATGCGGCGGGCGCCCAGATCGAGCAGCCGGGCGCGGATCAACACCGGCCGTTCCGCCGCGCTGCGCAGATAGAAGCCCCACAGGCTCTCGAAGCCGGGATCGCGGAAGCCGCTGTCGAGCAGCTTGCCGAACTGGTCGAACAATTCCTGGGTCGCGAACGCCTCTTCCGTGGCGATGCGCTTGTAGGGGACTTGTGCCGGCATGATCAGGCCTCGCTGACGAATTTGGTGACGAGGCAGGCCTCGAGACCCTCGATGCCTTCCTCCGAGCCGTGGCCGCTTTCCTTGATGCCGCCGAACGGGGAGTCGGGCACCGAGATGCGGAAGGTGTTGACGCCGACCATGCCGGCCTCCAGCGCGTCGCCCAGCCGGTTGGCGACGCCAAGGTTCTGCGTGAAGGCGAAGGCGGCGAGGCCGTAAGGCAGGCGGTTGGCCTCGCGGATCACCGCTTCGGTGTCGGAGAAGGCGTTCACGATGGCGATGGGACCGAACGGTTCCTCGCGCATCACGCGCGCGCCGTCGGGCACGTCGGCGAGCACGGTCGGCTGGAAGAACCAGCCGGGCTGGTTGAGGCGGCGCCCGCCGGCCAGCACGGTGGCGCCGTGGCTTTCGGCGTCGCGGATCAGCGCGTCGATCGCCTCGCGGCGGCGGGCATGGATCAAGGGGCCCATCTGGGTGCCGTCGGCGAGGCCGTCGCCGACCCGCCAGGCGCGGGCGCGCTCAGCGAACCCTTCGGCGAAGCGCGCATGGATGCTGTCATGGACATAGAAGCGCGTCGGCGAGACGCAGACCTGTCCGGCGTTGCGGAACTTGGCCGCGGCCGCCTCGTCTAGAACTTTCTCGACATCGACATCGCCGAACACCAGGACCGGCGCATGGCCGCCGAGCTCCATCGTGGTGCGCTTCATGCCCTCGGCGGCGAGCTTCATCAGGTGCTTGCCGACCGCGACCGAGCCGGTGAAGGACAGCTTGCGGATGATCGGCGAGGCCATCAGATGCCGCGAGATCGTATCGGGCACGCCGAACACGACGGAGAGCACGCCCTTGGGCAGGCCGGCATCGAGCAGCGCCTGCGCCACGCCGAGGCCCGAGGCCGGCGTTTCCTCGGCGGGCTTCAAGATGCACGAGCAGCCGGCGGCCAGCGCGGCGCCGAGCTTGCGGGCCGGATTGCCCAGCGGGAAATTCCACGGCGCGAAGGCAGCGACCGGACCGACCGGCTCCTTGCGCACGCTCATGCGCGTGCCCGGCGCGCGCGTCGTCAGCAGGCGGCCATAGGCGCGGCGGCCTTCCTCCGCATACCATTCGATGATGTCGGCCGACATCTGCACTTCGATGCGGGTCTCGCCGAGCGGCTTGCCGGATTCGAGCGTCGCGGTGCGGGCGAGGCTCGGCGCCCGCTCGCGCATCAGCTCGGCGGCCTTTTTGAGGATGCGGCCGCGCTCCTGCGCCGGCACGGCGCGCCACAGCGCGAAGCCGCTCTGCGCCGCGGCCAGCGCGTCGTCGAGGTCCCGCGATGTCGCGAACGGAATCCGGCCGAGCACCGCTTCGGTCGCGGGATTGACGACATCGGCCCCGTCGCGGCCGCCGCGCCGTTCGCCGCCGATCAGAAGACCGAGCTCGGGATAATCGGCCGCCACCTAGAGCGCCTCGCCCGGGACCCAGAAGCCGTGGACCTGGCCGACGATCTTGTGGGGCATCTTCACCGTCGCGACCGGCCCGGCCGCCAGGTCGTGCGTGTCGACAAGCACGAGATCGGAGCGGCCGCGCTCGGCCGTCCTGGTCACGATGCCGACGAGATAGCCGTCGCCCTCGCCGGCGCGCCTGTTGCGCGGCACGAAGCACATCTCGTTCACCAGCGCGTCCGGGCCCGGCGACCAGGTCGAGACCTTGCCGGTCTGATGGTCGATCCTATGCCAGGCGATGCCGCCGCCCATCGCCGAACTGCCCATGAGGAATCCGTAGCGATAGGGCCGCGTGTGATAGCGGTCGTCCTGGCGCGCGAGGAAGCCGACGACCTCGGGATGGAGGATGTCCATCTTGAAGCTGTTCGTCGCCCGGTCGGCGAGATCGACCGAGAAGCGGCGAATGCGGCCCTGCGCCTTCACCGGGTCCCAGGGCTCATGCTTGTTCGGGAAGAACGGGAACTGGTTGCCGTCGCCGCCATCCATGTCGACGAACACCTTGTCGCCTTCCGACCACGCGCCCATCGTGTGGGTGCACATCGTCGTCGGCCCGGAATACCAGCGCACGTCCTTGCCGTCGCCGCCGCGCTTCAAGACGCCGAACCAGGTCGGCAGCGTCGAATCCCAGGAATAATGCAGGCCGCCGGCCTTGATCTGCTCCATGTCGACCGCGAGCGGCACGACCAGGAAGGCGACATGGCTGGCCGTCACCGCGAAGTCGTGGATCATGCCGGCATAAGGCACGTTCATCCAGGTGTGCCAGGTGCGCTTGCCGTTCCGGTCGAGCGCCAGGATCTCGACATCGGTCGAACCCAGCCCCTTTGCCTCATAGCCGAAGCCGAGCAGCTCGCCGGTGTCGGAATCGATCTTGGGATGGGCGGTGAAGGTCTCGCCCTCCAGCGCGCCGTCGAAGGTATAATAATCGTCGAGCGTCTCCAGCGTATGCGGATCGAGCACCACGGGCGGGCTGTCTTCCTTGAACGCCATCAGCTTGCCGTGATGGAAGAACACCTGGGTGTTCGCGGTGCCGCGGCTGAGCCCCTTGACCGACGGGTCGTCGGTGAAGGGATTGCGATACATCCCGAACAGCGAGCGCCGCGCCGCGTGCTGCGCCTTCCAGCGCTGGGTGCGCACCCAGCGGCTCTTGAAATCGACATGCCCGCCCTTGAAGCGGAACATGCTCGCATGGCCTTCGGCGTCGAAGCCGATGTCGTGGACGTAGCGCGGCTGCTTGGGATATTGCGGATCGGGCCCGACGCGATAGAACGCGCCGTCGAGATCGGCGGGCAGCGCGCCCTCGACCTCGCAGTCGAACAGTTCCATCTCGGCGCGGTTGACGGCGCCGCCCGCGCTGCCGCCGCCGCCGAAGGTCACCATCGGCTGGGACGGGAAATGCACGCCGGTCCCGACGCTGTCGCTCATGGCTGCCGTCTCCTTCAAAGCACCGTTGACGCCGCGCGCGCTATTTCGCGCGCCACTGCTCGGGCTGCTGCGCCACCATCGGCTTTCCCGTCACGGGATGCGGATAGTGGAACGGCACCACCGGCGTCTCGGGCCACAGCCGGCGATGCGGCTCCGGCGCGATGATGTCGGGACCGAGCGGGTCTTCCGGAAAGGTCTTGCTCGCGAAGGGATAGGCGTTGGGCGGTGTGTGCGCCCAGCCCTTGTCGAAATTGCCGTGCCACAGCGGATTGTAGTCCAGCACCTTGATCTTCCAGACGCCGCCGTCCTTGACGTATTCGTTCTCGTAGATGCCGCCTTCCCACCATTGGCGCGGCAGCGTGCCGGCCTCGACGATGCTCTCGTGGCGGCCGGCCTGCATCATGCTGCGGCCGCGGACCTTCGCGGTCTTGCCGTCGGGCGCGACGTCGATCACCATCTGCATCTGCGGATGGTCGAGCAGAAAGCCGAACACCGGCCCGTTATAGTCGTTGGTGAAGTTCTTGCGGAAGCGGCCGACATAGAGCCGGCGCACGCCCTCCTTGCCCTTGTAGATGCCGCCCATGAAGCGGACCTCGCCGTCCTTCGCGAACAGGTCGACGGCTTCGTCGTACAGGCATTTGTCGATCAGATAGCCATAGGTGTATTGCAGCCGCCTCACGGCGCTTTCGTCTTCGAGGATGCCGACGCGGCCCGCGAGCTTGGCGACGGTCGATTCCAGTTCCTGGACTTTTTGTTCGGTGGTCATTTTCGTGCGTTTCCCTGAGCGCGATGCGCGCCTTCATCTTGTCGTTGGTATGCAACAAAAACAATCGGGGCGCAGGCCGCATTTGCGTGCGTTCTGCGCCCCGAGAGAAGGACTCCTAGACTAGATCAGAACGCCTTGCGCAGCGTGAGCATCCATTCGCGCGGCTGGGCGGGCTGCGCCTCCACCGTGCCTTCGCCGAACACCGCGAAGTCCGTCATGTCCAGGAAGTATTTCTTGTCCGTCAGGTTGGTGACGGCCGCCGACAACTGCCAGCCGCCGGCGCTCGGTTCCCAGGTGATCCGGGCGTCGAGGATGCCGTGCGCCGGAATTGCCGTGTACGGATTGTTGTTGGCGTCCTGATAGACGGTCGACTCCCAGGAATAATCCAGCCGCGGCGTCACCGAGCCGACACCCTCGCCCAGATCGATCGTGTACTGAGCATCCAGATGGAGCTGCTGGCTCGGGATCAGGATGCCATGGGTTCCGACGCGCACCGTGCCGGCCGCGACCTGCGGGCAGATGCCGGCGGTGACGGCCGCCGCCGAGCAGCCGTCCAGATAGCCGGGCACCGCGCCCGGGGCCGGGTTGGAGGTGGTGTGGATGTAGGAGTAGCTGGCGTCGATCAGCAGGTTGTCGATCGGCGCCGCCGTCGCCTCCAGCTCGACGCCTTCGTTGCGCGCCGAACCCAGGTTCACATACAGGACTTCGGGCAGCGGGAAGCCGAGGCTCATGTCGGTCTCGGCGAGCGGCGTGATGATGTGCGAGTAGTCGGAGATGTAGCCGGCGACGTTGACGCGCAGCCGGTGGTCGAACCAGTCGGTCTTGGCGCCGATTTCATAGCTCGCGATCGATTCCGGGCCGTAGCTGTTGAGCTGATCCGGCGCGAAGGGACGCGAGTTGGTGCCGCCGGTGCGATAGCCGGTCGAGTACTGGAAATACGTCATGATGTCGTCGGTGACGTGATAGTCGATGCCGCCGCGCCAGTCGGGACGGTCGGTGCGGGAGGTATGCGGCGTCAGCGCCGGGTGGATCGAGTGATCGCAGGCATGGCCGGCGAACAGGTTGCAGTCCAGCGTCGGATCGACCGTGGCGCGGAAGAAGCCGCCCATCGGATAGCCCGGCACCACGCCGGAGTGATCGAAGTAATAGGTCTTCGATTCGACCGTGTAGCGGGCGCCGCCGAAGATCTCGAGATTGTCCCAGATGTGATAGATCGCATGGGCGTAGGCCGAGCGGTTGACCGTGGTGTAGAGGTCGTTCTGCTCGAACACCAGGAACGTCGAGCCTTCGTCATAGTCGGCGTCCAGGATGACGGGGCCGTGCGCATGATTGACGCGGTCGTAATAGAAGAAGCCGGCCGTCCATTCGAGGTTGTCGTCGAACAGCTTGCCCGTGAAGCGCTCTTCCTGCTGGAATTCGCGGTTCGTGGGATAGGTCGTCGTGAGCTGGAACGACATCGGCGACACGTCGGAGTCGTTCGAGTACGCGCCGTTGTAGTAGCGGTAGCCGGTGATCGACTTGAAATGCACCTGCGGAATGATCTGCCAGTCGAAGACGTTGGTCAGGCTGTAGGCGTGCATCTGCGCGCCTTCGTTGTAATCCAGGCCCGCCTGGCTGCGATAGGTGCCGTAGGTCGTCGTGTAGGGATTGGCGGGGATGAACCGCTGGTCCCATGGGATGCCGTACGCGGCGATCGGGCCGGGCGGAAAGGGCGGCGTATTCGCGTTATTCCAGGTCGGAATGCCGGTCGCGGCGACGGGGGCGCCGTCCGAGTTTAGGCCGACGAAGACCGCGCGCGGAACCGACACCACGCCGTTTCCGCGATTGTAGTAGACGTTGCCGGTCGCGCCGGTCGGATCGGCCGCGGTGCCCGGATCGGCCGCGTACAGCACGTCGGGCTGCGATTCGGAATTGTCGCGGATCACGTCGACCGAGAAATTATCCTCGATTTGCGGCGTGAAGACCGCGCGCAGCGCCAGGCGGGCGCCGTCGACATCGGTGCCGCCCTGGGTGCCGACCTTGCAGTCCGCCCGTGTCGTCACCGGCACCAGCGAGCCGGCCGTCGCCGGATGGGCGCAGGCATAGTCGATGACGCTCACATAACCGTCCTGCTGGCGCGACGTCGCCGACACGCGCGCGAACAGATGGTCGGGGATGATCGTGAAGTCGATCGCGCCCTTGACGTTGATCTCGTTGAACGAGCCATAGGTCGCCTCGATATAGCCGGCATTGTCGTCGCCGGGCTTCTGGGTGATCATGCGGATCGCGCCGCCGATGTCGTTCTTGCCGCCGAGCACGCCCTGCGGCCCCTTCAGCACTTCGACGCGGTTCAGGTCCATCAGGTCGAAGACCGAGCCCGACATCGTGCCGTAATAGATGTCGTCGATGTAGAAGCCAACGCCCGGCTCGCTGGCGAACGCCGTGTCGTACTGGCCGACGCCGCGGATATAGGTCTGCACGCCGTTGCCGTACGCCGCCGGCGCCTTGGTCAGCGACAGGCCGGGGATGGAGGTGCCCAGCTGCGACAAATCGTTGATGCCGCGGGCCTCCAGATCGGCGCCGGTGACGGCCGTGATGGCGAGCGGCGTGGACTGGAGATTCTGCTCCGTGTACTGAGCGGTCACCACGATGGTTTCGATGCCGCCGCCCGCGGTGGCGTCCGCCGCGACGGACGGTGTCGCAAGGCCGGCGGCGATTGCGAGAGTCGATGCGCCAACGAACAGACCGCTCAGAACGCGCGAGCGGGTACGATTCCTCGTTTGATGAACTACAGGCATAAGCCCCTCCCTGATAGCGGCCCTGGCCGCTGTGATCGGTACACGCTTGGCGCACCAGACTCTTTGTTGCGGCAAAATAGCATAAGCGTGGTCGGCGCAAACAGTCCGTGTGCCGAGCTTACGAAGGAAAGACGTTGAACACCGGTCGAACTCTGCTTGGAGTCTTAACGGCAGGTGCTGGAAATACTGCCCTGAGTTCTCCGGCGGCAGAGTCGTCGTTCGCCCTTGGAACGGGCTGTTGGGTGCACCGCAATAGACGGCGCCATTGGTTGCGGAAAAGTCGCGCTTTGCGAATTTCTGTTTTCGCACCCGACGTTTTCGTCTTCGCGCCCGACGGTTCCGAATTAGCGAGTTCGTCCTTCAGTGTGAGCGAAGCGTCGAACAGGTTGGCGCGCAAAGATTCTCTCGACCGCGCGTCCGAGGCTCGAACACATGCTGACACTTTATCACTGGGAGCCGAACGCCAATTCCGGCAAGCCCATGCTGACGCTGAAGGAGAAGGGCGTCGCGTTCGAGAGCCATTACCTGGACCTTCTCAACTTCGATCAGCACAAGCCCGAATATCTCGCGGTCAATCCGAACGGCACGATTCCGGCGATGGTCCATGGCGACATGGTGCTGACCGAATCGACCGCGATCATGGAATATGTCGACGAGGCGTTTCCCGGCCCGCCGCTGCGCCCCGCCGCGCCGCAAGAGCGCTGGCGCATGCGCTGGTGGATGCGCTTCTTCGATCAGTATTTCGCGCCCTCGGTGAGCATGATCGGCTGGAGCGTGTTCGTCGGTCCCTCGGTGCGCTCGCGCGATCCGGGCGAGCTCAAGGCCGCGATCGACCGCATTCCGCTGAAGGAGCGCCGCATCGCCTGGTCCAAGGCGATCTACAACACCTTCTCGGAAGCCGAACTCGCCGAATCGCGCCGCCGTTCCGGCATCGGTATCCAATGCCTCGAAGAAGCCCTCGCGTCGCGGCCCTGGCTGGCCGGCGATACTTATTCGCTGGCGGACATCAACGGGTTCAATCTCGGTTATGCGCTGCCGCTGGCGCAGCCGCAGCTCTGCAACGACGAGAAGACGCCCCACATCATGGCGTGGCTGCGCAGGATCTATGCGCGCCCCGCGACCAAGGCGACCTGGGCCATGGGCCGCACCCCGATGGCCAGCCGCGTCACCTATCTGAACGGCTGAAAGGCTTGGCCATGCTCGATCTGTAT